>NZ_KV802473.1:0-761 GCF_001810695.1 Corynebacterium sp. HMSC065D07
CGTCTGAGGACCCGACGCCGAAACCGTCTGAGGAGCCGGATAAGCCGGGCACCTCGAGCATCCCGAACCTCAGTAGCCTGTGGCCGCTCATCCCGCTGGTGATTATCCCGCCGGTATTGGCTCACTTCTTTAAGCCTCCGCACCTTCCGGAGCTGCCGACGAAGCCGGCCAAGCCAGTGGAGCCGCTGAAGCCTGAGGAGCCGAAGGCGCCAGAGGCACCGAAGGCACCGAGCGCGGAGAATCAGCCGACGTCCGAGCAGACCCCGAGTGCTCAGCCGAGCCAGGCCAGCCAGCCAAGCGCGACCACGAGCACCCCGGCCTCTTCCAAGAGCACCTCGTCTGGCAAGCTTGCCAACACCGGTGCTAACGTCCTGGGCCTCATTGGTGTGGCACTGGCACTCATCGTTGGTGCGGCTCTGATTCTGCGTCCTAGCCGCCGCAAGGACTCCTAAGCACCAGGTGTTCCTAGGGACCTAGCCGGCCCCACGGCCGTGGTTGGGTAAGCCACGAGCAAACGCCCGAGCTAATGCTCGGGCGTTTCTTTTTGCGCTAACGCGTCATCGTGAGCAATCGCGATGGCGCACGAGCGGACCGCTGAGAGGTTCGCCATGACCTTGTCTTTCTGCGCAATGCTGCCCAGCCTTTCGAGGGCCTCCAAGAAGGGACTTTGATGGCTCTTCCGGTTTTGGGGTGCGTAGCGGGGGTGAGGTAGAGCTCGACGGGTTCGGCGGGTCACCACAACATGTAGGGGTCCCTGGTGT
>NZ_KV802473.1:861-1425 GCF_001810695.1 Corynebacterium sp. HMSC065D07
CTGTGAAGCCTACTGGAAACCTCGTTGCTGACACCATCTGCCGTACCGCGGAAATCGGACTTGCCATCACCGGTGCTGCCGATGCCGGAGCGTTGACCATCATTGAGGCCACGCCAGTAGCCGTTGTCGGCGTGTGCCCGGACTGCGGACAGCCAGGAAAGCTGCGCGACCACATCACCCGTCGACTCGTTGATCTTCCTGTTGTTGGATTCCCCACTAGGCTGCACGTAACAGTCCCCAGATTCTTATGCACAGCCGTCTCATGTAAGAGAAAGATCTTCCAAGAATCTTTAACCTGCGCGGATGACGGCGCCAAACTCACTTATCGGGTCACCCGCTGGATCTTGCAGCGCCTTGCTATTGACCGGATGAGTGTGTCAGCCACCGCCAAAGCACTCGGTGTGGGCTGGGACCTGGTCAATAAAGTCGCGCTGGATGCCTGTCGCCAGCTTGTCTACGGCGACCCCTGCCACCTAGACGGGGTTCGCGTCCTCGGAGTCGATGAACATGTATGGAAACACACCAGTAAGCCAGGCCAGGCATCAAACCTGGTGACCATACTTG
>NZ_KV802474.1:0-59382 GCF_001810695.1 Corynebacterium sp. HMSC065D07
CACCCCGCTACGCACCCCGAAACCGGAAGAGCCACTAATGGCTGAAAAATAGAACAGATTAGAATACCTCACTTTTCACTACTACACAATCACAGAAATAGCAAATAGAAGTATTTCAGAACACTGCGGGAGCCAAAACAGAACGATTAGTTAAGCCATACTCAATACGAAGGTTTTCGTCCGTTCAGAACTGCACTACACGCATCCACCCCAGCGCTACTTAACAGTTCGACTACCTTATCGCGCATAGTTTTCAGTGCTTTTTCTGAATATAAGCCATGCCGGATGCTTTAAGATCCGTACCTAGCTATCCTTTTGCCAAAATCACGATCCGAGTCATTGTGAGCCCAGACAAAGCCATTCCAGCGCAGTCGATACTTGTGGCAGTTCGAAGAAGATCTAAAAATTTCTTCGCCACTTCAAAATGCTTCACATTTCTCTCACAAGTCTAAAGCCACCCAAACCATTCGCAATAGGGAGTGAGCTAGTCGGACCAAGGGGCAGATCGTTGTGGAGGATCTATACCAATGGACATACCTAGTACCAGTGCGTCAAAGAAATCCATGCAATCGCTTAAACACTAGCGTCTTGTGCGCTTACTGTCACGGCCTCCTGATCCTTCTCACGGGCAGACCAGCCGATGACAAGGGCTCGTCTACGAATATAGCGGACCGTCTATGCCCCTGCACTTGGTTCAAAGTCTGGTAGCCGTTCACCTACGCCGAGGAGCTCGGCAATAGCGGCAACGGCACGCTCGGCAGCCTTGCCATCGCCATAGGGGTTCACGGCGTTGGCCATGGAGTGATACGCGGCGTCGTCATCAAGCAACAGCTTGGCCTCCGCCACGATGAGACTACGATTGGCCCCCACAAGCTTCACAGTGCCGGCAACAACAGCTTCAGGGCGCTCAGTGTTCTGGCGCATGACTAGGACCGGCTTACCCAGAGCCGGCGCTTCCTCCTGGACTCCGCCGGAATCCGTCAGGATGATGGTTGCGCGGTCAAGAAGCTTGGTGAACTGGTCATAAGGAAGTGGGTCCGTGATGAGAACATTGGGCAAGGACTCGACTTCCGGAAGCACAGCTTCACGAACCTTTGGGTTCAGGTGCAGTGGAAGGACAAAGTTGATGTCCGAGTAGCTCTCCGCAAGGTCCTTAACTGCGCCGCCGATCTTCTTCATCGCTTCGAGGTTCTCGCGGCGGTGGGTGGTGACCACCACGAGGCGCTTGCCAGTTTCGGCTGCTTCCTGCAGGGCGGGATCCTCAAATTCGGTGTCCCAGCTGGCTGCCTCCAGAAGAGCATCAATGACGGTGTTGCCGGTGACCGCGATGTCCTTCGACCGGACGTTCTCACGGCGCAGGTTTTCCATCGAGCCTGCAGTCGGCGCGAGGTGCAGCTCTGCCACCTGGCCAATGAGCTTTCGGTTGGCTTCTTCCGGGAACGGAGAGTGAATGTCACCGGTACGCAGACCAGCTTCGAGGTGAACGACCTTCACGTCTCGGTGGAAACCAGCCAGCGCTGCGGCCATTGCGGTCGAGGTATCGCCCTGGGAAATGATGACATCAGGCTGTTCGGCATCAATGATCTCATCTAGTCCCATCAGCGCACGGGAAACAATCTCATTGAGCCCTTGGCCTGGCTTCATAAGGTGAAGATCCAGCTTTGGCTCAATGCCGAACATTGTATTAACCTGTTCCAGCATTTCCTTGTGCTGACCAGTGGAGACGGCAACGGATTCGAAACGCTCGTCCTTCTCCAGAGCCTTGATGACCGGTGCCACCTTGATGGCTTCAGGGCGGGTTCCGTACACGGTCATAATCTTTGGCTTAGACATAGACTTCCTTTGTTGACTACTGGGAGAGAATCTCCATAAGAGTCTACAATGCGGATGCTTCGCGCACATGGCCCAGAGTTATATAGAAAACAAACGCTAGTCCTCGCTCACGGTGACTTCGCGCGGTTCTTCAAGGCAATTGGTGCGGGGCTCAGCTGCCGCCACGCTGGCCGTTAGCAGCGCTGACATGGCCACGGCTGCCGATACCGCATGCGTACGCTTCGAAGTCTTCACAGGTATTAAGTTAACTGAAGCGAATGCAATATGGGAAGAGTTCCTCTCATATCTATTCGGTATCCCTGTTCGCTTCGCTGCCAAGAGGCCACCTGCCCCGGACTGGTTTGGCAGGTAGGCTATTCATGAGAATTGCACGTTGCCCGTACGTTGTACGCAAACGCCGGCTGTTGCGCTGGCTTGAAGTAAGGGGATGACTAGTTTCCAATGATCCAATTTGTTGTGGGTGCTGCCGCCGGATACGTCTTTGGAACCAAGGCGGGGCGCAAGCGCTATCACCAAATTAAGGGTGCCTACGAGAAGGCCGTCAACTCCCCCGCCACCAAGGCCGCGGTGCGTTCCGCACGCAAGGCCGTGGCCAACCGATTGGACCCGGAACCGCGCATGCGTGAGCTTAAGGACTACAACAAGGGGCACCGCGGCAAACGCGGCGCCGCGGATGGTGCGCAACCGGATCGGATTTACGAGCCGGACGAAGATTAGCGCGTACGCTACAACGCGTGCACGTGGCTGCGGATTAGCGGGGGCGTCGGTTAGCGCACGCCGCGGAAAGCGCGATCATTGAGCTCGCGGCGGGCCTGCTCGAGGGCGACGAGGTCCGCGAAGAGTGAGTTGTAGGATTCTTCGTCGTCGGAGGGGCGCATGCGGCCCAGCTGCGCCTTGAGTTGGGCTACCTGGTCGCCCACACGGGCCTCTTGGAGGCGGGAGAGTACGGAATCGGCGTAGGCCTCAAGGTCGGTATCGGGGTTGCCGGTCTCCCCTAGCTTGATAGGTTCCACGGCGAGCTCAGAGACGAAGTTGCGGGCCATGAGGTCCGGCATTTCACCCGCCACGGCGGCCAGCCACTCCACCCCGGGCTGCTCGGCACCGGCAGTCACTCCGCCGAGGGTGGAGATGGCGCGGCGGATGGTGCGGTAGGCCTCGTTGGAGTAGGCGTCGTCTGTGATTCCGTCGAAGTAGCTGCCGGCGATCTGCGGGAATTGCAGGGCCAGCTTGAGGGCCTCGCGCTGCGGCCACAGGTGTGGCTCGCGGGGGCCAGGGATGTGCATGACGGGGGCATTAGACTGCGCGGGCGCAGATGAGGTCTGTTCCAGGGAGGCAAAGCGCGGGCGCTGTTCCTTCCTGGGCTTACGCGCCTCCTGGCGCACTTGGTGGAGTACTTCCTCCGGATCGGGCCAGCCCACCCAGCCGGCAAGGCGGCGGGCGTACTCGCGCTGCAGAGGTTGGTCGCGGATCTGGGCCACCACGGGCACCGCGCGACGTAGGGCTTGGAGGCGGCCCTCCGCGGTATCGATGCTGAAGTCTGAGATGACGGAGCGGATGACGAACTCGAACATGGGGATGCGGTCCGCCACCAAGTCACGCACCGCGGCATCGCCGCGCGCGAGGCGCAGATCGCACGGGTCCATGCCATCGGGGGCTACGGAGACGAAGGATTGGCCGGTGAACTTCTGCTCGCCCTCGAAGGCTCGCATCGCGGCCTTCTGTCCGGCCTCGTCGCCGTCGAAGGTGTAGATGAGCTCGCCGTGGAAGTAGGAATCATCCAACATGAGGCGGCGCAACACCTGCAGGTGATCCGCGCCGAAGGCGGTACCACAGGAGGCCACGGCGGTCTTCACGCCCGCGGCATACATGGCCATGACATCCGTATAGCCCTCCACCACCACGGCCTGGTGCTGTTCCGCGATGTTGCGCTTGGCCAAATCCAGCCCGAAGAGCACCTTGGACTTGTGATAGAGCATGGTTTCGGAGGTGTTCATGTACTTGCCCAGCTTGTCGTCGTCGAAAAGCTTGCGCGCGCCGAAGCCGATGACGTTGCCGGATAGGTCCTTGATGGGCCACAGCAGACGCCGGTGGAAGCGGTCGATGGGACCGCGCTTGCCCATCTTGGAGATGCCGGCGGCGTCGAGCTCCTCAAAGGAAAAGCCCATACGTAGCAAGTGCTTGGTGGCGGTGTCCCAGCCCTCCGGGGCATAGCCGCATTCGAAGGCGTAGATGATTTCCTTGGAGAAGCCGCGGTCGAGGAGGAACTCACGAGCAGTGGCGGCCTGCGGGGTCTCCAGCTGCTGGCGGTAGAACTCGTGCGCGGCCTTGTTGGCGGCGATGAGGCGGCGGCGGGTGCCGGGCTTTTCATCGCGCGCACCGGTGGAGCCACCTTGGTAGTTGATGTGGTAGCCGATCTTCTGGGCTACTGCCTCGACGGCCTCCGGGAAGGAGACCTGCTCCATCTCCATGAGGAAGCTGAAGACGTCTCCGCCCTTGCCGGTGGAGAAGCAGTGATAATAGCCGCGCTGCGGGCGCACGTGGAAGGACGGGGTCTTTTCATCCTTGAAGGGACTCAAGCCCTTCAGCGAGTCATAGCCAGCGGGTTTGAGCTGAACGTACTCGCCCACGATTTCATCAATAGGCGCGCGTTCACGGATAGCTTGGATGTCGCTGTCCGGAATTCTGCCTCGTGCCATGCGTACAGACTACCCCGCCCGCCGGAGCTACAGGTACCCACGGCTGGGTGGATCAGTGGCGCCAAGTCCCACATCCCCAAACAACCTGCAGTGGGGATTGGGAAAAGGCCTGGTCCGGATTTCTGGTTCAGGCCCTATACCTGCAATGATGGGGGCCATGTCCCAATCCTCCCCCTCCAAAAAATCGCTGCCGGCCATCATCGGTGGCGCGGTGCTAGTCCTCGTCGCGGGCTACTTCGGCATTGACCTCGGCGGCTCCGGCGATGGCGCTGACCAGAAGGCAGCGCCCTCATCGGCTGCGTCTGCTTCGTCCGCTGCATCCGGCGCATCCGATGGCGGCGATGGGGATAAGGGGGACGTCGCAAAGCAAGGCGAGTCAGACCTGCCCACCTGCGCCATGGACTCCCTGCCGCAGGAGGCCCACGAGACCGCCGAGGATATCCTGGCCGGCGGGCCCTATGACTATCCAGATAATGACAACGTGCGTTTCGGCAACTATGAGGGCGCGCTGCCGCAGCAGTCAAAGAATTACTACCGCGAATACACCGTGGAAACCCCGGGGATTGGGCACCGCGGGGCAAAGCGCATCGTCACCGGCGGCGGCAGCGAGACCGACCCGGATGTCTGGTACTACACCGACGACCACTACGACAGCTTCTGCAGTATCCCGGACGCGGAGGACTAAGACATGCAACGCATTCTCATCACCGAACCCATCCGCACGCGCGAGGACTTCTATAGCGCGCTCGGCCGCCTGCGCGGCTGCCAGTCCGGTGCCCCGCGCAACCTCGACGCCCTGGCGGACTTCCTCCGCGAGCAACACATCGTAGCGATTATCGCCGCGGATTTTGACATGGTGGAGGAAGATTTAGCGCGGGTGAGAACCGTGCTGGAGGACCAGGGCGTCGCGCTAGTGCGCTAGTGAGGTTGTGGGCCGGCTGCGGTGATGGGCCGGCGGGTGGTTAGCCCGCCGGGGCCTTAGACCTTAGAGGCCGAGGGCGCGCTTGACGGTATCGCGCATTTCCGGTGCGAGGTAGTTCAGCAGGCCGGCGATGACCGCGGTGGCGCCTGCAGCGCCGAAGAGGGCGCCGAGGATGGCGGGGAGGACGCTTCCACGGCTCGAGCTGTTGCTCGAGTGGTCGCTCGAGCCGCTGGAGCCACTGTTGCTTGATCCGCTGCTGCTCTCGCTGCTGCTGTCGGTGTTGTCGTCCGCGCTGCCGGCGGTGACTTCCACGACGCGGGAGGCCAGGGCCTGGTTACCAGCGGAGTCGGTCACGGCGTAAGTGACGGAGTAGACGCCCGGCTTGGCGGTGTCGATGTTGCCCACCACCTTCACCTTGTCGGTGAGGTCACCGTCCTTATTGTCCTTGGCGCTAACACCTTCGAGGAGGTTGGCCTTTTCGCCCTTGGTGAGGGTGAGCTTGTCGCTCGGGACTGTGAGTTCAGGGGCTTCGTTATCCTTCTCCTGCTGATCCTGCGCGGTGAAGACGCCGAACTGGCGCACGATACCGGGCTTGGTGTCCTCCTTGGAGGAGGCATCGGCAGAGGTAGCGTACCAGCCATAGGCCTGGCCGGCCTTGACGTCCTTGTAGGTAACGCTGGCGGGCCAGCCGGACTTGGCGGTGTCTTTGCCAATCTCCTTGCCGGTATCGGTCAGGGCGAGCATCGAGTTCGTCGCAAAGCTGGTCTTGCGGGTCTGGAACTGGATCGGCACACGGAACTCATCCTCATGGCCGTTGTAGCGGTGGCGGTCGTCGTACTCGGTGGCATTGTGGTCGTCGAGAAGCGGCGAATACGTATCAACGACCATCTCCGAATTCTTCAGGTCAAACTGCAGGAGGCGCAGGTAGCTGGAGCCAAAGCGCAGGCCGGTGTCGCCGTCATACTTGCCTAGCTCCGTCAGTCCCAGCTCATCGGAGCCGACCTCATAGAACTGGTAATCCGCGAGAAGCTCCACCACGTGGTTGTTGGTGTGGCCAACGTCCTTGCGGGTGACAATGGACACACCGTGCTCGTGGCCAGCCAGAACCAGAGCCACGTTGGGGTTCTTTTCAATGACGTTCTCATAGACCATCACGCCGTCGTGGGAGAAGTCCGAGCCGCGGCCATCCGGGTTAGCGGAAGGCTTGAGGTAGGCGTGGGTGAGCAGGATGGCGTTGCGGTCGGAGTACTGCTTGAGCACCTTATCCGCCCACGCGGCTTCCTCCTCCGTGACGTCAAAGCCCAGGTGCAAGGCGATGAAGTCCATGCCGTTGGTGGAGAACAGGTCATAGTGGTTATCGTTATCGCCCTCAGCATAGGGGTGGTAGGAGGCATCCTGCTCAGCCCACTTGCCCGTGCCCTGCTGCGCCTCGTAGCGCTCCGGACCGAAGTATTCGTTGTAGAGGTTGCCGGCGCCGACATCCGCGCCGCTTTGGTTGTCGTGGTTGCCGGGCAGCACGCCGTTGACCACGCCGGCGTCCTCCAGAATCTTCTGGGCGTTGGAGGCTACCTCGAATTCCTTCTTGGCATTGGGGCGGTCATTGTCCTTGCCAATCCAGTTCTCAATGATGTCGCCGGTGTGGGCGGAGTAGGCGATCTTGCGCGTCTCGGCGTTGTCCGCGATCCACTGGGTGGCTGCGGTGTAGCCGTCTTCCCACTTCTTGCGTTCCTCGGCGGTGGCCTTCTCTACTGCGCCTTCGGAGAGGTACTGGGTATCGGTGTGGTGGGCGATGGAAAAGTCATAGTCGCTGGTGTCGGCGAATTGCTCGTTGACGGGCTCGTTGAGGTCATCGGCAAAGACGTCATAGCCCACCAGCATGGTGTGGATGCTTCCGCCGTCGACGAAGTTCTGGTTGACTTCCGCGCTGAGGCTTACTTCGGCATCGGCTACGCCGCGGGTTTCTGCTAACTTCTCCCAGCTGTTGCTCTTGGTATTCCACGCCATAAGGCGCACCGAGCGCTTGGGATCCACGGTGCCGGACCAGGCGAGGTCGTGGGCCTTCTTCTCTGCGTCCTTGACCTTCAGATCAAAGCGCTGGAAGGGCATGTCCTCCGTGGAGCTGGTCTCCTGGGCGTCCTCGTTATCCGGGTTGAGGGACTTGTTGAAGTCCTCGCCGTCTTCGTACTCGAAGTCTAGGGTCTCAGGGATATCGGTGACGGTGCCCTGGAAGCCCTTCTCCGCTACCGCAACGTCTGCTTCAGTGAAGGTGGTCTCCACCTCCCCACCGCTCGGGTTGTCCGCGCGGGCGGAGATGGTCACGCCCTCGCCGCTCGGCGTGGAGTCGGTACCGGCGGCACCCGGGAGGTTGCCGGAGGTGAAGTCGATGGCCTGGGAGATGGGGTTACCAAAGACATCGCGGCCCTCGACCTGGATGGAGTGGTTTCCTTCCTTGAGGCCGGTGCCGATCTCCTGCCCGCGCTCAATTTCTTCGCCGTCCAGGGCGTAGGTGAGCTCGCGGGAGATGAGGGCTTCGTCGTTGAACTGGACGTCGAAAGTCACCGGGCCCGTCAGGTGCTGGCCAGCACTCGGGGTGGAGCCGGTGATCTCCGCCTTCTTATCGGTGCTCAGGTTGGAGTCCTCGTAGAGGGCGGAAATCTCTTCTTCGCCCAGCGGATCGGAGAAGATGCGGGCTTCGCTCACGACGGCATCAGAGTAGAACTGGGCGGCGTTATCCCGGCCGGAGTCCGCGCCGATCATCACGGCGGTGGAGTTGGACTTGGGCTTGGTCACCTCACCGTTGATCTCGGTGTTCTCAGCCACCTTGGCGCCGTTGACATAGAGCTCGCTCTTGGTGCCGTCGTAGACGCCCACCGCGTGGTACCACTGCCCCGGTTCCACCTGCTGCTGGGCTTTCTTGTAGCCATCGCTGCCGTTGACGGTGAAGGTGAGCTGGTCGCCGTAGATGACCATGGCCCAGCCACCTGCTTCCTTGTTGGCGCAGAGGCTCTTTTCGTTGCCGTCGAATTCTCCGTCGTAGCGGAAGACGCATTCGACGGTGAAGCCGTCCTTGATCTGGTCAAACTTGTCCCCGATGTCGAAGCCGACGGCATCCTTGCGGCCGTCAAAGTGGGCCACGGGGCGCTCAAGCACGCTGTCTTGCTCCACGGTGGGCGCGCCGATGTTCAGCGGTGCGGCATCGGATGCGGAGTTGCTGATGGTCCCGTTCTCCAAGGACAAGTCCAGGATGTCTGCCTTGGGCAGGTCCTGGGCGGAGGCGAATGCGGGAGCAACAAGGCTTGAGCCAACGAGGCTGATGGAGGCGATCAGCGCGGCTTTATGCAGTTTTTTCTGAGACTTCTTTTGAGACACAAAAATTCCTTGACAGATAGCAAAATGAAGAGACTTCCGCTTCTGAGGGCTCCACAGGAGCCGCACAGCTGACGGCCCGCCCGAGGCTAGGCCGCTCGTTTAACAACGAGTTGTCAGGTGCATGACGTCAAAGTAAACGGTGTTCAACTATCGAGTGACGGAAATCTCCCGCTTCGCCCGGCCGTTGCGCGCAGCACGGCCCTGCCCCACCTTCTGCCCGTGGGCTGGGTGCGCTGGTGCGCTAGCTCCGCCCTAGCTCAAGAAGCCGAAGAGCTCGGCGCTGCGCTGCGCCAGGCGCTCCAGGCGCGACTCCGTCATGGAGGCGATCTGGTCGATGATGGCGCGGTCACGCTCCAGATCGGTGTCGGCCTGGTTCCACCACAGGGCGAAGGTGGCGTCCAGCGAGCCCGGCGCGCCGGCCACCAGGTAGTCGTAGACGCGGTAGATGCGCTCGCGCTGGCGGTCCTGGCGGGCTAGGTGGGCGGGCTCATCCATGACGTAGAGCACGGCGATGGTCTTGAGCAGGGTCACCTCCGCCACCGCGCCCGGCGGGACGGCGAGGTCGCCGTTCATGCGGCCAAGCGGTTCGTCGTTAGCCGCGAGCGTGGCGGAGACGGTAGCGCCCACATAGCGGCCGACGAGCTCCGAGGTCATCTTCTTCAAGTTGGCATAAGAGCGCAGGGAGTAGTCGAAGTTGCCGATGGCGTTGATGACGTCCAGCTGGCGCAGGCGGTCGGCGGCCTCCAGGAGCTCGTCGGCAGTGCCGCCGAAGGCCTTGGCGCCCTTGTCCGCGAGGTTGGCCAGCTCCACCAGGTCCCACAGCACGTTCAAAGAGATGCGGCGGGAGATGATGCCGTCTTCGACGTCGTGGACGGAATAGGCGATGTCGTCCGACCAGTCCATGACCTGGGCCTCCATGGACTTGCGCTTATCGCTATGCCCCTGGCGCAGCCACTCCAGGATGTCTACGTCCTCGTCATAGGCGCCGTATTTGCGGTTGGTGGTGCCATCCGGGTTGGTCTTGGTCCAGGGGTATTTGCAGGCCGCATCGAGCGAGGCGCGGGTGAGGTTCAAGCCGTAGCTGCGCGGGCCCGCCGGGGTATCCAGGACCACCTTGGGCTCCAGCTTGGCCAGGATGCGCAGGGTCTGGGCGTTGCCCTCGAAGCCGCCGAGGGCTACCTCGTTGAGTGCATTCTCGCCGTTGTGGCCGTAGGGCGGGTGGCCGATGTCATGGGTTAACCCCGCCATATCGCACAGGTCCGGGTCCAGGCCTAAGCCAGCACCAATGCTGCGGGCGATCTGGCTGACCTCCAGGGAGTGCGTCAGCCGGGTGCGCGGGGTATCGCCATCTCGAGGGCCCACCACCTGGGTTTTATCCGCCAGGCGGCGCAGCGCCGCGGAGTGCAGGACGCGGGCGCGGTCCCGGGAGAAGGCGCCGCGGTGCTCCTCGGATTTGAGCAAGGCCGAGCCTTTGGGTGACTCGGAAGCGAGGCGGGCGACGTCTTCTGCGCGGTAGGAATAGCTCACGGGTTTTAAGTTTAGGCGGAGTCCTGGCCTTCCTGGGTCTGCCTCGCGCCAATGACGCGGTGGCGCAGGGCCTGGTTGGGGCGAATAATGCGCTCGATGCGGTAGAAGGCCGCGCGCACGCCATCGGTGCGCTCCTCCCCCAGCAGGGTGCGCAGGCCCAGGTAGGCCAAGCCGCCGGTCTCGTGGGCCAGGTAGCGCCACCACGGGATGGAGAAACGCGGGGAAGGATAATAGGGCGTGCCCATAACGGTCGCGGTGATTCCTTCTTGGCGGGCGATAAGGAAGGTGCGCAGGCGGTGGAGCGGATCGGTGATGATGACGGCCTCGGTCACGCCCAGCTTCTCGCGCGCGGCAATCAGCTCGCTGCGGGTGTCCAGGCCTTCCTCGAGGGCGGTGACGTTGAGGGGATCGTCGTCAAGCATGCGCTTAGCCACCCCGGCCTCGGTGAACCTATCGCCGGGCAGCTTGCCGCCCACGGTGATGATGGGCAGGTCGTGCGCGGCGGCGTACTCGGCGGCACAGCGCACGCGGCCGGACAGGATGCGGGAGGGGCGCCCGTCGTACTGTGCGGCGCCGAGGACAATAACGTACTTCACTGTCTGACCACTCTAGCGCTGGGTGGGAAGGTATCGTGGTGCGCATGACTACTGCTGCTCGTTTTGGTCGCGCCGCCCTTGCCGCTGTGGTGTTGGGGTTGGCCACTGCTAGCCCCGCCGTGGCGGCGGACTTCGTTCTCGCCGCACCCGAGGCGGCCTCCATTAAGGACAAGGTGACGGATGAGGCGGGGGTGCTCTCGGACTCGGAGAAGTCCGAGTTGGAGGACAAGATTGCCGCGCTGCAGCAGGAGAACCACGTGGTGATTTTCGTGGTCTTTGCCTCCTCGCTGTCGGAGGGCGCGGAGAGCTATGCAGGTGAGATTGTGCAGTCCAAGGGCCCGAACTCCGCGGCCTATGTGGTGGGCGTGGATGATTCCACCGTGGGCGTGCAGACGGGTAAAGACTGGCCGCGTGGGCGCCTGGATGCGATGTATGACGCGGCCTACGCCAAGCTTGCCGAAGGTCACCAGTACGGCCCCTCCGCACTTGCGCTTGTCGACGCTGCCGCTTCCGGTTCTGCGGGGTCGTCTTCTGGCGCTTCTGCTGCTTCTGACTCCGATGGCTCCGGAGGCCTGTGGCTAGCTGGCGGCGCAGGCGCGCTGGCTTTGGCGGGTGGCGGAATCGCGGTGGCCAACAGGCGCAAGACAAAGAAGGACTCGGCGGCCACTCTGGAGTCCGCGCGCCAGATTGAGCCGGGCAATACCGCGCAGCTCGACCGCCTGGATATGGATACGTTGGAGAAACTGGCGCAGGAGGAGCTGGTCTCCACCGATGAGTCGATCCGCCGCGGCAAGGAGGAGCTCGACATCGCGGTGGCCGAGTTCGGCCCCGAGCGCACCCGCCCGTTCACGCGCGCGATGAACCACTCCACGCTAACACTGCAGAAGGCGTTCCAGATGCAGCAGAGGCTACAGGATAACCTGCCGGAATCGACTTCGGAGCGCCGCCAGATGCTGGTGGAGATTATCTCCTCCTGCGGGCAGGCCGATGATGCGTTGGATGAGCAGGCGGCGGACTTTGCCAAGATGCGTGACTTGCTTATCAACGCCGGCTCCAAGCTGGATGAGCTAACCCAGCGCACGGTTGATCTGCGAGGGCGTCTGCCGCAGGCGCGCACGACATTGTCATCCCTCAGTGCTTCTCATTCCGAGGAAGCGTTGTCCTCGATTGCGGATAACCCGGAGATGGCAGAGGTCTCGCTCGACGAGGCCGAGAAGCTGCTGTCACGCGGCCGCGACCTGCAGTCCCAGCCGGCCGGGCAGCAGGGCCCTTTGGTGGGCTATATCCGCGATGCCGAGCATGCGCTCGAGGTCTCCGACCGCCTGCTCAGCGCCGTGGAGAACGCGGAGAACTCGATCACCGCGGCGCAGGATAACCTGCCGGCGCTCATCGATGAGGTCGAGGAAGAAATCGCCGAAGCACAGCAACTCGAGCAGCAAGGAAAGGCGCAGGGCTCCCCTGCCGATTGGTCCGCGCTGGAGTCGCTGCTCGTTCAGGCGCGGGAGGCGCTCAGTGCGGCTCGCCAGCAGGGCAAGGCCGACCCGCTGGGGCAGTACACCGCGCTGACGGCGCTCGATAGCAAGCTGGACGAGCAGCTCGATACCGTCCGCGAAACCAACGCCACCCGCGAGCGACAGATTGCGCTCTACCGCCAGCAGATTGCCGCGGCCGAGTCCGCCATCCAGGCGGCAGAAGACTTGCTCTCCTCGCGCGGCCGCGTGGTGGGCCCGGATGCGCGCGTCGCGCTTGCCGATGCCTCCCGCCTCTTCGCCCAAGCCCAGAACTCCGCCTCCAAGGACCTGCGCGCGGCGCTCAACTATTCCCGCGATGCCGCTTCTGCTGCGCAGACTTCGCTCAACCGCGCGAAGGAAGACCTGGAGGCTTATCGCCGCCGGGAGCAGCGCCGCCAGGCCACCGATGCCGCGGGCAACATCCTCACCGGCATGGTCATTGGCCAAATCCTCGGCGGCGGCAGCTCCCGTGGTGGAGGCTTCGGTGGCGGCTTCTCCGGTGGTGGAGGCTTCGGCGGCGGTGGCTTCTCGGGCGGCGGAGGCGGAGGCGGTTTCCGCGGCGGCTCCTTCTAGCCGCCCCCTCCCCCTTTTCGCGCCTAGGCCTCGAAGCCCGCGGCCTACACCCGGCATCTCATAACCGGGGCGGCCCCACATGGCATCTCGCAAAAGGCGCCTTGCACAAGGCATCTTCCAGAAGGCGTTTTCACAGCTAAAAACGCCTTTTGAGCCCTCCACATGGCGTCTTCAGCCCCAAAGACGCCTTTTGTCAGACACCATTTGTCAGATGCCTTCCGTCGGATGCCATTTGTGAGATACCGTCTGCCACATTTCCTGTGCCCACATCGGACGACTGGACCCCGGCTCGGTAGCCGGCCAATCAGCTCCTCGGATACGGGGTGGTGCACATACACGGTAGGTGGAACACGGTCATGCACATGGTTCTCGTCAAAAGGCTTCTCTCACAAGGTTGCAGTCAAACGGTTTACCTGGGGGCAAGTAAACCTTCTGCACCGAGCTAGATGGTTCGTTTGGGGGCAAACAAACCTTATGACTGCAACCATCTAACTAGAACCCTCTACTGGCATACCAAGCCGAGCAAGGATGCCAGAAGAGCTCCCCTTTTAATGAAATCACCCAAGTTTCCACGCCAGTTCTGGCTATATCGCGGAAGGTAGGTTAGGTGCGAAGGGGGCGGGTGGAGCCGTCGAGAAGCAGGCAACAGTAGCTGGTGAAGGCGGCGTCCGCGAGGGGGAGCTCGCCCACCGCAACCTCGAGGTCGCGGCCCCGCGGGGCGGTGCGGGCGACCTCGTTGGCGTCTGCGAGAGCGAGGATGCGGCGCTCGCGGCGGAAGGGGTTCGTGCGCTCGAGCAGGTACTCGCGGCCCTGGCAGACCGCGCGCAGCTTTTTCACTGTGAAGCTGGTCTGTTCCGCCGAAAAGTCGGGCCCGCGTACAGTAAAGCTGCGAGCGCCCGGGATGTGCTCGAAGGCGATGGTGGCACCCGTTCCAGGAAGCAGCAGGCCCGTCGGTCTCACGCGGGCGATGACCTCACCCGCGCCATCCGCCAACGCCCCGTCGTGCCACACCCAGCGCTGCATCAGAGCAGCACCACAACGACCGCAACGATGGTCAGCAGCACCAACGTCGCGATGATCGGGATAGCGGTGCTCTGCGTCCGCGCCTCCAGAATCACACGCGTAAACCAGCTCAGCGCCGCAATCTCCGAATGATTGAGGTCATCGGAATCATCGCTTTTCTCGCCCTCAAACTCCAGGATGGCCTTACGTACACCCGAGTTCTTCGAGGAGAACTGCGCGATTTTCAGCCCGTCGTGGTCCTCAACAATCCAGTCGCCGCCGGCCTCGTTGATGAAGGCAAACGTGCGCCCATCCAGGGACGCCTCCAAGCGCTTATCGCGCTTGGGGTTGCCCGCCAGGCGGTAGACGCGGTCATCCTCCAGCGTCACCGACGCGCCCAAATCATCGAGCCCCAGGCGCCAGTGCTCGCCTTCCACGTCCGCCGAGCGCTCCTGGAACATGCCCAGCGACGCCGGACCCTCCCCTACGAGGAGCACCGGGTTCTTGCGGTCGCTGCGGTCCCAGCTGGTGTAATGCATTAGCAGCCGATCAGTCGAGCGGCCAGGTAAGCCTCAAGCTCGTCGAGCTTGACGCGCTCCTGCTCCATGGAGTCACGCTCACGCACGGTGACCGCGTTGTCCTCCAAGGTGTCGAAGTCATAGGTCACGCAGAACGGCGTGCCGATTTCATCCTGGCGGCGGTAGCGGCGGCCGATGGCGCCGGAGGTATCGAACTCCACGTTCCAGTTCGCGCGCAGCTTGTTCGCCAGCTCGCGAGCCGGGGTGGATAGCGCTTCCTTCTTCGACAGCGGCAGCACGGCCACCTTCACCGGTGCCAGGCGGCGGTCCAGGCGCAGCACCACGCGCTTGTCGGTGCCGCCCTTTGCGTTGGGGGCCTCCTCCTCGTCATAAGCGTCAACGAGGAAGGCCATCATGGAGCGGCCCAAGCCGGCAGCCGGCTCGATGACGTACGGGGTCCAGCGCTCGCCGGACTCCTGATCGAAGTAGGACAGGTCCTCGCCCGAGCCCTTGGTGTGGACGGAAAGGTCGTAGTCCGTGCGGTTAGCCACGCCCTCCAGCTCGCCCCACTTGGAGCCCTTGAAGCCGAAGGCATACTCGACGTCCACGGTGCGCTTGGAGTAGTGGGAGAGCTTCTCCTTCGGGTGCTCGTAGAGGCGCAGGTTCTCTTCCTTGATGCCCAGGTCGACGTACCAGTTGTAGCGGTCATCGATCCAGTACTGGTGCCACTCTTCATCCTCGCCCGGCTTGACGAAGAACTCCATCTCCATCTGCTCGAACTCGCGGGTGCGGAAGATGAAGTTACCCGGGGTGATCTCGTTACGGAATGACTTACCAATGTTCGCAATGCCGAACGGCGGCTTCATGCGGGCCGAGGTCATCACGTTCTTGAAGTTCACGAAGATGCCCTGCGCGGTCTCCGGGCGCAGGTAGTGCAAGCCCTGCTCATCGTCGACCGGGCCAAGGAAGGTCTTGAGCAGGCCGGAGAAGGCCTTCGGCTCAGTCCAGTCACCCGGCTGGCCGGTCTCCGGATCGTTGATGTCAGCGAGGCCATTGGCCGGCTCGTGGCCGTGCTTTTCCTCGTAAGCCTCGATGAGGTGATCCGCGCGGTAGCGCTTACCGGTGTGCTTGGATTCCACCAGCGGGTCGGTGAAGACCTCGACGTGGCCGGAAGACACCCACACCTGGCGCGGCTGGATCACGGACGTATCGACGCCCACGACATCGTCGCGGGACTGCACCATGTGACGCCACCACTGGCGCTTAATGTTCTCCTTGAGCTCGACACCGAGCGGGCCGTAGTCCCACGCAGAGCGGGAACCGCCATAAATTTCACCTGCCTGGTAGACCAAGCCGCGGCGCTTACACAGGCTGACGACGGTATCAATGACGGATGCCATAGCTAATGGGACTCCTCTGGTAGGGGACAGTCTTTATACAGTGCGGCCTAGTCTAGCGCGCCCCCTGACACCGCGTGCCCTCACCCCGAAACTGTGGTGCATTTTATACACTTTTTCGCATTCTTCAGCTATAGTACCTATATCTCTCTTTTTAACTCTCCCCCAATAGATATGGTTGAAGGTGAATGGTGTGACCAACACCCAGAAAGAAGCTCTCTCGTTCGATCCCGCGGCAGCCGCCACCGTCATTAGCGCTTTGGATTCACCGCTGCGCATCGACATCATCCGGCGCCTAGCTGAGCGCGATCACTACGTCCACGAACTCGTGGCCGCCACCGGCAAATCCCAACCGCTTATTAGCCAACACCTGCGGGTTTTGAAGCGCGCGCACATCGTCGACTGCGAACGCCTCGGCCGCGAAGTCCGCTACTTTTTGGCGGCTCAGAAGGTGCTGCCTTTGCTTCGCGACGCCTCACTGGCCACCTCTTAATGGAAGTGTGTTGATAAACTTTAGACCCATGGCCATCCACGACAGTATTCCCAAGCTCGGCGCTCGCAATACCCGCCAGCGCACCGCCGTCGTCGAAGTCCTGCGTAGTCTCGACAAATTCGCCTCTGCCAAGGACATACACCAGGCGCTTATCGACGGCAACCAGAAAGTCGGCCTCACCACCGTCTATCGCACGCTCCAATCGCTTTCGGAGATTGAAGCCGTCGATGCACTCCACATGCCTTCCGGCGAGACCCTCTACCGGCACTGCGAAAGCAATGCGCACCACCACCACTTGGTATGCACCAAGTGCGGCCGCACCGAGGAAATCGACGGCGGCCCCATCGAAGAGTGGGCCTCCTCGGTAGCCAAAGAGCACGACTTCGAGCTCACCGGGCACGATGCCGAAATCTTCGGCATCTGTGCCAACTGCTCCGCGGCGTCTTAGATTGCGGGCTACTTGACGCCGCCGAAGCGGCGGTCGCGCCGCGCGTACTCCTCCACCGCGGCGAACAAGTCATCCGGAGTGAAATCCGGGAAGAGCTTGTCCTGGTAAATCATCTCTGCGTAGGCCGACTGCCACAGCAGGAAATTCGAGGTGCGCTTCTCACCGGAGGGGCGCAAGAACAGATCCACGTCCGGCATATCGGGGTCATACATCACCGAGCTCACCGTCTTCTCATTGATGGAGCGCGGATCGAGCTCGCCGAGGGAGACTTGCTCGGCGAGTTCCCGGATGCCGTCGACAAGCTCGGCGCGCCCACCGTAATTCACGCACATCACCAGAGTCATCTTGGTGTTGTCCTTGGTGAGCTCCTCGGCGGCCTCGAGCTCCTTGATAACGGAGCGCCACAGGCGCGGGCGGCGGCCGGCCCACACCACGCGCACTCCCCTATCGTTGAGCCAATGGCGCTGGCGGCGCAGGACGTCGCGGTTAAAGCCCATGAGGAAGCGGACTTCCTCCGCGCTGCGGCGCCAGTTCTCGGTGGAGAAGGCGTAGGCGGAAAGGTAGGGAACGCCGAGGGCGAGGCAGGTATCGACGACGTCGAGAAGCACTGCTTCCCCGCGGCGGTGGCCTTCGGTGCGCTTCATGCCGCGCTCCTCTGCCCAGCGGCCGTTGCCGTCCATGACCAGCGCGATGTGGCGCGGCAGGAACTCCTGCGGGATAGCGGGCGGATGAAGGACTCGGTTCGGGTCAGGCGTAATCACGCATTACAGTCTACTGTTCCATGATCCCCAGCGCGCCAACGGAGCGCTCGAGGTGCCATTGCAAGTGCGCGCGGGTGAGGCGATGGGCTTCTTGGGCTTGGGTGTTCGTCGGCTGGCTGGGGTGGCCGTGGGCGATAAGCCACATGTGGTGCAGGGTTTCCGGGTCCACCTCGGCGGCCCCGGGCGGGCGGCATTGGTGGCAGGCAGCACCCCCGACGGCTGGGTGGAAGGCGTGGTGAGGGCCGGGCCTTTGGCACTGGGCGCAATCGAAAAGGCTGGGTGCCCAGCCGGCGTGGGCCATGGCTTGGAGGAGGAAGGCGTCGAGAAGCATGAGCGGATCGCCGTGCTGAAGGTTGTCGAGGACGTCGACGCAGGCATTGTAGAGATAGGGGTCCCCGGGGGCATCGGCGGCGGCGAGGCGCTCGGCGGATTCGAGGGCAGCACACGCGGCGGTATAGCGCTCGTAGTCCTCGATGATGCGCGCACCGAAGTAGTCCACGGTATCGGCCTGGGAAATGGTGTAGAGGTTTCGGCCCGGGTAGAGCTGCACGTCGAGGTTGACGAAGAGCTGCAGGCGCGAGCCGAAGCGCGATTTGGCGCGGCGAACGCCCTTGGCCACCCCGCGCACGAGGCCGTGGTGGCGGGTCAAGAGCACGATGATGCGATCCGCCTCGCCAAAATCATAGGAACGGATGACGAGGGCGCGGTCGCGGAAATTTTCGCGCACTTTAGAAGCCCAGGCGGCCCAGTGCCTTCGGGTCCGATTGCCAGTTCTTGAGCACCTTAATGCGCAGGTCAAGGTAGACGTTTTGGCCGAGCAGCTGGATGATTTCCTTGCGGGCGGTGCCCACGATGCGGCGGAAGCGGCGGCCGTCCTTGCCCTCGATGATGCGCTTCTGGCCGGGACGCTCCAGGTAGAGGATGGCGTGGACGTTGAGGACGTCGGGGCGTTCCTGGCTGGGCAGGATCTCATCGACCTCGACGGCGACGGAGTGCGGGAGCTCGTACTTCAGGCCGGACAGCGCAGACTCGCGGATAAGCTCAGCGATGCGCTTGGCCTGATCCTCGTCGGTGATGTGGTCATCCGGATAGAATTTAGGCCCCTCGGGGAGGTGGTCCACGATGACCTGGGTCAGCTCATCCAGCTGCACGCGCTCGGTGGCGGAGACGGGGATGACCACGGCGTCTGGGTTCTCCTCGGAGAGGAGCTCGTGAAGAGCTACGAGCTGGGCGCCGACTTGGTCCTTGGAGGCTTTGTCCAGCTTGGTGACGATCCCGATGATGGGGGTCTTCGGGGCGACCTTGCGGACGTTCTCCAGAATCCAGCGATCGCCGGGGCCGATCTTCTCATCGGCAGGGATCGTCAGGCCGATGACGTCGACGTCTGCGTAGGTGTCCTTGACTACCTCGTTGAGGCGTTCGCCGAGCAAGGTGCGCGGGCGGTGCAGGCCGGGTGTGTCGACGAGGACGATTTGTGCATCCTCGCGGTGTACGAGGCCGCGGATGGGGTGGCGGGTGGTTTCCGGCTGGTCGGCGGTGATGGCGATCTTCTGCCCCACCAGGGCGTTGGTCAGGGTGGACTTGCCGGTGTTGGGGCGGCCGACGAAGGACACGAAGCCGGAGCGGAAGCCCTCGGGCGTGTCGGTGTATTGCGAATAGTCAGCGGCGTTGGCTTCGCCCTCAGCCGGCAGGTCCGCGAAGGCGGCATCGAAATCAGTGCTCATATCGCCTCATATCATAACGCACGAGCTGCCGAGTCCCGTTCTTGTTGTATGGCCCTGCTCTGGCTCTCGACGTGCGGCCCCGAGAGCTTCCTGTCGAGGGGCTTAAGAATGGTCCTTTCAGTTTGATCCTTCTACTCTGGTCCCTTCTCTGTGTAAAGGGACCATCTGGTGGTGGTTTTCGCGTACTGAAAGGTCCCTTTAGTGTGCGAAGGGACCAGACTAGAGGGACCTTTTGTGCTCGCGCGAGGGTTATCCGCCCTGCAGATGGTTTGAGTCAGGCGGTTCTGGTCATAAGGTTTCTTAGCCCCCAAACGAACCATCTAGCGACCTCCAGAAGGTTTGTTTGCCCCCAAGAGAACCTTCTGACCCGAACCATCTGAGTAGAACCTTATGGCTGGAAACGACATCGTTGAAGGAGGGCCGCGAAAGCAGCGGTGAGGTGCGGGTGAAAGCTGATGGCGCGAGGTTATCCGCCGTATGACGACTGCGAAAAGCTTGCGCCAAATGGCATCTTGCAAATGGCGTCTTCCGAAAGGCGTCTTTGACCGCAAAAACGCCATCTGGCCGCAGCAAAAGGCGTTTTCAGGAGTGAAAACGCCTTCTGACAGATGCCTCCTGCGGGATGCCGTTTGCCGGACACCAAATGCCGGGCCAGGACATGACGCCGGGTCAAGGCATCCACGCCAGGCCGCGAACGCGCGCGCAGGGCGGTCACGGATTGACGGCTAGAGCTCCTCCACCCGGAACTGCAGCTGCGGGTTAGCAAAGACATCCTGCGACTCGATGAGCAGCAGCTCCTGAGAATCCGCCTCATAGGTGTTTTGGAGCAGGTCAAAGACGGAGGACGCGGTTCGCTTGAGGGCCAGCTTGGCGTCGTTGGTCTCCACGTAGTGCCCCGTAAAGAGCGAAGCCGTGACATCGCCCGAGCCATTGCGCTTGAACGGCAGCTTGGGGGTAGCGACTAGGAAAGCGCGCTCGCCATCAACGGCGAGCATCTCAATCTCGTCCTCGCTGGTCTCCGGGCGCTGCACCGAGGTCACCAACACGGTCTTCGGGCCGATCTCCTGCGCGCGCTTCACCGCAGCGAGGGTCTGCTCCAGGGTGCCCACCTCACAATCAGTCAGGTAGCCCAGCTCAAACTGATTCGGGGTGATGATATCCGCAATGGGCACCACCTTATCGCGCAGCAGCGGCGGGATTTCATCGGAGACGAAGCAGCCGGATTTGGCGTTGCCCATCACCGGGTCACACGCATAGAGGGCCTTGGGGTTAACCGCCTTGATGCGGTTCACGGCATCCACGATGGCGCCCGCAATATCCGGACCGCCCTGGTAGCCAGACAGGATGGCGTCGATGCGAGGGAAGGCGCCGCGCTTCTCGATGCCATCCACAATCGCCGTGACCTCCTCCGCCGGGATCATCGGCCCGCCCCAATCGCCATAACCGGTGTGGTTGGAGAAGTTCACCGTGTGAATCGGCCATACCTCATGGCCAGCGCGCTGAAGTGGAAAGACTGCTGCGGAGTTGCCCACGTGACCGAAGGTGACGTGGGACTGAATGGAGAGGATGTTCATAGTCCTCCATTGTGCTACGCCCCACGTAGCACCTCAACGTTTGGGCCGTTTTAGATTCCGCCGCCGGGAACTTCCTCATCGAGCTTCGCGCGCTCGGCGGCATCCGGGAAGGCCTTCGGGCCCGAGGGCTTGGGCTGGTAGCTCACGCCACGCGCCGCCAGGTCCTCGTACCAGTCCGCCAGCAGCTCGTTCTGCAGGCCGAACATTTCTTTCTCCTCCGCCGCAGTGGTGTGATCATAGCCCAGCAGGTGCAGGCAACCATGCACTGTCAGCAGGGCCAGCTCGTGGCCCAAAGAGTGGCCGGCCGCGGTGGCTTGGCGCTGCGCGAATTCCGGGCAGAGCACGATATCGCCCAGCATGGCCGGTCCAGCCTCGGCGGCGTCGGGGCGCCCGCCGGTAGCACCCGGGGTGAGCTCATCCATGGGGAAGCTCATCACATCGGTCGGGCCTTCCAGGTCCATCCAGCGCACGTGCAAGTCCGCGATGGTATCCAGATCCACGGCGGTAATCGTGCACTCGGCATCCGGGTTAACGTCGAGGCGGCCGAGGGCGTAGGAGCAGACGTCGATCAGCATCTCCTCGTTCACGCCGTCATAACCGGACTCGTTAATAAATTCGATGCTCATTTCTTCTCCTCCTGCTCAGCAAAGTTATCGTAAGCCTCCACGATGCGCCCGACCAGCTGGTGGCGCACCACGTCGGCCGCGCCCAGCTCCGCGAAGTGAATATCGGGCACGCCCTTGAGAATGCGGCGCACCAGACGCAGGCCGGAAACTTGCCCGCCCGGCAAGTCCACCTGGGAAATATCGCCGGTCACCACGATGGTGGAGCCAAAACCCAAGCGCGTCAGGAACATCTTCATCTGCGCCGGCGTGGTGTTCTGGGCCTCGTCGAGGATGACGAAGGCATCGTTGAGCGTGCGGCCACGCATATAAGCCAAGGGGGCGACCTCAATGATGCCGGCCTCCATGAGCTTCGGAATCATCTCCGGATCGATCATGTCCCGCAAAGCGTCGTACAGCGGGCGCAGGTAGGGGTCAATCTTGTCGTTGAGTGTGCCGGGCAGAAAGCCCAGCTTCTCCCCCGCCTCAACCGCCGGGCGGGTCAAAATAATGCGGCTGACCTGCTTGGCGCGCAGGGCCTGCACCGCCTTGGCCACCGCCAGGTAGGTCTTGCCGGTACCGGCCGGGCCGATGCCGAAGACAATCGTGTTCTCGTCGATGGCCTGCACATAGCGCGACTGGCCCACCGTCTTCGGGCGCACGGCCTTGCCGCGGCGCGAAACGATATCCGCTGCGAGCGTCTCAGACACAGACGCCGGGGCATCCACCGTGACCAGGTCCAGGGTGTGCTTCACGGTATCCGTGCTCACCGGGTGGCCGCGGCGCGCGATGGCCTCGAGCTCCTCTAAGACCTTGTGCGCGCGGGCCACCTCATAATCGGGGCCGGCGGCAGTAATGGTGGTGCCGCGAGCAAAGAGGTCCACGCCCAGAAGGTTTCCCAAAACGCGCAGGTTATCGTCTGCCGGGCCGAGCACCGTGGCCAGGTAGGCGGAATCGAGATCAAACTTGGTGGTGATAATAGGCACGCCCAAAAGGCTACCAGCGCGCGGTCAGGGTGCCGATGCTGGCCAACGCCACCATGCTTGCCGACGCCGTCCTCAACACCTCCGGCCCCAGCTTGATCGCCGTCGCACCGGCGTCCTGCAAGCGGGCTAGTTCCTCCGCGCCGATGCCACCCTCCGGGCCCACCAGAAGGTAGATAGTCTCGGCGGAGTCCAAACCACTCAGGTCCTTGAGCCGGACCTCGGCTTCCTCGTGGAGGACCAAGGCTCGTGCGCCCACAATCTCCTGGCACAACTGGCGGGTGGTCAGCGGGCCACGCACCGCGGGCACGCGCACGCGGCGCGATTGCTTCGCCGCCGCCACGGCCGCAGATTCCCACTTCGCTAGCGCCTTCGGGGCCTTCTTCGCATCCCACTTGGATACGCAGCGATCCGCCTGCCAGGCGATGATCTCATCCGCCCCTGCCTGGGTGGCCAGGTCGACGGCCAACTCGGCGCGCTCCGACTTCGGGATGGCCTGGACCACGATGACGCGCGGGGAGGGTTCGGGGATGATCGCGAGGTCGGCGACAAGCGCGGCCAGCGTGTCCTTGCCCTGCGTATCGGTGATGGTGGCGGTGGCGCGGCGCCCGGAGCCGTCGATAAGCACCAGGCTCTCCCCTGGGCCCATGCGCTTGACGGTGACCGCGTGGCGACCCTCCGCGCCGTCGAGGCCCACGGGCTGGCCGACCTCGGCGAGGGACAGGTCCGGGTGGAGGAAGACGGGCAGAGACATTAGCGACGGAACTTGCCTCGGAGGCGGGTAAAGAGGGATTCGCCCTGATTGTCACCGGCGCGGTGCACTTCGGTGCCACCGTGGCCGGCGGCGCGGACCTTTTCGAGGGCCTCGCGGGTCTTCTTATCCAGGTCCGTCGGGATCACCACATCCACGTGGGCGTGAAGGTTGCCAAAGCCATCGGTGCGCAGGCGCGGCATGCCCTTGCCCTGGAGCGTGATGGACTCGCCCGGCTGGGTACCCGGCGCGATATCGATGGTGAGCTCCTCGCCGTCGAGCTGCTCGACGGTACAGGAAGAGCCCAGAGCCGCATCCACCATGGGCACGCGAACGGTCAGGTGCAGGTCATCGGCATTGCGCTCGAAGACGGGGTGCGGCTCGGTGTGCACCTCCACGTACAGGTCACCGGCGGGGCCGCCGCCGTGGCCGACCTCGCCCTGGGAGGCCATGCGGATGCGCATGCCATCACCAATGCCGGCGGGGATGCTCACCGTAATATCGCGACGCTTGCGCACGCGGCCATCGCCTCCGCAGTGGCCGCAGGGATCGGTGACCACTTCGCCGAAGCCATAGCACTTCGGGCAATCGCGGGTAGTCATCATGTTGCCCAACATGCTGCGCTGGACTTCCTGGACCTGGCCCATGCCGCCGCAATGGTCACAGGTGACCGGCTTGGACTTGGACTCGGATCCGGTTCCCTCACAGCGGTCACAGATCACGGCGGTGTCCACCTTGACCTGCTGCTTGACGCCGCTATAGGCCTCCTCGAGGGTAATGGTGGTGCGCAGGAGGGCATCATCGCCCGGCTGCACGCGGGAACGCGGGCCGCGGGAGGCCGCTCCCCCGCCGAAGAACTCGGCGAAGATATCCCCGAGTCCGCCGCCGCCGAAACCGCCAAAGCCGCCGCCCTGGGCCGCGCGCTCCTCCATGGGGTCACCACCCATGTCCACAATCCGGCGCTTCTGCGGATCGAGCAGAACCTCCTGTGCAAGGGAAGCCTCGCGGAACTTCTCCGCGGCCTCATCATCGCCCGGGTTGACGTCCGGGTGGTACTTGCGCGCCAGCTTGCGGTAGGCCTTCTTAATCTCGGCGTCGGACGCCGACTTTTCTACACCAAGAATGCCGTAGTAGTCACGAGCCACGTACTGTCATCCTTCTATTTCTCGTTGATACTAAATCTAATCCGACGGGCTAGCTTACTCGCCCGCCAGGATTTCACTCACATAGCGTGCAACGGCAGAGACCTTGGAAATTGTTCCCGAATAGTCCATATACGTCGGCCCCACAACACCCAGCCCGCCGAGTGCCGCCGCATGCTCGCCGGTGCCAAAACCATAGCGCGTGGCCACGACAGAGGTTTGGCGCAGCTCGTCGGCTTCATTTTCCTCGCCGATGGATACAGAAACACTGCCCAAATCCGGCACACGCGCCAGCAGCTTGAGCACGACGACCTGCTCCTCAAGGGCCTCGATGATAGAGGGCAGGCCCTCGGTGAGGGCCACGCGGGTGAGGTTGGAGGTACCCGCCATAATCAGGCGATCGGAGGGCTGCTCCACGAGGGTCTCAATCAGCGTCGTCGCGGCCTTGAGGAGGTGGGGGCGGATGTCGGCTGGGGAGTCGTCAACAAGCGCGGCCAGCTCCACCGAAGCATCGGTGAGCGTCTTGCCCTCCAGGGCGGTGTTGAGGATGTCGCGCAGGCGGTGGGTCTGCTCGGGGTCGATCACGTCATCGAGCTCCACATTGCGCTGATCGACGCGCCCATTATCCGTAATCAGCACCAAGAGCAAGCGCACCGGTGAGAGTGCCACGACCTCGCAGTGCTTGACGCGGGAGACCTTGAGGTTGGGCATCTGCACGACGGCTGCCTGCTTGGTCACCTGGGCCAGCAGCTGGACAGACCGGCGCAGCACGTCTTCCAAATCCACCCCACCTTCGAGGAAGGTGAGCATGGCGCGGCGCTCCGCTTTGGAGAGCGGCTTGACGTCGTGCAGCGTATCGACGAACTGGCGGTAGCCCTTCTGCGTGGGCACGCGCCCGGAGCTGGCATGTTCCTGGGCGATGAGCCCTTCGGCTTCGAGCACTGCCATGTCATTCCGAATCGTCGCCGAGGACACGCCCAGCTGGTAGCGCTCGAGCAGGGCCTTGGAGCCGACGGGCGATTGCGAGGCGATATAGTCCGCGACGATGGCGCGCAGGACCTCTTGGCGGCGGGCATCGGTGGAGCTGGACATGTCTTTAAGGCTATCCGTTCTGGCGGGCGATGAAGTCGTCAAAATTTGGCACAGTGTAGCTCACCCTGCCGTGTTCTGGAGCATAGATCAATCCTTTACTAATGAGCTTGGCTCGCACAGGACCCAGTTTCTTCGTGTCTTTACCTAAGATGTCCGCGATGTCCTTGCTCGAGATTTCCTCTCCGCCAACCTTTGCCATCGCGGTCAAGTAGTCCCGCTCGGCTGGAGTAGCGCGATCCCACCTGGCTTGGAAAAACCCGCGGTCCAACTGCTCAATTCCAAGCCGCGCGGCGCGTCGAGCTGCATCGGAATCCATAGGTGAAGTTCGCGCAGTGCGCCACATTTGTGCACCAAATTCCTGGATGAAATACGGATACTGCCCCGATACATTAGCTAGATATTCAACTGCTTCATCGTCAAATTCCACATTCTGTGTCCGCGCAGGTTCACGGAAGGCGGCAACTGCGGCATACATTTCGAGCCTGCCAATTTGGTGCACCTCGAACATTCGCTCTGCATAAGAGCGGGACTCCGCCAGAATCCCTGGCAGACTCGGGAGCCCAGCGCCAATAATGTAAAAAGGCAAGCCCAGCTGCGCTGCTTCATGTTGTGCAGAAATGAGTGCTTCGAGCAGCTCTTCATCAAGGTCTTGCA
Source organism: Corynebacterium sp. HMSC065D07 (assembly GCF_001810695.1). NCBI lineage: Bacteria > Bacillati > Actinomycetota > Actinomycetes > Mycobacteriales > Corynebacteriaceae > Corynebacterium > Corynebacterium sp. HMSC065D07. The sequence continues at coordinate 26,169 of NZ_KV802474.1, forward strand.
TTTCGTCGATGAAGATTCCTAAAGCTTTATCCTCCTTGAGGAGCGTCGTAGTGATGGCCTCGATCACATCGTGCAGATCAAGCTCAAGGTTTCCTGTTGCCGGAGGAATGTCTCCTACTTCAACCCCAAGGTCAATAATGCTTTGTCCTACCGAGAGCGAAAAAGATTTTACGGCCGCAGCAATAAAGTGAAAACCCTCAGATACCTTGGCTTTCGTCCGATAGCGCAAAGAGGCTTTGGCTAAACCTTGCGCTAGAGCACGGCGGGCTCCTTCTCGTCCACGTGCCCCCTGCGAAGCCTCAAACTTAATCGTTAGCCAGTCGGCTTGGTCAGCCTTCCTTTTTAATTGGTTGAGCAGCACGGTCTTACCCACTCCACGCAAGCCAACGAGCAGCATTGGACGGCCAAGCAATCCGTTCTGGATGCGTTTGACAAGATTGTCAAACGCATGAAGGTCTCTCTCGCGCCCAGTAAGAACTGTCGGCGCGATGCCCGAGCCAGGAGTATAGGGGTTTAAGGCGTCATCCATGCCACTAATACTAGCAATATCGAGAGCGACTAACAGGTTTCTCGACGTGGAGAGAGAAACTAACACCGCTATCAAACTTCCCGACGACAGGAGCAAAACTAACAAATTCCCGGCGGAGCTAACTTTAAGTCCCCATGTCTCCTCGACGTCGAAAGGCCAAGGCCTAGCCACTTCTTCGCAGCTTCGCGGTTGCATCACACAGCTGGTTCTACTCAGATGGTTCAGGTCATACGGTTTACTTGCCCCCAAACGAACCTTCTAGCAGCCTAAGGAAGGTTTGTTTGCCCCCAAACAAACCTTATGACTAGAACCTTTCCACTGGAACCATGTGCGGAAGGCTGAGGACAGGCCACGAGCAGGGTACGGCCGCTAATGAGCCAGCTGATGCGGATCCGGAGGTCGGCCCGCAGGCGGGGCAAGCCCCCTAGCGAGCGGTGCCTTCGGCGGTATCTTCGGCGACGAGAAGATCGGTGATGATGCCGTCGGCGAGCAGGCGGCCTGCCTTGGTCACGCGGAGGTGGTCGCCGGCGCGCTCCAACAGGCCGCGCTCGATGAAACGCGCGGCGACGGGCTCGGCGGCCGGCGCTAGCCACGAGGACGGGATGCCCTCGCGCAGGCGCAGTCCCAGCATGATGCGCTCGGTGTGGCGATCGGCGGCGCTAAGCTCCTCACGCTCCTTGATGGGAAGCTCCCCTTGGTCTACCGCCTTGATATAGGTCCGCGGGTTCTTCACGTTGAAGAAGCGCTCGTTGCCCAAATGCGAATGCGCGCCCGGGCCCGCGCCCCACCAATTGCCGTCCACCCAGTAGATGCGGTTGTGCTGGCACTCCCCGCCCGGCTTGGCCCAGTTGGAGACCTCGTACCACTCAAAGCCTTCGGCCTCGAGCGTGGAGGAGATCATCTCGTAGCGCCGGGCCAGCACGTCCTCGTCCGGGGCCGGAAGCAGGCCCTTCGATACCTTGCGGGCCATGCGCGTGCCGTCCTCCACAATGAGCGAATACGCACTGATGTGGTCCACCCCGGTCTCCAGGGCGCGCTCCAAGGTCAGGGCAACGTCGGCGTCTTCTTCAGTCGGCGTGCCATAAATCATGTCCAGGTTGACGTGCTCGAAGCCCGCGGCACTAGCCTCGCATGCCGCATCGAAGGCGCGGCCCGGGGTGTGGGCACGCTCGAGCACGGCGAGCACGCCCGGGGAGGCGGACTGCATGCCAAGGGAGAGGCGGGTGAAGCCGGCGTCGAGAAGCCCGGCGAAATACTCCGGCGAGGTCGACTCCGGGTTGGATTCCGTGGTGACCTCCGCGTCTGGGGCTAGGCCAAAGGTGTCGCGCACCCGATTCAACACACGGCCCAGCCCCTCGGCACCCAACAAGCTCGGCGTGCCGCCACCGATAAAAACTGTTTCGGCCTCGCGGCCTACCTGGGCCGCCCCCATCTCCAGCTCTTTCTCCAGCGCAGCCAGATAATCGCTGGTCAGATCCCCTCCCAGCTCACCGGGCGTATAGGTGTTGAAATCGCAGTAGCCACAGCGCGAGGCACAGAAGGGAACGTGAATATAAAGACCGAAGGGATCCATGGGGAACAAAATAACCGACTACACCGTTGAAGCGGTAGTCTATAGTGCAGATTTGCAACCCCGATAGTGAAGAAAGGCCCCCTTTTTCGTGGAACCTCCGAGTCGATGTCCCCGCCGTCTCCTTAAGGCGGTGGGGTAAGCCGTGTTATCTGCCATCCTGATGATTGTGGCGGGTTTCGCCGTCATCGCTCTCATTATCGTGGCCAACGCGTACTTCGTCGCGCAAGAATTCGCCTTCATGTCCGTGGACCGCACGCAGCTGCGCCAGCGCGCCGCTGCGGGGGATAAACCAGCGGAGCGCGCGCTCAAGATCACGCAGAAAACCTCCTTCATGCTTTCCGGCGCACAGCTGGGCATCACGATTACGGGCCTGCTTATCGGTTATGTGGCCGAGCCACTCGTGGGCCAAGGCCTGGGCCAGCTGCTCGGTGGCGTGGGCGTGCCCACGGGCGTGTCCGTCGCCGTGGGCACGGTGACCGCGCTGGCCGTGTCGACGGTTCTCACGATGCTCTTCGCCGAGCTCTTCCCCAAGAACTACACCATCGCCGCCCCCATGAAGTCAGCGCTGTGGCTGTCCGCGTCCACGATGTGGTACCTCAAGATCTTCGGCTGGCTGGTCCACTTCTTCGAGTATTCCTCCAACGCCATCCTCAAGGTCTTCGGCATCGAACCGGTGGAGGATGTCGATTCTTCTGCCACCACCGATGATCTGGAGTCCATCGTGGATGCCTCCCACGAGGCCGGCGACTTGGATGAGGACACCTACCTGGTGCTCGACCGCCTCCTCGACTTCCCCGAACACGACGTGGGACACGCCATGATTCCGCGCTCGCGCGTGGATGTCATCGAGCCAGAGACCACCATCGGTGAGGTCCGCGAGATGATGTCGGAGAACCACACCCGCTACCCCATCATCGACGATGAGCACAATCCCATCGGCGTGGTGCACCTCTACGACGTGCTGGGCACCGAGCTGCCCGCAGCCACCCCGGCCCGCGAAATCATGAAGGAACCCGTGGTGGTTCCGGAGCTCATGCCGCTTCCTGACGTCGTCACGGAGCTTCGCGACGCCGACGAAAAACTCGCCTGCGTCATCGACGAATACGGCGGCTTCGTGGGCATTGTGACCATGGAGGACTTGGCCGAGGAGATCCTCGGCGATGTCACCGATGAGCACGACCTCGAAGAGACCGAGGAGATCACCGAGCAGGACGAGACGCACTGGATCGTCGACGGTGACACACCCATCGACGAGGTCGAGCGCGCCATCGGCCACGACCTGCCGGAGGGTGATTTCGAAACCGTCGCCGGCCTGCTCATCGCGCACTCCGGCACGTTGCCGGAGGAAGGCGAAGAGCTCGCCATCGAGCTGGAGGCAGAGCCTGAAGACTGGGTCGACGGCGATGAAGCCCCCACCCGCACGCTCAACGTGCGCGTCGAGGAAATCGACCGCCACGTGCCCTCCGTCCTAGCCCTAGAGCTGGTGGAGGAATTCCCGGAAGGAGACGATGACTAATGACTGATACTTGGTGGTTCAACCTCCTCATCACCATTCTCATCATTGCTGCTTCCGGCTTCTTCGTGGTCATCGAGTTCTCCCTCATGGGTGCGCGCCGCAACCGTCTGGAGGAAACCGCGGAATCCTCCGCTGCCTCGCGCGCGGGCCTTCGCTCGCTCAACGAGCTGACCATCATGTTGGCCGGCGCCCAGCTGGGCATTACCGCCGCAACCTTCGTCCTCGGTGCCGTGACCAAGCCGTGGGTCCATCACCTGCTCATGAGCCCGCTGGAGGCCCTCGGCTTGCCGCTGGGCGTTGCTGACGTCGTCTCCTTCCTCCTTGCGCTTTTCGTCGTGACCTTCCTGCACCTGGTCATCGGCGAGATGGCGCCGAAGTCCTGGGCCATCGCCCACCCGGAGACGGCCCTGCAGCTCATTGCGGTTCCTGCCCGCGGCTTCATCTGGCTCTTCCGCCCGCTGCTGATCTGGATCAACAAGATGGCGAACAAGCTGGTGCTCATGACCGGCGAGGAACCCGTCGACCGCGCCGGTGCGGCTGGCTATGACGCGGAGACCCTGCGCCACCTCGTCGAGCACTCGCGGCAGACGGGCACGCTTGACGACGACTCCGCGAACCAGATCACCGGCGTCATCGAGCTGGAAGCCTCCACCGCCGCACAGTTGGCTCGCGAGCACGGAGCGGAAATCTTGCCTTTGTCCTCCGATGCCACGGTGGCTGAGCTGCACGACCTCGTCGTAAACAAGTCCATCATGCGCGTGCTTGTCTACCCGCGCGCCTCGCGCATTCCGCGCATCGTCCACGTCCGCGATACTCTGATGGCGGATCCGGAAACCCCGGTGCTGGAATTCTCCCGCCCCGCGTTGGCGGTGAGCTCCTCCTCGACCGTGCAGAAGACTCTGGATCAGATGCGCGCCCGCAACGAGCAGCTCGTCATGGTGGGCAAGCCCACCAAGGACAAGACCGTGTGGATCCTGACCTGGGATGACATCATGGGCCAGCTGTGGCCGCAGATTACGGAGCAGCTGGACCAGGCCGCGCCGGCCGCCAAGAATCCGGGGGTCTAGCGCTTGCGCGCTAGACGGGGGCACACGAAGCTAAGCGTGGCTCACGAAGATAGACGGGGGAACACGAAGCTAGGCGGTGGCACGCAATACTAGGCGCGCCACGCTAACTACGAAAAGCGCCACCGAGAGAGGGAATCTCGGTGGCGCTTTCCTTTTGTCCTTGTGTGTTGGCAACAAGGAAGTCTGTGATGCGGCTCCTTAAGCGGTCGTGGCGGCCTGCTTCTGGCGCTTGGCGCGCACACGGGCGACGACGGCGTCGATACGCGCGCGCTCCTCGAGGAAGGGCGGCGGGTTGTGCCCGCGCATGGTGCGCACGAAGGCGGGGTGCGCCTCGACGACGGTGTGGCGCCAGGCCTGCACGGCAATAAGGGAGGATTCTCCCGCGCGCTTGTACAGGTTCGGCAGGGAAACCACGTCGAGGTTGCGGGCCACGGCGTCGGTTTGCGCCAGCACGTACTCGACCAGCTCGCGCAGGTAGGCAGCCACTGCGGCGGTACGGCCGCGCAAGGTTTCTGCCAACTCGGAGACCACGACGGGCGGGCCGGAGATAGGCAGGCCCTCAGCGAGCGCGCGTGCGGTGAGCTGCTTCGGTTCCTCGACGTCATTGTCGCCGGAGGAGGCAGCCGAAATGGTGCCGGACTTCAGGCCGGAGACCAGCGCCTGGCGCAGGCCGATGAGCTCGCCGACGCAGCGCCCGGAATCCACGCGGGCGTCTTCGACGATATCCCCCAGCTCGGCCAAGCAGTCGAGGGAGAGTTCATCGTCCCAGTCCTCGATGGCCTCGATGAGGTGCTCGATGTAGTCGACGACTTCATCGCCGATGTTATAGATTTCTTGGGTCAGCTCACGGTGGCGCAGCTCGGCTGCGATCTTGTGCATAGGCCGCCCTTCCCGTGAGAACCTCTAGTTGAGGTTTAGAGTTTTTCTGACCCCGCTGACTCTATTAGAGATCCTCGCATTCGGCTGCGCGACACTCCGAAGGAATTCACAGACTCCGTCCAGCCTTATTTCTTGCCGGCGTAGAGGCGCTCAATGTCAGCCGCATAGCGCTGGGCCACCACGTAACGCTTGACCTTCAGGGTTGGGGTGAGCTCGTTGCTTTCCTCGGTGAGGTCCTGATCCAGGATGACGAACTTCTTAATACCCTCCGCGTGGGAGACGGTGGCGTTGACCTGGTTGATGGCGTCCTGAATATCCGCGCGCAGCGCCGGATCCGCAGCTACCTCGCGCATGCCCTTGGTCGCGGCGATGTTGTGGTCCGCCTTCCAGCGCTTGAGCGCGTCCTCATCCAGGGTGAGCAGCACGCCGACGAAGGGCTTGCCGTCGCCAACCACCATGGCCTGGGAGATCAGCGGGTGGGAACGCAGGATATCTTCCATCGGGCCAGGCGAGACATTCTTGCCGCCCGCGGTGACGATGAGGTCCTTCTTGCGGCCGGTGATAACGAGCTTGCCTTCTTCGTTGATCTCACCGAGGTCGCCGGTGTTGTACCAGCCGTCCTGCAGCGCATTCTCGGTGGCTTCCGGGTTCTGCCAGTAGCCCTTGAAGACGATATCTCCCTTAATCAGGATCTCGCCGTCCTCGTTAATGCGCATCGTCGTTCCGCCCAGCGGCGGGCCGACGGTGCCGATGGACTGATCCACGAAGTCCACGGCGGCAGCCGCTGCGGTCTCCGTAAGTCCATAGCCCTCGTAGATGGTCACGCCGATGCCGCGGTACCAGTGCAGCAGATCCTGCGAGATGGCCGAGCCACCGGAGATGCAGTACTTGACCTCGCCGCCCATTGCCTGGCGGATGGCGGAATAGACCAGCTTGTCAAAGGCCTTGTGCTTGGCCTTGAGAACTCGGTTGGGGCCCTCCGGGGTATCCAGCGCCTTGGAGTATTCGATGGCGACTTTCTCCGCGCTGTCGAAGATCGCGCCCTTGAACGCGGAGGAACCATGCGCCTTGGCGGACGCACCGTTGCGTACCTTTTCAAACACGCGCGGCACGCCAAGAATCAGGTTCGGGCGGGAACGAGCGAACTCAACGGTGATGGTGCTGAAGTCCGCCCAGTGGTTCTGGGACGCACCACCGATGGTGACCGCCAGCGACACCGCACGGCTGAAGACGTGTGCCAGCGGCAGGAAGGTCAGGACGTGTGCGCCCGGCACGGCGATGGCACCAATGGGGTTGGTCAGCAACCCGCGGGCTTCCGCCAGCCAGTTGCGGTGGGTCAGCATGCAACCCTTGGGGCGCCCGGTAGTGCCGGAGGTGTACACCAGGGAGGCGACGTCGTCAGTGTGCGTAGCTTCGATGCGCTGGTTGACGGTGTCGTCGCTGATGTCGCGTCCCTCAAACTTCAGCGTATCGATGGCCGAAGAGTTGATTTCTAAGACACGGCGCAGCTGGGAGGGGGAACCGTGCAGCTGCGGGGTTCCGTCCTCCTGCAGCTTCAGATGCTTGACCAGCTCGGAGTGCTCGCGGGTTTCCGTGATGGCGAGGATTGCGCCGGAGTCCTCGATGATCCACTGAACCTGGGACATCGACGACGAGGGGTACACCGGAACGGAAACCGCACCGGCGGCCCAGATGGCGTAGTCCAGCAGGGACCACTCATAGCGGGTGGTGGAAATGAGCGCCACGCGGTCACCCTGCTCCACGCCGAAGGCGATGAGCCCCTTGGCCACCGCGTATACTTCCTCGACGAATTCCTTGGCGGTGACGTTGACCCACTCGTAATTCGCCGGGCGGGTAAACAGCACGCCATGTGGGCGGGCGTGCGCCGTAGCCATCATGGCGGTAAGGCACGTTTCGCCGTCCTTGATCTCGAATTCCGCTTTGGTGTGCGCTTCATTCAAAGTCACAGTTGTGTCCTTTCCCACAAAAACTAAATTCCAGCCCACTCTACCAACCTGATTTATCACGCGCGTGGGGAGGGCGTGGCACAATTGGGGGATGTGACTACCCGTGATCTGCTTCAAGAACTTGCCCAACGCCACGGTGTGGCCTGCGAGTACACCGCCCAGAACGGACAGCCCGTGTACGTCAGCGAGGAGACAATCACCTACACGCTGCGCGCACTCGGCGTCTCTATCTCAGATCGTCCGGACGATGAGGAGCTAACCCAAGCCCTCTTCGAGGACTACCTCGCTCGGGCTTCCCGCCCGCTGCCGCCCTGCGTTGTGGCCCGCGAAGGCACCGAGAAGTCCTTCGCAGTCCACGTCCACGACGGGGATCCAGTCTCCGTCACCATCGAATTGGAAAGCGGCGAGACCCGCCCGACCTACCAGGACCCCAACGATGCCCCGGCTGCCGACGTCTCCGGAACCATGTGGGGCGAGGCAAGCTTCCACGTCCCCGGCGACCTGCCTCTCGGATTCCATAAACTGCGCCTTTCCTCCCCCGGCACCGGAGAGCACGAGTGCCCGCTCATCGTCGTGCCGAACCACCTGAGCACGGCAGATCGCTACCTCGAGCGCCCCGCAGCGGGTGCGATGGCACAGCTGTATTCGGTGCGTTCCGAGAAGTCCTGGGGCATGGGTGATTTCGGTGACTTAGCAGAGCTGGCGGAGGTCTTAGCACCGGACTACGACTTCCTCCTTATTAATCCGCTGCATGCTGGCGAGCCGATTCCGCCGGTGGAAGACTCGCCCTACCTTCCCACCACGCGGCGATTCATCAATCCGATCTATATCCGCATCGAGGACGTCCCGGAGCTGAAACTGCTCAGCCCGGAACTCCAGGATGACGTGGCCGAGCTGGCCGCCGAGTTCCGCGAGCGCAACCTGTCTGCAGAAGAGATTGATCGTGATTCCATCTTCGAGGCCAAGCTGCAGGTCCTCCAGGAGCTCTTCAACAAGGGGATGACCCCAGAGCGCCGCACCGCCTTTAGCGAGTACCAGCGCCGCGAGGGCCGCGGCCTGCGCAACTTCGCCCTATGGTGTGCAGAGACCGAACTCGAACGACACAGCGGCCGCCGCCACGCGCTGAGCCTCGACGTCAGCGAGTTGGCCGAGTTCTATTCCTGGCTGCAGTTCCTCTGCGATGAGCAGCTGGATGCCGCCCAGCGCCGCGCGCTCGACGCCGGCATGAGCATCGGGCTTATCACCGATATGGCCGTGGGCATCCACCCCGCCGGTGCCGACGCCGTCAATCTGGCGGAATACCTCGCCCCGCAGTGCTCGGTGGGCGCCCCGCCGGATGATTACAACCAGCAGGGCCAGGACTGGTCCCAGCCGCCGTGGCACCCGGTCCGCCTGGCGGAATCCGGCTACCAGCCGTGGCGTGATCTGTTGCGCACGATGCTGGGCAATGCTGGCGGCCTGCGCGTTGACCACGTGCTCGGCCTGTTCCGCCTGTACTGGATCCCGCGCCACTCCACCCCGCTCAACGGCACCTACGTGACCTATGACTGGGAGGCTATGCTTGGCATCTTGGCGCTCGAGGCTGAGCGCGCCGGTGCGGTCCTCGTGGGCGAGGACCTGGGCACCCTGGAGCCGTGGGTCCAAAACGCTCTGCGCGATATGGGTGTGCTGGGCACCACGATCATCTGGTTTGAGCACGCCGAGGACGGCCCCACCCCGCGCCCGCAGGATCAATACCGCCAGATGGCGATGTCCTCGGTGGGCACGCACGATCTGCCGCCGACGCTCGCCTTCCTGCGTGGCGACCACATCGCGCTGCGCGCCCGCTTGGGCCTGCTGACCCGCCCAGTGGCGGAAGAAGAAGCCGAGGACCGCGCGTGGCAGGAAAAGGTCAAGGACAACCTGCAGGCCTATGGCATGTTGGACAACCGCGAGAGCGAAGAGGACATGCTCGTTGCCCTGCACCGCTACATCGCGGGAACCCCGTCGGCGCTGACGGTGACCAACCTGGTGGACATGGTCGGTGACGTGCGCGCCCAAAACCAGCCGGGCACGACGAAGGACCAGTACCCCAACTGGTGCATCCCGCTGTGCGATACCGCCGGCAAGCCGGTGTTGTTGGAGGATCTGCCAAAGCAGGAGCTCTACCAGCGCCTCGCCCAGGTCGCCACGAGGCCGGGTGCCGGGCGCTAGGGCTAGGAGGGGCGTCGGCAAGCGCGGCGCCCCTAGCGGCGTCTTCCCTTCAGGAAGACCCCCTTAAAAGACAACGCCGACGATGGCCACCACGACGATGAGCGCGATCATCAGCCAGAGGGTCACGCTCACTCGGGACTTGGGCAGTGCGCGTTTGCGGTGGGGAGGCTGCGGGCGCTCGGGGTCCCACAGGCCTTCGCGGTGATCATCGTCAGTCATGTTTCTTCATCCTAGTCGCGGGTGCTAGCCACGAATTCACACGGTCGATAACCCACATCAGCACCCACCCCATGACGGTCGCGGCCGGCACTGCGGTCACGGCGAGCACCGCCATCTGCGCCCACACTGGCGCCTGCACGAGCCATTCCATGCCCTCAGGGTAGCCTGTTGTCCATGAGCAGTGCACCTTTCGACGTCACCTGCCCCGCGGGCACCATCACCGGCTACCTCGATGGGGACGTGGCCCATTTCCGCTCCATCGAGTACTCCCACATCCCGGGAGATTTCGATAACCCCGAGCCCGCCCCGCCGCGTGACCAGGACGCGCGCGAACCGCATCCGGAGAAGGTCGCGCTGACCATCACCGCCCCCGCGCCCGGCAAACGCACCGCCGCCCTAGCCCCCACGCTGGTCTACATCCACGGCGGCCGCTACGAGCACGGCTCCCACGAGGACCCCCGGGCGGAGGGTACGCCGACCGCGGAGGCGGGCATCGTCCACGTGCAGCTGGACTACCGCGTGGGGCTGCCGGGCCTGGCCCGTTTCCGCGATGATGAGCCCAACCACTACCGCGCCATCGAGGACCTACAGCTGGGCTTGGAATGGATTCAGCGCAACATCGAGTCCTTCGGCGGCGATCCCACCAACGTCACCGTCGTGGGCCAGTCCGCCGGCGCCAATGCCGTTCTCTGGCTGTGTCGGCGCGACCACTACCGCGGGGCTTTTCGCCGCGCCGTGGCGCTCTCCCCGGGCTTCCCTCGGGAGAGCTTCGAGGAGCGCAAGGCCACGCTGCGCCAGGTGATGAAGAAGCCCATCACGCGCTCCTCCCTCGCGGCGATGAGCCAAGAGGAGCTCGCGGCCGGCTACGCAAAATTCCGCAAGAAGTACAGCCTCGATATGGCGCTGGGCCCTACCCCACTGGAGTGTGGGCAGCTTGCCGACGTCCCCCTCATCCTCGCCAGCACCCGCGACGAGTTCTACAACATCCCCGCCACGCAGAAGATCGACCGCTCCCCTTTCCGCGGCCTCATCCTGCGCTATGTGGCCCCGCGCTTTGGATTTCCCCGCAATGGTTTCAAACCGTGGTATCAGGTGGCACAGCACATGGATAAGGACCGCCCGATGGGCCGGTTGGTGGGTGATGCCATCATCCGCCGCTGGGCGGCAGAGGTGGCGGAGAAGGCACCAGGTAAGACCTGGATGGTGGAGTTCACCCGCTCCTCGGGCCCGGCCTTGCACTGCGAGGAGCTGCGCCCGCTCTTTGGGGACACGGAGCTAGCACAGTGGCTGCGGGACTTCGTGCGCACCGGCGAGCCCGGTTTCGAGGCCTACCGCCCCGAGCACGCCATCTGGGAATACAACCTGGATAACGGCGAAAACCGCGTGGCCTATTCCAGCCTGGATTATATCTCGGCGGCCTTCGCCCAGGATGGCAGCCTGCTCTGATCCGCGCGGGTTAAGCCAACAGGGCCTCGCGCAGCGGCTCGTGGGCCAGTTCCTCAACCATCCACGGGCTAAAGGCGAAAGGCGTGGCATCGACAGCCGCGAGGACATCGCGCACTGGGGCCCACGCGAAGGAATCCACCTCCTCCGGGTTAGGGGCCGGATCGTCCTCGGTTTCGAAGAGATAGACCGGGCAGATTTCATTTTCCACCACGCCGGAGGAATCCACGGCGCGGTAGGCAAAATCCGGAAGCACCAAACGCGGCGTGCCGGTCAGCCCGAGCTCGAAGCGGCCGCGGCGCAGGACGGCGTCGGCAGTCGGCTCGTCCGGGCTTGGGTGTCCGCAGAAGGAATTGGTCCACACACCAGGCCAGGTCAGCTTGGACAGGGCGCGGCGGGTCAGCAACAGCTCGCCTCCGCGCACCACCCAGGCGGAGAAAGCAAAGTGCAGCGGAGTATCCGCGGTGTGGACGGCGGCCTTCTCAGCTACGCCTGCGGGTTTACCCTCGGGCGAGGCTAGAACGACGAGTTCCGTCATAGATTGAGGTCTCCTACAAAACGCACGTTGCCGATGTTGAAGCGCGCGTTCCAGAGGTTGCCGGGGGCAACGTCATAGACATACTGGAGGTTGGTGGACGCGCCTGCCCCCAGCGGGTGGTCCAAGCCCGGCGCGGCTACATCTGGGTGGACAGCGGGGTCAACATCAATCGAATCCACGGTGGCCCAGCCGCCGTTGCCGTCGGCGCGCTCGAGGGTGGGTTCCGGGAGGGCGTCGGCAGGCATGGGGACCTCGTTGAGGTTGTGGATCTTCACCGTGAGCACCGTTCCACCGCCGCCGGAGTACAGGCCCTGCAGCTCATACTCCACGTTGAGTCCCTTGTCCTTGACAGGTGCCGCCAGGTTAGAGGTCACCTCTTCGGCGTCCACGTCTTTAGCCTCAAAGGTCGGCGGCTCCGAGCTGGACACCACGATGTTGTCCTGCAGGCCCGTGTCCGGCGGCTGGAGGATGCTGCAGCCTGAGAGGGCAACCAGGCACAGCGGGGCACACGCTAGGGGGAGGTACTTCTTCACCGCGAATCCTTTTCCATCACGACTTCGGTTTCTCCCTTACCTTAGTCGACGGGTTGGATATTCCTATTAAGGGCGTAACATCGGCCGACGATGAACTCTATTCTCCGCATCGTCCGCAGCGCATCTGCGCTGTGGCCGTTCTATCTCGGCGTCCTAATCACCGCGTCAGTCACCGCGATTCTCTCGCTGCTGACTCCCTTCATCCTCCGCGAGGCCACCGACACCGTCGTCGCAGGAGGCCCGCTGCGCACCATCCTCTGGTGGGTCGTCGCACTCTTTGTGGCGGATGCGCTGGGCAACGTGGTGAAAAACATCGGCGGCTATATCGGCGACGTCATGGTGGCACGCCTGCGCCAGATTCTGTCCACGCGCTACTTTGCCAAGCTGCTCTCCGTGCCGCAGGGCTATTACGACAACCAGGTCACCGGCACCATCATCGCGCGCTTAGACCGCTCGATTGCCAATATCACGCAGTTCCTGCAGTCCTTCTCCAATAACTTCTTCGTCATGCTGATCCAGGCCGCGGCGGTGTTGGTCATCACCGCCGTGTACTACTGGCCGCTGGCCATCTTGCTGGCAGCACTCTTCCCCATCTATATGTGGCTCACCGCGCTGACTTCGGAGCGCTGGCAGAAATTCGAGGCCATCAAGAATGAGAACATCGACGTGGCCAACGGCCGCTTCGCAGAGGTCATCGGCCAGGTGAAGGTGACCAAGTCCTTCGTCGCTGAGGCCCGCGAGTTGGCCTCCTTCGGTTCGCGCTACCGCACAGTGGTGGATACGACGAAGCCGCAATCGCGGTGGTGGCATTCCATGGATACCGCGCGTGGCGCGGCCATGGCGCTGATCTTCTTAGGCATCTATGGCCTGATCTTCTGGCGTACCTTGGAGGGCCACTTCTCCATCGGTGACATGGTCATGCTCCTGCAGCTGGTGAACATGGCCAAGCAGCCGGTGTTCATGATGAGCTGGATCGTGGATGTCAGCCAGCGCGCCATCGCCGGCTCCAAGGACTATTTCAAGGTCATGGAGGAGACCCCGGAGCCCACGGTAAACCCGCAGCTGGTCGCCGCCGCTGACGCCTCCGACGTCCCCGAGCTCGATCTCACCCCGGCCGAGCCGCTGCGCCCAACGCAAGGCCCGGTCTTTGCCTTCGAGGACGTGTCCTTCTCCTATGAGTCGGAAAAGCCGGTCGTCGCCGATATTTCCTTCGCCGCCCAAGAGGGCCATAAGGTCGCGCTTGTCGGCGAATCCGGCGGCGGCAAGTCCACCTTGGTCAACCTGCTGCTGGGCCTGTACCAGCCCACGGAGGGAAAGCTGACGGTGCTGGGGCACGACGCCGCGGAGCTTACCGCCGAGCGCCTGCGCGCCTCAGTCGGCGTGGTCTTCCAGGAGTCCTATCTCTTCTCCGGCACCATCAAGGAAAACATCGCTTATGGCAAGCCGGGGGCGACGATGGAGGAGATCTTAGACGTCGCCAAACGCGCCAATGCACACGACTTCATCGAGGAATTCCCCGATGGCTATGACACCGTCATCGGCGAGCGCGGCCTCAAGCTCTCCGGCGGGCAGAAGCAGCGCGTGGCCGTGGCGCGCGCCATGCTGAAGGACGCCCCCATCCTCGTGCTCGACGAGGCCACCTCGGCGCTGGACACCAAAGCCGAGCGCGCTGTGCAAGCGGGCCTGGATGAGCTCATGAAGGACCGCACCACGCTCATCATCGCGCACCGCCTGTCCACCATCGCGGACGTGGACACCATCATCACCCTCGACCACGGCCGCATCTCCGAAATTGGTTCCCCGGCCGAGCTGGCGCAGTCCGGCGGCATCTACGCCGAGCTGCTGCGTTTGACCCAATCCGCCTCCGCCGCCGACCGCCAGCGGCTGAAAAAATACGGATTTGTGCAGCCCACCGACGAGTAAGGTGGGGCGCATGCATTTCCCTAGCCTGAAAGAACTTAGTGCCCGCGGCACCCGCAAGTGGACCGTCTATGACGAGGACATCATTCCGCTGTGGATCGCTGAATCGGACTTCCTCACCGCCCCCGCGGTGAAGGAAGCAATACAGGAGGCTGTCGACGCCGAATCCTTCGGCTACACCCCGGCGCCGAAGGCCTCCGAGCTCAACGCGGCCCTGGCGGATTTCTATGAATCGCGCTATGGCTGGCGCCCAGAGCACGTCTTCTGGATTGGGGACGTCGTGCGCGGGCTGCTGCTCGGGGTGCAGTACTTTACTGAGGGCGCGGTGGCCGTACCGGTTCCGTCTTACCCGCCGCTGCTGGAGCTGCCGGAGACCGCGGGACGAGAGAAGATAGAGACCTCGCTGGAGCTAGACGATATCGAGCGTGCCTTTAAGGCTGGCGCCGGTTCTATCCTGCTCTCCCACCCCTATAACCCGCTGGGCATCGTCTTCGACGAGGACTGGCTGCGGGGACTCGTGGAACTGGCGGATAAGTATGATGCCCGCATCCTCTCCGATGAGATCCATGCCCCGCTGGTCTACGAAGGCCGCCACATCCCGTTGGGCGCTTTGTCCGACCGCGTCATCACCGTCACCGCTACCTCCAAGGCATGGAATACCGCGGGTCTCAAGTGCGCGCAGGTGATCTTCTCCAACTCCGCGGACGTGGAGCGCTGGAATTCGCTGACCGGTGTGGCCAAGGACGGCACCGGCACGCTGGGCGTTCTAGCGGCGGAGGCCGCCTACCGCGACGGCGGGGAGTTCCTCGACGAGGAGATTGCGTACTTAAAGAAGACCCGCGACTGGCTGGTGGAGGAGCTGCCCAAGCGCGTGCCGGGCCTAAAGACTTCCCACCCGCAGGCCACCTACCTGCTGTGGTTGGATTTTTCCGGGACCGCTATTGGTGATGACCCGAAGCCCGCGGCGTGGGTCCGTGAACACGCCAAGGTGGCTCTCAACGAGGGCGTGACCTTCGGTACGGGCGGCGAGCACCACGCGCGTTTGAACTTCGCCACCTCCCGCGAGCTGCTCGAAGAAGCGCTGGACCGGCTGGAGAAGGCCTTCAGCTAGAGTTTACATCTCATGTCATGGGCATTATTCTTAGAAAAATGTCCATTAATGACGCTCAGGCTCCCTCTCAGTCCGCCTCGAAGACGGGTTCCCCCATCGGCATCGTCATCGTTGCCTCACTCATGCTCTTCTCCATGTTCTTTGGAGCGGGCAACCTCATCTTCCCGCCGGAAGTCGGTGTCTCCTCCGGCACCAACTTCTGGCCCGCCACTTTGGGCTTCCTCGCCGCCGGCGTGGCACTGCCGGTCTTGGCTGTGGTCGCGGTGGCTATCTCCGGCCAGTCCGTGCGGGACATCGGAAACCACGGCGGCAAGATCTTCGGCGTGGCCTTCTCCGTCATTGCGTACCTGGCCATCGGCGCCTTCTACGCCCTGCCGCGTACCGGCGCGGTGTCCATGGAAACCGCCATCACCCCGCTGCTGGGTTGGGAGGGGACCTTCGCCAACGGCGCCTTCAACGTCGTCTTCTTCCTTATCGCGTTGGCTTTGGCCTGGCGCCCGAATGACATCATCGACACCCTGGGCAAGTTCCTCACCCCGGCGCTGGTCATCCTGCTCGCGGTCCTCATCACCCTCGCTACCGTGGCGAATCCCCGCGTTCCCGGCACCCCAACCGAAGAGTATGCCTCCGCACCCTTCGTTACCGGCCTCTTTGAGGGCTATAACACCATGGACGCCATCGCGGGCCTGGCTTTCTCCATCGTCATCGTGACCTCCCTGCGCTCCAAGGGTTTTTCCAAGAACAGTGAGCTGCTGCGCGGAACCATTCTCTCCGCGGTCATCGCCGGCGCCCTACTCGCCGCCATCTACCTGGGGCTGGCGTGGATCGGCCAAACCATGCCGAACGGCGCCTCCTATGAGTCCGGCGCCTCCCTGCTTGCCGACGCCTCCAATCTCACCATGGGCAATATCGGCCAGGCCGTCTTCTCCGCCATCGTCATCCTGGCGTGCATGACCACCGCCGTGGGCCTGATTTCCGCCACCTCGGAGTTCTTCGCCCTGCTCGTGCCGAAGACCACCTACCACCTGTGGGCCTGCCTGTTTACCGCGCTGTCCATCGCCTTCGCTTTCCAGGGCCTGGACACGGTGCTTGCCATCGCGGTGCCCTTCATCGTGTTCTTGTACCCGCCGGCTATCTCGCTGATTGCGCTGACCCTCCTGCAACCGGTAGTCAAGAAGTGGGTCACCTTCTACTGGGGATTCCGCTTGGCACTGTGGGTTTCCGTGCTGTGGTCCGCCGCCACCTCCTTCGGCGCCCCGCTTGATTTCGCCCCTGGCCAAGACGTTGGCCTGGGCTGGGTGGTTCCCACGCTCCTCGCATTTGCCATCGGCGTTATCATCGACGTTGTATCTACAGGCTCGTCGAAGAAAAGTGAGTAGCTCATGACGTTCCGCGCCGCTTTGTCCGTCCTCGATTTCTGCACCATCTACCCGGGGGAATCTCCCTCCCAGTCCATGGCCAGGTCGGTCGAGCTGGCGCAACGCGCGGAGGCTTTGGGGTTTAAGCGCATGTGGTACACCGAGCACCACAACATGCCCTCCATTTCTTCCTCCTCCCCGGCGGTGCTCATCGCACACATCGGCGCGAAGACCGAGCGCGTCCGCTTGGGCTCCGGCGGCGTCATGCTGCCGAACCACGCGCCCTATGTCATCGCCGAACAATTCGGCACCCTCGCCGAGCTCTACCCCGGCCGCATCGACCTCGGCCTGGGCCGCGCCCCCGGCACTGACATGCAGACCTTGGGCCGCGCCCTGCGCCGCGATGGCCACGCCGCCGAACGCTTCCCCGAGGACGTCAAAGAATTGCAGGGCTACCTCTCCGGAAAGTCCCTCATCCCCGGAGTGAAGGCCATCCCCGGCCATGGCACCAACGTCCCCATCTACATCCTGGGATCCTCGCTGTTCGGCGCCTCGCTCGCCGCCAAGTACGGGCTTCCCTATGCCTTCGCCTCGCACTTTGCCCCGCAACACCTCGAGGCCGCCACGGCCTACTATCGCGAGAATTACCAGCCTTCCGAAGCCCACCCGGAGCCCTATGTCATCGCGGGTGTCAACGTCACCGCGGGTGATGACGCCGACGAGGAATTTGAAAAGGTCTGCTTCCGCCGCGTCAAGGCCTTTGCAGGTCGTGGCAAGCAGCTCAGCGACGCCGACGTTGCCCGCATCATCGATTCCCCGCAGGGCCAGCAGATCATCGGCATGCTGAAGTACTCCGCCGTGGGCAGTATCGAGCACGTGCGCGACTACCTCACGGAATTCCAAAATCTGGCCCAGGCGGATGAACTCATGATCTCCCTGCAATCCACAAGCCACGAGGCCGCCTTGGGTAACATGGTTAACCTGGCTCAAGCGTGGCAGCTGTAGGCGGACGCGCCCTCGCGCATCCGCGCTTCAACACATCACTACCCATCACAGCGTTTTCTACATAGAGGAGCATCACCGTGGCCCTTCGCGGTACACAGCAGCACAGTATTATCGCTGACTATCTGCGCAATCTCATTCGCAGCAAGAAGCTTTCCCCCGGTGATTTCCTGCCCAGCGAGGCCGAGCTGTGCCAGCAATTCTCCTCATCCCGCGGTCCCGTGCGCCAGGCCGTCGCGGCGCTGCGCTCGGAAGGCCTCATCTCCTCCGGCCGCGGCCGCCGCTCTGTCGTTCTCGGCCGTTTCACCTCGGAGTCCTTCGACTCCATCTACTCCGTAACGCACTGGCTGCGCGAGCGCGGATTCGAGCCCGGCGCCTCCACCCTGTGGCTGGGCCGCTGCCCCGCTACCGAAAGGGAGGCCGAGTTCCTGCGGGTAGAGCCCGGCTCCCCGGTTATCTTTGTGCACCGCGTGCGCAGCGCCAATGGCATGCCGATCGCCATCGAGCGCATGTTCTTCCCAGTCGACGTGGGCAGCCACATCCTCAACTTCGATGCCGATAATGAGTCCATCCACGATCACCTGCGCAAGCAAGGCGTGGAATTCGACAACGTCAACCGCGAGCTCTCGCTGGCTTCCGCCAGTGAGGAGGATGCGCGCTCCCTCAACGTCGAGCCCGCCACCCCGCTGTGGCGCCTGCACTTGGACATCTCGGATCACTCCGGGCATCCCGTCGAGTGCACCGAAATCCTGTACCTCGGGGACCGCCTCACACTTGGCATGACGAGTGTGCGCGGCACCACCTCCCCGCTCGAGGTCAAGTTGTCCGAAGGATGAAGGCCTGGTTAGGTGCGCTGGGGGTGGTGCTGGGG
This sequence comes from Corynebacterium sp. HMSC065D07, assembly GCF_001810695.1. Lineage (NCBI taxonomy): Bacteria > Bacillati > Actinomycetota > Actinomycetes > Mycobacteriales > Corynebacteriaceae > Corynebacterium > Corynebacterium sp. HMSC065D07. The sequence goes on from NZ_KV802474.1 coordinate 44,888, forward strand.
GCGTCGCTCAGCGCCTGCTCCGCCGGTTCCACGGCGCTTGTTGATTCTGATTCCTCCGCGCTGACGCTGGCCACGACGACGCCCGCGACGTCCCTGGATTTCACCACCGTCGGCGGCGCCGCCATCTCGGCCGCGCTCATGAGCAACGTTTACGAAACCCTCGTGCGTATCTCCGCGCAAGGCGACATCGAACCGGGACTGGCCGAGTCCTGGGAGGTGGACTCCACGCGCTACACCTTCCACCTGCGCGAGGCCTCCTTCTCCAACGGCGAGGCCTTCACCGCGCACACCGCCGCGTGGTCCATCAACGCGGTGAAAACGGAGTGGACCAACGGGCTCAAGAAGCAGATGGACGTGGTGGAATCCGCCACGGCGGTGGATGATCACACGCTCGTCGTCGAGCTATCCCGCCCCTCCGCCGGCTGGTTGTGGTCCATGGGTACCGTCATCGGCGCCATGCGCACGCCCACTGAAGCTGTGGGCACCGGCCCCTTCGCTGTCGCCGGCTTCTCCCCCAACGAGTACATCGCGCTGCGCGCCCGCCCGGACTACTGGGGAACCCCGGCGAAGGAAGACATCACCATCCGCTACTTCCCGGATTCCCTCACTGCGGTCAACGCCCTGCGCTCCGGCGGAGTCGACGCCGTGTGGGGCGTGCAGAACCCCGAGCTGCTCGACACCCTCGATGACTCCATTGAAACGGCAGTCGGCACCACGAACGGCGAGGTGCTGCTGTCCATGAATAACCAGGCAGCGCCTTTCGACGATCCCCGCGTGCGCCGCGCGGTGGCCTATGGCATCGACCGCCAGGCCGCCAACGAGATCCTCTGGGAGGGCCGCGCGAAAGATACCGGCGGAGCGCCCGTCCCGCCGACCGATCCCTGGTTTAGTGGAAAGGACTACTACCCTTATCATCCGGCGCGCGCCCGCGCGCTGATGGAAGAGGCCGGGGCGGTGGGCACGCCGCTCACGCTCACCGTGCCAAGCCTGCCCTATACGCAAACACTCTCCGAGTTCCTCTACTCGCAGCTGACGGAGATGGGATTCGAGGTCACGCTGGAAACCGCGGAGTTCCCCGCCGTGTGGCTGAGCCAAGTCATGGGGGCGAAGGACTATCAGATGTCGCTCGTCGCGCACGTCGAACCGCGCGATATCCCCACCATCTTTGGCGCCCCGGACTATTACATCAGCTATGATTCGCCGCAGACCCGCACGTTGTTGGAGCAAGATGACATGACAGGTGCGGTGGACCAAATTATGGAGGACATGCCCGCCCTGACCTTGATGAACATGCCCAATATCGTGCTCTACCGCGAGGGCCTGACCGGCCTGCAGCCTAACCAGATCACCGATGCCATCGAGCTTAAAGGTGTGCAATGAGAATCCTGCGCTTCCTCGGCACCATGTGGGCCGCCTCCATCATCATCTTCCTGCTCATGCGGGCCGTGCCCGGCAACCCGGCGCGCGTGGCCTTGGGCGTCAACGCCACTGATGAATCCGTGGCGGAGCTGACCCACGCCATGGGCCTGGACCGCCCGCTTCTCGTGCAATACCTGGAGTGGATGAAAGGGCTGTTGACCGGCAACTTCGGCGTCTCGCTGTCCTCGCAGCAGGACATCACCCCGCTCGTGGTTGACCGCGCGCAGGTCACGCTGTTGCTCATCGGGCTGGCCATCGCCCTCGCACTAGCCGGGGCTATCCCCATGGGCATCCTGCTGGCCCGCTTTAGGCTCCCCGTGCTCAACGCGGCCACGCAGCTGGGTATTGCGGTGCCGAGCTTCCTGGTCGGTATCTTGTTGGTCGCCGTGTTCTCCGTGCACCTGGGTTGGCTGCCGGCCAACGGCTGGCAGCTACCGCGCGAGGGCTTAAGCTACCTGGTCCTGCCGGTCATCTCGCTGGCGCTGGTGCAGGGTGCGATGCTCACGCGCTACGTGCGCGCCACCCTCCGCGAGGAGATGGACAAGGACTACATCCGCACCGCCCGCTCCCTGGGTGAATCCCGCACCGGGGCGCTCATCCGCCACGGCCTGCGCAACGCCGCCCTGCCGGTGCTCACCGTCACCGGCGTGCAGCTGAGCACCCTGGTGGTGGGCGCGGTGGTCATCGAGAACGTCTTCGTCATCCCTGGCTTGGGCTCGCTGCTTCTCGACGCCGTCTCAACCCGCGACCTCACCACCGTCCAGACCCTCATCATGGTCTTCGTGACCTTCACCCTGACCGTCAACCTGTTCACGGACCTGGCCTACCGGGTCATCGACCCGCGGCTGAAGGAGGCGCGATGAAACCCGGCTATATCCTGGTGGGCCTGACCATCCTGCTTGCGCTGGTCTCCCTGGTGTGGACGCCCTATGACCCCAACCTCATCTCCCCCGACCGCCTGGCCGGCCCCAGCCTGGAGCACCTCATGGGCACCGACCGCTTCGGGCGCGATACCTTCTCCCGCATCCTCGCCGGCGCTCAAGTCACCGTGCTGGTGGGCGTGGTGGCGGTGGCCATTGCCGCACTCATCGGCGTCCCGCTGGGTATTATCGCCGGGATGCGCGGCGGCAGCGTCATCATGGCGGCCACCGACCTGCTGCTCGCCTTCCCCGCGCTCCTACTGGCCATCGTCGCCGGCGCGGTGTGGGGCTCCTCCACGCTCACGGCCACCATCGCCATCGGCATCGCCGGCATCCCCTCCTTCATCCGGGTCACGCGCTCCGGCACGCTGCAAATCATGACGCAGGACTATATCGCCGCCGCGCGCATCTCGCGCGTGCCGCCGGCGCTCATCGCGTGGCGCCACGTGCTGCCCAACCTCGGCGGCATCGTGGCCATCCAGGCTTCCGTCTACTTTGCGCTGGCCGTCCTCGCTGAAGCCGGCCTGTCCTACCTCGGCCTGGGCACTGCCCCGCCGACCGCCTCGTGGGGCCGCATGCTTCACGACGCCCAACCGCTCCTGGCCACCCACCCCCTCCAGGCGCTGTGGCCCGGGCTGGCCATCGCCGGCACCGTCCTCGGATTCAACCTTCTAGGAAGCCATGCTGACCGTCACTGATCTGCGCGTGGGCCCCGTTGGCCCCCTCTCCTTTTCCATCGCTCCCGGCGAGCGCGTCGGCCTCGTCGGGGATTCCGGCAGCGGCAAGTCCCTGACGGCCCTGGCCATCATGGGGCTTTTGCCCGATCACCTGCAGGCCACCGGATCCATCCAGTTCAACGGCCAGGAGCTGCTGGGCATGCGCGACCGCGATCTGCGCAAGCTTCCGTTGGCCATGGTCTTCCAAGAACCTATGACCGCGCTCGACCCGCTGATGAAGGTGCCCGGCTTCAACCGCTTCCCGCACCAGCTTTCCGGCGGGCAGCGCCAGCGCGCGCTCATCGAGATGGCCATGGCCCGCCGCCCCAAGCTCCTCATCTGCGATGAGCCGACTACCGCACTGGATCCCTTCACCCAGGAAGAAATCCTGACCGCCATCGTGGATGCCGCCGATAACGAGGACACCGCGCTGCTGTTTATTAGCCATGACCAGGATGTCGTCAAGCGCGTGTGCGACCGCGTCGTGCGCATCGGCGAGCTCACCACGCCCGATCTCACCCCACCACCCGTACCTACCTTGGGCGAGCCCGTCATCACGCTCAAGAACGTGACCAAGACTTACCGCGGGGTGACCGCGCTGGACGACGTCTCCCTCACCGTCCGCGAGGGCGAGCGCCTCGGCATCGTCGGTGGCTCCGGCTCCGGCAAATCTACGCTGCTCAAGCTGCTCACGGGGCTGGCGGAGCCGACCTCGGGAACGGTGGACGTCGCCAAGCGCGTGCACATGGTCTTCCAAGACCCCAAAGGCTCGCTCAACCCGCGCATACCTATTTGGAAGATCGTGGCCGAGGGCGGCGGGACGCGCGAGGAGGCCGAGGCCGTGCTGCGGGAGGTCGGCATCGAGGGCTTCGAGCGCTATCCGCGGGACTTCTCTGGCGGGCAGCGCCAACGCATCTCGCTGGCGCGCGCCGTGGTAGGCAAGCCGGATATTCTGCTGGCGGATGAGGCCGTCTCGGCGCTGGATGCCACCTCGCGGGCCCAAGTCCTCGAGCTGCTGCAGCGCGTGACGAAGGACATGACGCTGGTGTTTGTCTCCCACGACATCGACGTCGTGCGTCACTTGTGCCCCACGGTGGCGGTCTTGCAGGACGGCCGGCTGGTCGAGCGCGGCGAAGCGAGTAAGGTGTTCTCCCGATATGGAACACCCACTGCCGCAACGTCCTAACGCCCTTCAGCTCTTTACCGCCTTCAACACCTCCGCGCGCCGTTGGCCCGGTGCCCTGCGCGCGGCGTTGGCGATCATCATCCCGGGCGGGATCGCTGTGGCCACCGGCCACCCGGACGCGGTGCTGCTTATTTCCGCCGGTGCCTTCTCCGTTATCTACGGCGAGGGTCACCCCTACCGCACGCGGCGGCGCGTGATCCTCACCGCTGGCGGGCTGCTCACGCTGGCGGCCACGGCCGGTTCCCTCGTCGGCGTGCATGGGCTGGCGCTGTCCGCGGTGTTTACGGTGGCTCTAGCAACCATCGGCGCGTTCGTGCAGAATGCGCTGCGGCTGCCGCCGCCGGGTTCCTTCTTCATCGTGATGGTGGCCGGTGGTTCCACGATGCTGCGTGGGGTCTCGCCGTGGGAGGTGGCCGCGTGGAGCCTGGCCGGCGTGGCGGCCAGCTACGTGCTAGGCATGCTGCCGCGTTTCCGGGATCCGCACGGCCCGGAGACCCGCGCGGTGGCCGCGTTGGAGAAGGCCGCCGATGCCTTCGTGAACTCCGATAGCGATTTCCTGGCTCGCCACCACCAGGCGCAGTCCGCGATTTCCACGGCGTGGCAAGCGCTTGCCGACGCCGGCGTCATCCGCGGCGGCCGCATCCGCCACCCCGCCCAGGCGGACTTGGTGCACCGCGCACTAGCGGCACAACAACGCATCGTGGCGCACCACAAGCAGGTGGGCGGCAACTCGGATGAGCTGTCTGATTCCCCCACCTACGTGGACCCGGACCGCACCAGCATCCCGCACACCAAGCCGACGATGCGCTACCGCTTCTACCGCGCCGCGGTGGGCAATTCCCACGCGGTGGTGACGGCTGAGAAGATCGCGCTTGGTGGCCTGGCGACCGCGTTCATTGGCATGGCGCTGGGGCTTAACCGCCCAGACTGGGGCGCGGTGTCGGTGCTCCTGCTCTTGCAGTGGGGGCCGGACCGGGTACCGGGAACGATTCGTGGAGTACAGCGCATGCTGGGTTCGGTTCTGGGCGTGTGTGTCTTCGCGCTCATTGCGTCGTTCAGCCCGCACGGTTGGGGGCTGGTGCTCGCGCTAGCTTTCTGCCAGTTCTGCGCAGAGATTCTGGTGGTGAAGAACTACGCGCTATGCGTTATCTTCTCCACCCCGCTGGCACTGCTGATGGGAAACTCCTCGGAGCATTTGGCCCACACCATCGGCTCGCGCATGGCGGAGATTGGGCTCTCCGTGGTCGTGGCGATGCTCTTCCTGTGGCTGTGGAAGCCGCGGGCCCAGATGACCAACCACTACCGCCTGCAAACGCGTTGCTTCGAGGCGATGGCAGCCTTGCTCGGTTCCCTGCTTATCAAGACCCCGGAGGAAGCGCTGGCGCAGCGCCGCGACTTGCACTACGAGCTACTCTCGGAGCGGCGCAGCATCCAATCACTTGCCACCAACCACTCCGATATCAGCCAGTTCTGGCAGCGCCACACGGCTCTGCAAACCGCCGGTTACTTCCTCCTCGACTTCTGCGTGGTCAACCCGCTCTCACAGCCCAGCCGCGCGGAGCTGGACACACTCATTGAGAAGATCACCGCAGCGGAAATGCGTCAATGACCTCATAGTGCGCACCCGCCGCGGAGTACTCGCGGGCGCACAGAAGAGGCGGATTATTTCACCGTGAACAGCAGGTTCGGATCGAGGACGTGTTCCTCCACGAGCTCAAAGAGGGCAAAGGCTTCCTCCAGCTCACGGACATTCTCATCAAAATTAGGCAGCGGCATGGCATTCCAATCGACGCAGAAATAAGTGCCTTCATCCTAGCTCACATCGCTGTCATTTCGCGCACCTGCGATAATTGTTGACGTGAACACTCGAAAATCTACCGGTCCACCCGTTGGCATCTATCCCCACAACATGCACCCGGGCTTGGTTCCCGGAATCGGTGTGGAAGACCAACGCAATGCTTTCACGCTGGACAAGGTCACCTTCTTCAGCACGGCTACGTTCGTCGTAGCCTTCATCATCTGGGGCATCACCTCACCGGAGTCCGTCTCCGCCGCCTCCTCCGCGGCCTTTTCCTGGGCCGCATCAAGCTCGGCACGGATGACGAGGAACCCGAGTTCGGCTGGTTCAGCTGGGTGGCCATGATGTTCGGTGCCGGCATCGGCGTTGGCATCTTCTTCTACGGTCCTTCGGAGCCGCTGTCGCACTACATCACCCCGCCTCCCCACACTGTCGACGGCAACAGCGTCGAAGCCCTCCACCAAGCAATGGCCCAGGCGCACTACCACTGGGGTGTCTCGCCCTGGGCGGCCTATGCCCTCGTCGGCGGCGCGATCGCCTACTCTTCCTACCGCCGCGGCCGCGTTCCGCTGGTGTCCTCGATTTTCAAGCCCCTGTTTGGCTCCCGCGATACCGATGGGCCGCTGGGCAAGCTTATCGACATCCTCGCACTCGTCGCCACACTCTTCGGCACCGCCGCCACGCTGGGGCTTTCCGCCATCCAGATTGGCCAAGGAGTGTCCATCATCCGCGGCGCAGGTCCGTTGACCAATGCTGTGCTCATCGCGATCATCGCCGTACTGGGGTGCGGGTTCATCATCTCTGCGGTCTCTGGTGTTTCCCGCGGCGTGCGCTACCTGTCCAACTTCAACATCACGCTCACGCTCGGCCTGGTCATCTTTGTTTTCTTCACCGGCCCGACCTTGCTTTTGCTCAACCTCGTGCCCTCCGGCATCGTCACCTACATCGACCAGCTTTTGCCCATGATGGCCAAGGGCCTGTCCTGGGGCGATGAAACCATCGAATTCCAGTCCTACTGGACCGCCTTCTACTGGGCGTGGTGGATCGCGTGGACGCCCTTCGTCGGCATGTTCGTCGCCCGCATTTCCCGTGGCCGCACGCTGCGCGAATTCACCGCCGTCACCGTCTTCGCGCCCTCCCTCATCCTCATTTTGGCCTTCACCATCTTCGGCGGCACGGCCATCACCTTCCAGCGCGAGGAACTACCGAACTTTGATGGCTCTGCCTCCGGCGAGCAGGTTCTCTTCGCCATGTTTGACCACCTGCCGCTGAGCAGCATCACACCATTTGTTCTGATCGTGGTGCTGGCGGTCTTCTTCATCACGTCTGCCGATTCCGCATCGGTCATCATGGGAACCATGTCTTCCAAGGGCAATCCCGCGCCGAACAAGTTCATCGTCATCTTCTGGGGACTGTGCATGATGGGCATCGCCATCGTCATGCTGCTCACCGGCGGCGAGGACGTGCTCACCGGCCTGCAGAACCTCACCATCCTCTCGGCGCTCCCATTCTGTCTGGTGCTGCTGTTCATAATGGTGGCCTTCATCAAGGACCTGCGCTCCGACCCGATGTTCATCCGCCGCGCCTACGCGCGCGCCGCGGTGGAAAACGCCGTCGTGCGCGGCATCGAGGAGCACGGCGATGACTTCGAGCTCACCGTCGAGCATGCCGACGAAGGCCGCGGTGCAGGCTCCGACTTCGACTCCTCCGCCCACCGCTACACGGACTGGTACCAGCGCACCGATGAAAAGGGCGAGAACGTAGACTACGACTTCGACACCGATACCTGGGCCGACGGCTACGACCCGAACACTGAGCAGAAGGAGAAGTAAATGGGAATACCGGACGACGTCGTCCTTGAGGGCTATACCCTCATCGAGCAGCACGAAATTGACCACGAGTTCCTCATCAACGGCTCCCCATTCGCTGCGGTAACTCCCCTGCTATTCGCTCTCACCATCGCCGGCATGCTCCTCGTGGCAGCCAGCTTCTTTCTGCGCGGCAGTCGCCGCATCATCGCTGGCCTGCTCGGCGCGGTCCTCACTCTCACAAAGTTGTGGTGGATGCCCATTGCACTTGCCCGCCAGTTCAACGACAGCCAGGTCTTCGGCTACGCGCTGAAGTACTACCCCCAGTACTGGCCGGCGGCGTCCATCATCGTGATCGTCATCGCGCTGCTCGGCCTCGCCTCCGCGTTTATCCGCCGGCGCTAGCGCGCTTCCAACACCGCAATCGCGATGTGCACCCGGTTGGTGCCGCCCAGCTTGTCCAGGATGTGCTTGATGTGGGTTTTCACCGTGGTCACGGAGACGTAGAGCTGCCCCGCGATCTCCTGGTTGTCCAGGCCCTGGGCCACCAGCTGCGCCACCTCGTTCTCGCGCTGGCTTAAGCCCTCCAGCGGGCGGGGCCCAGGCGCCTTTGTCTCTGCCGGCGCGGGCTCGGGGTGCTTGAGCGCCAGCAGATTCTTCAGGGCCTTCGGGCTCAGCAGCTGCTGCCCCGTGGCGGCGGCCCGCACCGCCGAGACCAGGCCCTCCGGCTCGATGGTCTTCAGCAGAAAGCCCATCGCGCCCGCGTGCAGCGCATCCACAATGAACTCATCCGTATCAAAAGCGGTGAGCATGACCACCGGGATATCCGGCGCGCTGGCCCGCAGCTTCCCGGCCGCCTCGATGCCGTCCATCACCGGCATGCGGATATCCATGAGGACAACGTCCGGTTGCAGGTCCAGCACGCGGGCCACGCCATCGCGCCCATTGCTGGCCTCGGCCACCACCTCAATGTCCGGCGCGCCCTCGAGGATGAACCGGATGCCGCGCCGCAGCGCCTGCTCGTCATCGACCAATACCACTGAAATCATTACGCACGTGCCTCCTCAGGGAGTTCGAGGACCCAGGTGAAAGTGGAGGCGTCGTCAAGCACTGTGAAAGTACCTCCCGCCAGCCGGGCGCGTTCCTCCAACCCCAGCAGGCCGTTGCCGCCACCGGACTCTGGCTGCGCAGCCACTTTCTTGTTCTGCATGGTCACCCGCACTTTATCCTCCTCGTTCTCCACGGTGAGCGTCACCTTCTTCCCCGGCGCGTACTTGCGCGCGTTGGTCAGCCCCTCCTGCACGGCGCGGCCCAGCGTGTGGGCGGCTAGTGTGCTCAGCTTATCGACGTCCCCCTTCTTATAGCGCACCTTCGTCCCCGCCGCGCGAGCGCGCCCGATGTGTTCCTCGATGCTCGCGCGCGGATCCACCCGGTCATCCACGCGCAGCGCCTTGATCACCCCGCGCAGGTCCTCCACGGCGGCCTTGGCCTCCGATTGGATGGTGTCTGCCGCCTCGGCGACCCGCTCCGGGTCGGCGTCCTTGCGGTAGCTCAAGCCTCCCGCGTACACGGAAATAAGGCTGAGCCGGTGCGAAAGGGAATCGTGGATATCGCGGGCAATGCGGTTGCGTTCCTCCAGGCGGGCGCGCTCCTCGCGCGAGCGCAGCTGATCCTCGTTGAGCTCCGCCAGGCTCACCAGCGTGACCTCGCGCTGGCGGCGCTGCGCGCGCACCGAGCCCGTAATCCAGGCAACGATAAGAAAGAGGCTTCCATAGAACACGTAACCAAAGGGATCGAAGATGTTCATCCGAATGTAAGGCACAGAGATAATGGTCACACACGAGGCCACGAACACCGCCGTCCCCGCCAGGGACCACCGCAGTCGGCCGCGCGAGATGATTGAAATCAACACCACCAGCACTGACAGCGACAGTGGGCGAAACCCGCCTAGTACCAGGACGAGCAGAGCCGCAATCAGCACCACCGGGTGGCCGGGGTACTCCTCGTGGATGTTGCGCTCCCGCCGTGAGTGGTGCAGGGCGAAGGGCAGCAGAATCCACGTGGCGAAGCTAAATAGACCCATCAAGCCCAAAACAAGGGCTTCCTGATCCGTCCCCTCGAAGTTTTCGATATGGGGGATCCATGCCGCCAAATCCGCCACCACGCAGAGCAGAATGAGCAGCACCGTGATCCACAGTGGTCGCGTCTTTCTCGTCATGGTTGCCACGATAGTTCTCCCTGCGTTCCGGAAAATCCTCCCTGCGGAGGATACCGGCACCCCAGGCGCGGTTCATAGCCTAAACCGCATGAGAAGAACACAGACTTTGTACGAACTGCTCACCGCCGCTGGGCTGGTGTACGTCGCTTATGATTTCTCCCACGGCGCTTTCGTGCCCACAAGTGCGCTCGCCGCGGTGGCCTACGCCGCTGTTGCACTAGGCCTCACGCTGCTGATTTTGCGCAAGCACCCCGGCATTGCGCACGGGGTGGTGTGGGGTATTGCGGTCTCCACTGTCGCCGGCCAGCTCAACGAGCACATGAACCACCTCCTCATCCGTACGGTCCCGGACTGGCTGGTCATCGCTGGAATCGCCCCGCTTAACGAGGAAGTCCTTAAATTCCTCGGCGTCGTCTTCATCTGCACCTGCGTCATCCGGCCCCGCCACTGGGCGGACTACGTCTTCGTCGGTGTGGCCGTGGGCATGGGCTTTAGCGTGACCGAGAACGCCATCTACTACGCCAACATGACACTGGAGAACCTCGATTCTGATCTCAAGGGAACGCTTCTGGGGCTCCTTGCCCGATTCATCGCGAACCCGCTCATGCATTCCTTCTTCACCTCAATCGCGGCTTACGGGCTCTCCCGCCGGCAACCGGTGCGCTGGTTGCTCATCGCCATGGCGGTGCACTTCACGGCTAATTTCGGCCCGTCTATCTCTACCGCGTTTGACGACGCCCTATGGCCCATCTTCCCCACCTTCCTCATCCTCATCGGCCTGTGGGTGGCCATGATTGTCAGCATTGTCAAACTCCGCAAAATCCTCCCTGCGGAGGATACCGGCGCAAAACCGCAGCTCTTAGGGTCGAAAGCATGAGAAACACACTGATTTATTCCTGCATCGGCGTCCTCGCCGCAGTACCGCTTGCCGACGCCCTCCTCCCCGACCCCACTCCCGACACCACCCCCGTGCGCGGCATCCCGGGACTGGAGTGCCCGGAGGATCCGTACGCCTCCTCGCAGACCTGGAACTGCGGGAGCGCGACCATCATTTCTGAGGAAGGCAGCTCCTCCCGCGAGGTCGAGACGTACCTGCCGCGCCAGCACCGCTCCTTCAACGGGACCAGCGCGCTCACCGACGCCCCCATCACCACCCAGGCTGCCGAGCTCTACCGCATCGAGGACGGCGACGGCATCACGCTGTCTCAGCGGCACAACAACACCATCTCCTTCCTCCACATCTACGGACCGAAGGCACGTGACTTCGCCGACCGCGTGCAGCCGGAGGACGCATGAAGTACCTGTACTACCTGCTGACCCTCGGCGCGCTGGCCGTCACCGCCTTCCACTACGCGAGCGAGCCCTTCCTGCCCGCAAGTGCTCTGGCCGCCGTGGTCTTCGCCGCCGTACTCGTCCCCCTCACGCTGTTCTTCCTGCGCCGCCGGCCGGGAATTGCGCACGGCGTGGTGTGGGGGTTCGCGGTTTCCGGGCTCGCGGTGGAACTCAACACGAACATGACCCACCTCCTCACCCGCGCGGGCCTGGACTGGCTGGGCGCTGCGGGGTATGCGCCGCTCATCGAGGAGGTGCTGAAGTTCCTCGGCGTGCTGCTTATCTGTACCTTCGTCATCCGGCCCCGCAGTTGGCTCGACTACGTCTTCGTGGGCGTGGCCGTGGGTATCGGTTTCACTGTGGGTGAGGACGCCACCGCCTTCGCGCGCATGACGGCGGACAACCTCGATTCGGATACCGCCGGGGCGATCGGGGCAGGCGTCATCCGCCTGGCCTCCAACCCGCTCTCCCACTCGCTGTTCACTGGTCTTAGTGCCTATGGCCTGTCCCAGAAACAGCCGGTGCGCTGGCTTATTATCGCCATCGCGGTGCACGCCACGAAGAATCTCTTCCCGTCCTTAAGCACTGCGCTCGACGACGCCATCTGGCCCCTCCTCGCCGGCATGGTCGTCGTGCTCGCCGAATGGGTAGCCACCATCTGGGGCACTATTGCGCTGCGGAAGAAGGCGGCTGCGCATCCGACCCCGTCCCCTGCACCGGCGCACGCATAGCCTTCGTGGCCGGCGAGGGGTGGGCGTCCTCGGCGGCGAGGCGCTCAAAGGCCACCGCCGCCAGGGCTGCGGCTTGGTCTCCCAGAACGGAATCATCGAAGCGCACCTGCGGCGAGTGGTTCCACTCGCGCATGTGCTCCGGGGTATGCGGATCCCCCGTACCGAACCACATGAAGGTGCCCGGAACCTGGGATAACACCGCGCCGAAATCTTCCGAGGCCATCATCGGGGTGTCCATGGTCAGCACGTTTTCCGCGCCGAACATACCCGCCCACAACGACGCAGCGAACTGGTCCTCGCGCGGTGAAGTCTTGGTGGCCGAGTACAGGACCTCGAAGTCCACCTTCGCGGTACAACGATGGGAAGCCGCCACGGAGCTCGAGACCTCGATGATCATTTGGCGGACTGCGTCGATGTGTTCGTCGCGAAGCACGCGCACCGTCGCGCCCAGCTCCGCCTTGTCCGGGATGACGTTGACCGCGCCATCGCCCGCGCGCAGGTTGGTCACCGTGATGACAATCGGCGAGTTCGCATCGAAACGCCGGGTCAGCGCCACTTGCAGCGCCATCTGGATCTCCGCGAGGGCCGCAACGGGATCGATAGCATCGTGCGGGCGCGAGCCATGCCCACCCTTGCCGTAGACGGTGATCCCCAGATTGGACGACGAGGCCATCATTGGGCCAGCAATATGGTGGAAGGTGCCCTTATCCTGCGGGCCGACGTGCAGACCGTAGGCGGCGATGGGCCGGCGGCCGGCGGCGTCGAGCACGCCCTCATCGATCATCGGCTGCGCGCCGCCCGGACCTTCCTCGCCCGGCTGGAACATGAAGATGACATCGCCCAACAGCTCCTCGCGGTGGCGGCACAGCATCTTCACCGCGCCGATAAGCCCCGCCGTGTGCAGGTCGTGGCCACAGGCATGCATGTTGCTATTCGTCGAGGCAAACGGGCTGCCCGTTTGCTCACGCACGGGAAGGGCGTCCATGTCCGCGCGAAGCAGAACCGACACGGGGCGCTCGCCACGCTTGCCGCCGCGCAGCACCGCGACGACCGAGCTGAGGTCACGGCCCAGATGAATCTCCAGCGGTAGGCCTTTAAGGGCTTCGAGCACCTTCTCCTGGGTGCGCGGCAGATGCAGCCCCACCTCCGGGTTCTGGTGCATATCGCGGCGGAAGGCCTGCAACTCCGGAAGCAGCTCCCGGCCTTCCTCCACGAACACGTGGCTGGCCAACCGCTCCCCGAGCTTGGCCGAGACCATCGGAAGCGGTGGCAATTGCTGACGGTGGCGCGGGGCCATCTTCATGGTGTCATCCTTTCCGAGCATGTGCGCCGAGCATACCGGAAACTGCTGTGCTGTCAGGTCGGTTTGGATTCAAGCTGATGGACTACCCATGCCCGCTATCCCGATAGCGAACCTCCTGCGAGGCTGTGTGAAATGGTCTCAGGAGGCTCTCGTTTCGACCGGCTTTACCGAGAGGAGAAAGGTTGGGCAGCAGCATATGGCGAATTCAATCGGTATGCGAACCAGCCAACTCAATCTAGGGGCTTTTCTCGTACCAGCCCCATTAACCAGGAATTTTGTCCCTCCGGTTGCGGGGCCCACGGTGCTGTTTTAGTCTCTGTGCCCATGGGGGATATCGAAACCTACATCCGCCTACGCAACTCGGGGATTGCGCTGGTGGAACACATACCCAGCGCACCCGATGAGCTTCGCGCGCTCGGCGCCGACCCAACCGATGCTGCCGAGCTTGCACGCCTTAACCAGGTTTATTTCGGTCCCACCCGCTTTAGCGGCAAACAACGCAAAGCCCGTACCGCAGCCCTTCAACAACGCCACAGCCTCGGCACCCTCACACTCATCGAGTCCTACACCGCGAAGGTGAAGAAAACCCTCGACGCCTGGAACCTCAGAATCAAACTCGCCGCCACACCCGCACACCGCATCCCCACCGTCGCCGCCACACGACTGAAAGAACTCCGCTCCAAACGCATAGCCAAACCAGGCGTGCGCATCACCTACCGGGAACAAGGCCCCAACACGCTCTCCATAACCGACGATGCCACCACGATTGCCAACATGCGCGGCGTCTTAGAATCCACCAACACCGACCTGCTTCAAGCCGCCAACGACATCTTCTTCAACAAAGAAACAAGCGGTTCCAAACCGGCAGTGCGCACCCAAGTCATCGTCACGTTGAACGAGCTCGACCAGATCATCAACGGTGATGGGGACGAGATCGAGCTCAACCTGACTAACGGCGGGCGGATGACCGGGGCAGAGTTTTTGACCCACAAGTTTGCCGAGATTGGCTATGCCACCATCGTGCACCCTATTGAAGGACCCATCGACACCTTCCGGCTAGAGCG
>NZ_KV802475.1:0-56789 GCF_001810695.1 Corynebacterium sp. HMSC065D07
CGCTCTAGCCGGAAGGTGTCGATGGGTCCTTCAAGAGGGTGCACGATGGTGGCATACCCAATCTCGGCAAATTTGTGGGTGAGGAATTCCGCCCCGGTCATGCGCCCGCCGTTGGTGAGGTTGAGCTCGATTTCATCACCCTCGCCGTTAATGATCTGGTCCAACTCGTTCAACGTGACGATGACTTGGGTGCGCACCGCAGGCTTGGAACCGCCTGCTTTGTTGAAGAAGATGTCGTTGGCGGCTTGAAGCAGGTCGGTGGTGTTGGTGGATTCGAGGACACCGCGCATGTTGGCGATCGTGGTGGCATCGTCGGTTATGGAGAGGGTGTTGGGGCCTTGCGTGCGGTAGGTGATGCGCACGCCTGGTTTGGCTATGCGTTTGGAGCGGAGTTCTTTCAGTCGTGTGGCGGCGACGGTGGGGATGCGGTGTGCGGGGGTGGCGGCGAGTTTGATTCGCAGGTTCCAGGCGTCGAGGGTTTTCTTCACCTTCGCGGTGTAGGACTCGATGAGGGTGAGGGTGCCCAGGCTGTGGCGTTGTTGAAGGGCTGCGGTCCGGGCTTTGCGTTGCTTGCCGCTAAAGCGGGTGGGCCCGAAATACACCTGGTTAAGGTTTGCAAGCTCGGCGGCATCGGAAGCAGAAGCGCCGAGTGCGCGGAGCTCGTCGGGTGAGCCAGGAATGTTTTCCACCAGCGCAATCCCCGAATTGCGGAGGCGGATGTAGGTTTCGATATCCCCCATGGGCACAGAGACTAAAACAGCACCGTGGGCCCCGCAACCGGAGGAATTAAATTCCTGCTCAGAGGCAGGGTTAACGCCGACTAAGGGCAGGGAAAGGGATTGGTTGGGGGAACGGCAGCTGTGGGGAGGGACGGAACGAGAAAAGCCCCTCAGGGAGGGGCTAGACGCGGTGTTAACCGCGGTCGACGGCGCGGTTGCGCAGGGCGCGGGCGAGGCGGTCACGCTGCTCGGTCACGGCGCGACGCAGGCCACCGGCCAGGTCGCGAGAGAGGAATTCATCGGCGCGGTCGAGGGTCTCCTGGCTGACATCCCAGCGCGGGAACAACCCGGTCACCGTGGTCAGAGCAATCTCGTTGGACTGCGCGGACCAAATCTTTTCCGCCACGTCGAAGAACTCCGCACTCGGCAGGAGCTCGTCGGCGCCTACGAACGTCAGGCCCGCGAGCTTGGACTCCAAGTCGCGGTTGCCCAGTTCGCCGGCGACAATCTCGTCCCACACCGCGCGCTTGTTGTCCTCGGTATTAACCGCGGCCAACGCCTTAAGCGAGGCCTGGTAGCCTGTCGCGGTGTTATCGCGCTTGAGTTCCTCAGCCACCGCCGTCATGGCGGCGCCGGCGGCTTCGGGACCGGTGACGTCGGCAAGCGAGCCATCAGCGATGAGCGCGGTGAGCGCCTTCCAGCGCAGCCTCGCATCCGAGGAGGTCTTGAGGAGCTCCTGGAAGAAGGTGCGGGAGGCGTCGTGAAGCTTGATGCCAGCCAGCGCCTGGGTGAAGACGATGGAGCGCGCGGTGTTATCGGAGCGGGCGCCTTCAAGGAGGGCGTCGGCAAGCTGCGTATCCTCCTTTGCCCACTCTGGGTCGGCGTAAGTGGACTGGGCCATGGCAGCTTGGGAGAGGATGCGCTCCAGCACGGCGAGCTCGGTCTCCGCTGCCGCACCGCGGGCCACGAGCGCCACGAAATCGCGGGCGCGCATCGAGCCCGCGCGGGTCATCTCCCACGCGGTGGACCAGCACAAAGTGCGGGCCATGGGGTCCTCGAACTTCTCGATATTCTCCAACAGGAACTCAAGGGAACCCGCATCCAGCTCGATGAGGCAGTAGGTGAGGTCATCGTCGTTTGTCAGCACGAAGTCGATGTCCGCCTGCTTGCGGCCGATGAGTTCCGGAACCTCGGTGGAGGCGCCATCGATATCCATCTCGATGCGCTCGGTGCGCACCACCTTCTCACCCTGCAGCGCGTAGACGCCGACGGCGACGCGGTGCGTGCGCAGGGTATCGCCGCGCTGGGTGAGGTGGGCCTGTGTGATGGTGCCGGACTCGTCCGTCTCCAGCGCCACACCCAGCGTGTTGACTCCTGAAGTTTTCAACCACTGCTGCGCCCAGAAGGATAGGTCGCGCCCTGAGGCCTCCTCGAGGTGGCGCAGCAGATCCCCGAAGGTGGCGTTCGACCACTGGTGCTCCTGGAAGTGGCGGCGCACCCCGGCAAAGAAGTTCTCGCGGCCCACGTAGGCCTGCAGCTGCTTGAGCACCGACGCGCCCTTAGCGTAGGTAATGCCGTCAAAGTTCTGCTCCACGGTCTCAATGTCAGAAGCATCTGTGGAAATCGGGTGCGTCGTGGGCAGCTGATCCTGCTGGTAGGCCCAGGCCTTCTCCACGTTGGCAAAGGTCACCCACGCGGTGTCGTACTGGGTCTCCTCCGCCTGAGAAATCGCCGCCGACCACGTGGCAAAGGATTCGTTGAGCCACAGGTCATCCCACCACTGCATGGTCACGAGGTCCCCGAACCACATGTGCGCCAGCTCGTGCAGAATGGTGTCCGCGCGGCGCTCATACTTGTAGTGCGAGGCTTGCGACGTAAAGACGTACTCATCGCGAATGGTCACGCAGCCGGCGTTCTCCATTGCGCCGGCGTTGAACTCCGGCACGAAAATCTGGTCGTACTTGCCAAAGGGGTAGGCAAAGCCGAAGTTGCGGTGGTAGAAATCGAAGCCCTGCTTGGTCTCCGTGAACAGGCGCTCGGCGTCGAGCGATTCCAGCAGGGAGGGGCGGCAGTAAATCCCCAGCGGCACCTCAACGGACTTAGCCGGTGAGCCCTCCGGGTGCTCCGCCAGCGTGCCTGTCCACGTATCCGTCACGCCGGCGTACGGGCCCGCGCACAGCGCAATCAGGTAGGTCGACAGCGGGTAGTCCACCGCCGCGCGCACGGTATTGCCCGAACGCGTGATGGGGGAGTTCGTAATCACGGTCCAGTGCTCCGGAACCTCAAAAGCCAGCGAGTACGTCGCCTTCAAATCCGGCTGGTCAAAGCAAGCGAAGACGCGCTTGGCGTCGGCAGTCTCGAACTGGGTGTAGAGGTAAGCCTCGCCGTCGACCGGGTCAACGAAGCGGTGCAGTCCCTCGCCCGTGCGTGAATAGCGGATTTTCGCCACGACCTTCAGCTCATACTCCGCCACCTGTAAACCCGATAGCGGGATCCCGTACGTCGGGTCATAAGCGCTGGTGGGCAGGGGAGCGCCGTTGAGGCGGACCTCGAGAAGCTCGTCGCCGCGCAAGTCAATAAACGTAGAACCGGCCTTCTTAACTCGGAACTTCACCACCGTGGTGGAGGTGAAAAACTCCTCCCCGGTGAGGTCGAGGGCAACGTCATAGTGGCTTACCTCCACCATGTCGGAGCGCTGCTGGGCTTCCTCGCGGGTGAGGTTAATCGAGGTCATAAGGTGCATCTCCTCTTTCTCTGTACCTAAAGTCTCTGCACCAGCGTAGTCACACGCCTAGGGTGGGGTGCCAAAGACCACAGAAACAAAGGAGATTTACCGTGGCTCAACAAGTGACGTTCTGGTTCGACTGCTCATGCCCCTTCGCGTGGCTGACCTCGCGCTGGATTAAGGAGGTGGAGAAAGTCCGCGATATCGAGGTGACCTTCCAGCCGATGTCCCTCTCCGTTCTCAACAAGGGCCGTGACCTGGATCCGGAGTACATGAAGATGATGGAAGCCAACTGGGGTCCTGCCCGCGTGGCGGCCAAGATTGCCGTGGAGGCCCCGGACAAGGTCGATGCCTTCTACACCGCCATGGGCACCCGCATCCACACGGAGGGCCAGGGCGGCAAGAAGGGTTACGGAGCCTACGACGACATCATCAAGCAGGCGCTTGACGACGCCTCCCTCCCCGCCACCTTCGCCTCCGTGGCCAACACCGAAGAGATGGATGAGAAGCTTACCGAGTTCCACAACCGCGGCATCTCCGAGGTCGGCGATGAGGTCGGCACCCCGGTGGTGAAGTTCGGCGATACCGCCTTCTTCGGCCCGGTCATTACGCGCGTTCCCACCGGCGAGGAAGCTGGCGAGCTTTTCGACGCCTCCGTGCGCCTCGCCCAGTTCCCGTACTTCTTCGAGCTCAAGCGCTCCCGCACCGAAGAACCCCAGGTTTAACGCGTGCGGTTGCGCATTGCCGCCACGATGACGCAGACCAGGACGATAGGGGTGAGCACGAAAGCGGGAAGTCCCGCGATGTTAATGATGGGCAGATAGCTCTGCGCCTGGTATTCCTCCCACTCGGCGGCTAGCCACGTGGCCCACGAAGCGCCCGCAAGTATCGCTAGGACGCCGGCGGTGATTCCGCCGGCGGTGCGTGGCTTATGCAGGAGCCACCACAGACCCACGCCGAGGTGGGCCAGCGTCATCACTGCTGCCAAGAGAAGTGGCAGGATGAAGACGTTGTCGGTGAAGAAACCGGCGGCGAATAAACCTGCGCCGACAAGGATTGCGCCGACGTAAAGAAAGCAGACGCGTGTGGTCATGGGCATAGCGGGGTCCTTCCTAGGGGAGTAGACGTGCCCCACCATATCAATTTTGAGTTATTGCTAAAACGGGTCGGCGGGCGTGCCCGCTGACCGCTAAGATGTGGGCCATGCGCGTTTATTTAGGAGCAGACCACGCAGGGTTCGAGACGAAGAACGTCATCGCCGAACACCTGAAGAAACAGGGCCACGACGTCATTGACTGCGGTGCCCATGAGTACGACGCCGAGGATGATTACCCGGCTTTTTGCATTGAGGCCGCGCTGCGGACCGTCAACGATCCGGGCTCGCTCGGCATCGTGCTGGGTGGTTCCGGCAACGGCGAGCAGATCGCCGCTAACAAGGTGAAGGGCGCGCGCTGCGCCCTGGCGTGGTCCCCGGAGACCGCACGCCTGGCCCGCGAGCACAACAATGCCCAGCTCATCGGCATCGGTGGCCGCATGCACTCTGAGGAGGAGGCACTCGCCATCGTGGACGCTTTCCTTGATCAGGAATGGTCCCGTGCCGAGCGCCACCAGCGCCGCATCGACATTCTTGCCGAGTACGAGCGCACCAACATTCCGCCGGAGCTTCCGGAGGCTTAGTTCATGTCCTTGGGGTGAGTGCCGCCGCGGCCCTCTTCCCCAAGGTCGAGAACGGTGATGGCGGCCATCTCGGAATCATCAAGCTCAAAGCCGAATACATCGAAGTTCTGCGCGATGCGCTCCGGGTTTTCGGACTTCGGGAACACGATGACGCCATTTTGTAGGTGCCAGCGGATGATCACCTGAGCGGGGGAGACGCCGTATTTCTCGGCGGGCTCGGTGATTTCCGGCTGCTCGAAGAGATCCGTCTTGCCCTGGCCTAGTGGGCCCCAGGCTTCGATATGCACCTGGTGGGCGCGGAAGGCATCGAGCTCGCGCCAGCGCTGCAGGTAGGGGTGCAGCTCTACCTGGTTGACCACGGGGGTTTCATCAGTCTGGGTTTCCAGCTGGTCCAAGTGCTCAAGTTCGAAGTTGGAGACACCGATGGACTTTGCCTTGCCGGCCTTCTTCAGCTCGATGAGCTGCTTCCATGCCTCGACGTAGTGGCCGTTGTCCGGACAGGGCCAGTGGATGAGGTAGAGGTCAACGTAGTCGAGCCCCAGTTTCTCCAAAGATTCATCGAGGGCTGCGGCTGCGTCAGTTTGGCGGTCATTCCACAGCTTCGTGGTGATGAACAGCTCCTCGCGCGGGATGCCAGACTTGGCAATCGCGCGGCCCACGCCTTCCTCGTTGCCGTAGATGGCAGCGGTATCGATGTGGCGGTAGCCCACCTTGAGGGCCTCGAGGACCAGCTCTTCGGTCTTGTCGGGGTCAACCTTGAAGACGCCGAAGCCGAGCTGCGGGATGGAGTTTCCATCGTGCAATTTGATATTAGGTACAGTCATGCGGCCCACTCTACGCAGAGCTTGGTCATCCGTGCAGAAAACGATTAAAACCGCACCAACTACCTAAATTAGGTGGTTAGCGCGGCTTTTCCTTGGAGGGAATGACGGGAATCGAACCCGCGTCTTCAGCTTGGAAGGCTGAGGTATTAGCCACTATACGACATTCCCACAACCGGCAATCTTCAACTTTCAAGGTCTTGACTTTGAAAGTCTCAACGTTGAAAGCCGTTGAATCGGCGTGCCGACTACTTTAGCGCACGCGGGCGCTGAAAGGAAAATGGGAACTTAAGCGGGGTAAAGCGCGTTAGTTTGGGTAGGCGTACAAGCAAAACAACACATAGTTCGACACGCAATTCAACTCTGAGATGAAAGTGGTGCTTTCGTGAGCTCGTTATTGCTCCTTATCCTCGTCGTCGGTGGTGGCGCATGGTTACTCTCCTCGAGAAGCGGGAAAAAGCAGCAGGAGCTGCGAGAATCCCAACGTTTTGAGGACGCGATGGCGGATGCCCGCCGGTGGACCGAGCGCCTTGGCGGTCAGGTGATGAACTTGAGTGGCACGGATACTGCCTCCCAGCAGGCCATGGCGGATGCCTCCGAGCGTTTTACCGCCGCCAACTCGGCGATTTCCCGCGCCACAACCGCAAAGCAAGCGCACCTCGCGCGAGAGTCCGCGCTGGAGGGGCTGTACTATGTGGCGGCCGCGCGCGAGATTATGGGCATGGACCCAGGCCCCGAACTCCCGCCGCTGGAGGGTCAGCGCCAGGCCGGCAAGGTCACGGAAACCCGCACGGTGGAAGCAAACGGGGAGACGCTGACGGCGTCGCCAAGCGCATCTGCGCAAACCCCGAACTACTACCCGGGCGGTGTCGTGGCTGGGCGCCCAGTCCCGGCCGGTTGGTACTCGCGCCCGTGGTGGGCTGATGCGTTGACCACCGGCGTGTGGATGGTGGGTTACTCCATGATGTTCAACGCCATGTTCGCGGGCATGTCCGGCGTCGGCTACTCCGCCGCGGCGGCTGAAAGCGGCGACTGGGGTGGAGACCTCGGCGGCGCTGAAGGCATGGACGGCGGTGCCCTGGACGGAGCCGGTGATGTGGGCGCTGGCGATGTTGGGGGAGGCGACGATGGTGGCTTCTTCGATGGCCTCTTTGGCGGCGACGGAGGCGATGGCGGAATGTTTGATTTCGACTTCGACTTCTAAGCGGTTAAACATCCTCTGACATGCATAAATGAACCTAAAATGGGGCCGGTGTTGGGATAGTCAAGCGGCTATCGGTACACTAGCCCCAGTATGAAGCGCAGCTGCGTTCGGAGCTTCCGGGCGCAGAGGCTTTCCATACGGGGCGTGGCGCAGCTTGGTAGCGCACCTGCTTTGGGAGCAGGGGGTCGCAGGTTCAAATCCTGTCGCCCCGACGTATGGGGGCCTGGACACGCATCCAGGCCCCTTCATTACATTTTTAGACGATCACAATCAGGAGAGTTTCTCGTGAAGACCACCGTAGACAAGCTGAGCGATACCCGCGTCAAGCTCACCGTCAACGTTCCGTTCGCTGAGCTGGACAAGGAAATCGCTCAGGCCTACGCGGCGATCGCGCAGCAGGTTTCCATCCCGGGCTTCCGTAAGGGCAAGGCTCCGCGCCAGCTTATCGACGCCCGCTTTGGTCGTGGCCCCATCCTCGAGCAGGTAGTCAACGACATGCTGCCGTCCCGCTACGAGCAGGCCGTTACCGAAAACGATCTCAAGGTTATTGGTCAGCCGGAGATCGACATTGCCAAGCTGGAGGACAACGACTTCGTCGAGTTCACCGCTGAGGTAGATATCCGCCCCGAGTTCGAGGTGCCGGACTTCTCCAAGATTTCCGTTAAGGTGCCGGCGCTGGAGACCTCCGAAGAGGACGTCGACAAGGCGCTCGAAGACCTGGCTTCCCGCTTCGGTGAGCTCAAGGACACCAAGCGCAAGATGAAGACTGGTGACTACGCCATTATCGACATCACCACCGAGGTTGACGGCACCAAGCTGGATGAGGCTTCCCACGAGGGTATGACCTACCGCATCGGCGACGACAACCTGATCAAGGGGCTCGACACCGCTCTGCGCGGCATGAAGACCGACGAGGACAACGAGTTCACCACCACCATCCAGTCCGGTGAGCACGAGGGCGACGAGGCCACCGTGAAGGTCCACGTCCAGCAGACCAAGGAGCGCAAGCTGCCGGATCTCGACGACGAGTTCGCACAGATGGCCTCCGAGTTCGACACCATTGACGAGCTGCGCGAGGACACCAAGACCCGCGTCGAGGAGTCCAAGAAGTCCGAGCAGGCTGCCGCCATCCGCGATGAGGTCCTCAAGGCCGCGCTTGCCGACGTTGACTTTGAGCTCCCCGCCTCCGTGGTGGACGAGCAGGTCCACGCTCAGCTGCACCAGGTCATGGGTCAGCTGGCTCACGACGAGAAGGCACTGGCACAGCTGCTTGAGGCGCAGGGCACCACCCGCGAGGAGTTCGACGCTGACGCTCGCAAGTCCGCTGAGGAATCCGTGCGCACCCAGCTCTTCTTGGACGCACTCGCTGAGGTTGAGGAGCCGGAGGTGTCCCAGCAGGAGCTGACCGACCACATCCTGTTCACCGCCCAGTCCTACGGCATGGACCCGAACCAGTTCATCCAGCAGCTGCAGTCCAGCAACCAGCTGGGCAACCTGTTCTCTGACGTGCGCCGCGGCAAGGCCCTGGCTATGGCTATCTGCCGCGCTGAGGTCACCGACGAGGCTGGCAACAAGGTTGATGTTGACCAGTACTTCGGTGAGATCGATGAGGACGAGGCTGAGGCTTCCGAGGAGAAGTAATCTCCCGCTTGTAAAACGCCGCTGCCACATGTGTGGTGGCGAGCGCGCGTGAAACCCCGGATTCAGGTAACTCAAGGATGAGCCTGAATCCGGGGTTTGTGTCATTGTGAACGCCCTCTAGGAGTCTTTGAGTACTTCGTAGAGGGCGTGATGGGTGTTGGCTGGGGATACCGCTAGCCGTTCGTGGCTCTAAAGGCCTTGTCGGTTAGCTGCAGGAAGCGCATAACGTAATCCTTGACAAAGTCTGCGGTGCGTTCATTGAGATGTCCGGACTCTTCGAAAAGGGTGGGGGATTGACCCAGAAATACTTCGGGCTGACCCGGAAGCGGCATATCGAAGTAGGACAGGGCGAGGCGAAGGTTCTTCTGTGAACTGTAGCCGCCCATACGGCCTACAGAGTGGCTAATGATACCTGCGGGAAGGTTCTTCCACGCCACATCTGAGTTGGGTTTAGAGCCGATGTCCACTGCGTTTTTGAGGCAGGCGGGGATAGTGCGGTTGTTCTCTGGCGTAATGAAGAGGATCCCGCTCGAGTTCTTGATGGACTCGCGAAAAGTGGTGTACTCAGCCGGAGTGGGCTTGTCCGTGACGGCGGGGTCATCGTAGTCGAAGTCATAGAGCGGCAAGTCACGGATTTCCACGATGTTTGCCTCGTAGTCTTCAGGGATCATCGTGAGCACCTCGTGTGCAATCTTGCGTGTAAATGACCCTCGCCGCAGGCTGCCGACGATAACGCTGATACGTGGGGTGGTCATGGTAAACCTTCTTTCTTAGTTGGGTGTAGGGAGACGTGGTCAGGGGAGAAAGGGCTTGCAGCCAAAGGCCGGTGGTGGGCCGGCAGCGTGGGCGGCAGTGAGGAAGCCATCTACTTTGTCTCCTTCTTCATGGCGGAAGTACAGCTCGATGAGCCCTAGAAGCCCCCCGAGGACGGCCTCTCGTGCGGCGGATGTATTCAAAAGCCGCATGGCTGCGGGTTGGTTTCCTTCGCGGATGGCTTCAAACAGCGCGATGGTCTCAAGCCAGCTTCCTTGGTCCGGTCGCGGAAAAGGTTTAGAAATCCCAGTCATCATCACTCGTTTCTTCAGCAGTACCAATGACATAGGAGGAACCAGA
Organism: Corynebacterium sp. HMSC065D07; assembly: GCF_001810695.1. Classification (NCBI taxonomy): domain Bacteria; kingdom Bacillati; phylum Actinomycetota; class Actinomycetes; order Mycobacteriales; family Corynebacteriaceae; genus Corynebacterium; species Corynebacterium sp. HMSC065D07. The sequence goes on from NZ_KV802475.1 coordinate 9,901, forward strand.
TCCAGAGAAGAAGTCATGGTTCTCATCTGCTCCGGGGGCTAGGGCGGCGAGGATTTCTGGGTTCACTTCCGTTTCTTCGGGCGGGAAATAATCCGGGTAGCCCAAATTCATGAGTGCCTTGTTGGCGTTATAGCGAACGAACACGGCTACGTCATCCATGAGTCCCAAAGGCTCATATAGCTCGCCGGAATAGTCCAGCTCTAGTGCATAAAGCTCTTCGAGCAAAGAAATGGTGAAATCATGCATTTCCTTCTGCCGTAGCGGGGTCGTGGATTCCAGACCGCGCTGATACTTGTAACCCGAGTAGTAGCCGTGCACTGCCTTATCACGCAGAATGAGGCGAATCATGTCTGCCGTATTTGTCAGGGTGGCGTGGACAGAAAAGTGCAAGGGAAGATAGAAACCCGCGTAGAGAAGCAGCGAGGAAAGCAGCGTCGATGACACCTTGCGTTTGAGTGGATCCGGCCCAAAATAGTGCGCGAGCACTTTCTTGGCGCGTGCCTGGAGAAGGTCATTATTCACCGCCCAGCGGTATGCTTCATCAATTTCCTTTGTACTGCTCAGGGTAGAAAACACTGAAGAGTAAGAACGGGCATGGACTGACTGCATGAAGGCGATGTTGGTATACACGGCCTCCTCGTGTTCGGTGCGGGCATCTTGAATCTGACAGATTTCACCCACGGTGGCCTGGACAGTATCCAGGGTGGTGAGTCCCGTGAACACCCGCATGGTGAGGTTGCGTTCCTCGGGTGTCATCCTCTGCCATGCCGGGAGATCATTAGAAAGCGGGACCTTCTCTGGCAACCAAAAGTTAGCGGTGAGACGGTTCCACACTTCAAGATCCTTGTCATCGCTCACCCGGTTCCAATTGATGGCGCGGATGCGGGCTGAAGGATCATGCCGGTAGCTCGGCGGTGTAACTGAAATGCTGGTTAGTTCAGCACTGTTCGATGTTGAAGACATAGCTTCCTTCTTTCTGAGTGAATGGTTGTAGACAAGGGGAGGACCGTGTTCCTACAGAGCACAGGAAACGCAGCCTTCGACCTCGGTTCCCTGGAGTGCAGGTTGGCGTAAACGGATGTAGTACAAGGTCTTGATTCCGGCTTTCCAGGCATAGATTTGTGCCTTGTTGATGTCCCGCGTGGTGGTATCAGCGGTGAAGAACAAAGTCAGGGAAAGCCCTTGGTCCACGTGTTGGGTGGCCATAGCGTAGGTGTCGATGATTTTTTCGTACCCCACGGTGTAGGAGTCATCGAAATACTCCAAGTTGTCGTTGGTCATTTCCGGTGCGGGGTAGTACACGCGCCCCAAGCGGCCTTCCTTGCGTATTTCAATCTTGGAGGCAATCGGGTGTATGGACGCGGTGGAGTCATTGATGTAGGAAATTGATCCAGTGGGTGGAACTGCCTGCAAGTAGGCGTTGTAGATGCCGTCTTGCATCACTTGGTTCTTGAGGCGTAGCCAATCCTCGCGTTGAGGAATCTGCACGCCAGCCTCATGGAATAGCTGTTTTACGTGGTCAGTGGCCGGCACCCAGTCTTGGTCGATGTACTTGTCGAAGTAGGCGCCAGTGGCATAGGTGGATTCTTCAAAGCCAGTGAATCGTTGACCTTTCTCAACCGCGAGTGCATGGGATGCACGGAGCGCATGATAGGTCACGGTCAGGAAATAGATATTTGTAAAGTCCAGTGCTTCGGCGCAGCCATAAGGAATACGCTTGGAAGCCAGGAAACCGTGGAGATTCATTTGACCCAACCCGATGGCATGCATGGATGCATTACCGTGAGCGATGGAAGGAACAGCTTCGATATTTGTTAGGTCTGAGACCTTCGTGAGAGCGCGCACCGCGGTTTCAACAGTTTCCCCAAAGTCCGGTGATTCAAAAGCTTTAGCGATGTTGAGCGACCCTAGATTGCAGGAAATGTCCTGGCCAACGGTGGTGTAGTTACCTGAGGCGCCGTAGGTGGATGGCGTATTGACCTGGAGGATCTCACTACACAGATTGGACATATTGATATGTCCTTTGAGGGGATTAGCGCGGTTGACCGTATCCTCAAAGAGTATGTAGGGGTATCCAGATTCAAACTGAAGCTCAGCCAGCGTGGTGAAAAACTCGCGGGCTTTAATGGTCGTGTGAGAAATTCGCGGATTGGCAACCAACTCGTCGTAGTACTCGGTGATGGACATGTCAGACATGGCTACGCCGTACTCGCGAGCGATGTCATACGGGCTAAAAAGATGCATATCCTTGTTCTCTTTGGCCAGCCGGAAGGTTATATCTGGAATAACAACCCCCAGCGAAAGAGTCTTGATGCGGACTTTCTCATCGGCATTTTCCCGCTTGGTATCCAGGAAGCGAAGAATATCTGGATGGTGCGCATGCAGGTAGACGGCTCCAGCGCCCTGCCGGGCGCCCAATTGGTTGGCATAGCTGAAGCTATCTTCGAGAATTTTCATGACTGGGACTACTCCGGAAGCCTGGTTCTCAATCTTTTTGATCGGGGCTCCGGATTCGCGCAGATTGCTCAGCAACAAGGCCACTCCACCACCGCGCTTTGATAGTTGCAGTGCAGAGTTCACGCTGCGGCCAATGCTCTCCAGATTGTCTTCGATTCGCAGGAGGAAGCAGGAGACCATTTCGCCGCGCTGGGCTTTGCCTGCGTTGAGAAAAGTAGGGGTGGCGGGCTGGAAGCGTCCGGTCATGATGTCATCCACCAGCTTTTCTGCGAGCTCTTCGTCGCCCTGTGCAAGGTATAAAGCTGTGGTGGCGACACGTTCTTCGTAGCCTTCTAGGAATCGGGAGCCATCAAAGGTTTTCAGTGCATATGAAGTAAAGAACTTAAATGCGCCGAGGAAGGTGCGGAACTGGTGCTTAGCTTGATGTGCTCTGTCGTACATGGCGCACAGAAAGGCGTCATCATAAAGCTCAAGGAAATCCCGCTCGTAGTACTCGTTATCAACCAACCATTCCAAGCGTTGCTTGGTGGAATCGAACTGATGCATGCGGGGAGCGACATGGTGCGTGACATAGTCTTGTGCTGCCTGAATGTCCTTGTCAAACTGGATTTTTCCAGAAGCGTCGAACAAGTTCAGCTGCGCGTTGAGTGCGTGGTAGCTTTTGCGCTTGCCGACACCGCCGGCATTGTCTGCTGAAGCAGTGCGGGGCGTAGCGCCAATAGTCTGTGTGGGGGTGGCATCAAGAGGCCACATTGTGTTGTCCAATCTGTGTGATGCGGATGTGTTCTTCATCTTGTGGGGGATTAATGGGGTGTCATCGTTAGCTGCTTTTGCTGCTCCCAAAACTTTTGAAGGCCCTGCTTTACGGCGGCGATGTCCTTCTGGGTGCCGAGAAGCTCGAAGTGATACAGCTCCGGTACGTGGCACTTGGCGGAAATGATGCGTCCGGCGACGCAGTAAGCACTTCCGAAGTTGGTATTCCCTGAGGTAATAACGCCCCGGATAAAGGAGCGGTTGATTGGGTCATTGAGGAAGTCGATGACCTGTTTGGGGACTGCGCGTTTGAGCGAGCCTCCGCCGTAGGTGGGAACGATGAGTACGTACGGGTGTGAAACCTGGATCATCCCGGTTTTCTTGGGGCGCAGTGGAATGCGCACCGCGGGTCTATCTAAGCGTTCGACGAATCTTTTTGTGTTTTCTGAAACGCTAGAAAAATACACCAAATCTGGTGAGTCTGACATAGCAATCCTGCTCATCCTGGCCTTAGCCATAAGTGGGATAGGTGATATTCGAAAAGACTAACTACGCAATGGCGTAGTTGCAACTACGGCCCAACGTAGTTTTGAAAAGGGCAGGTGAGAGTAGGATTAATGCAAAGGGGAAGGTCTAACGGCTGTGGTGTGCTACAAACACTGCGTCGGTAGCTGGGCGTCCAAGCACTACCCACTGAGTGCTGCCGGCCACCTGTATTTCGAGAGAATCTGAAAAGGGCGCTCCCTCGCGCGTGCTAAGAACAGCCCCTGTGACAATGCCGCGCTCTTCAAGGAACTTCAGCAGTTGTGGGTCGGAATCAGAAATGCGTTCCACGGTCACTTGCGGTTGCGCACCGCTGTCGGTGAGACGGTGCGCACTGGGGATTGTGATCTGTCCATCAACCGTAGGGATAGGATCGCCGTGCGGATCCCTAGTGGGGTAATTAAGGAACTTATCTACACGTTCTATGAGCATGTCGGACACCGCGTGTTCGAGATTTTCGGCTTCATTATGGACTTCGTCCCACGTGTAGTCCAATGCTTGAACCAAAAAAGACTCAAGCAATCGGTGGCGGCGCACCATGACCAATGCGTACTGCCTGCCAAGTTCGGTTAACTCCACAGAGCCATAGGGCGTGTGTGACACGAGCCCTTGCTTCGACATTTTGCGCACTGCATCGGAAACCGAGGAGAGCTTGAGTCCCAACTGTTTCGCTATAAGTGTGGCGGTAACGGGCTCGGACGACCATTCCTTTAGCCCCCAGATTGCTTTCAAATAGTTCTGGGTACTGGTGGATAGCTCGGAAACAGACATGAGCAAATGTTAACCCAGCTTCCGTATGCGCCTTTGGTGCTGCGCCCCAACGCTCATAGCGAACAGAGGCCAAGTTTGAGAGGAATGCCGGTAAGGTGGGGCCAGTTAAAGCATTCTTCACTTGAAGGAGAACCATTCATGTCTGAGAAGATTTCAATGAACTCGTCGTCTACGGGTATGAATCTGAGCGATAGCGTGTATGAGCGCCTGCTGCGCGAGCGCATTATCTTCCTGGGAACCCAGGTGGATGATGAGATTGCCAACAAACTGTGCGCCCAGATCCTCCTGCTGTCTGCAGAGGACCCCACGCGCGATATTTCGCTTTATATCAACTCGCCGGGTGGCTCCGTTACCGCGGGCATGGCAATCTACGACACGATGAAGTACTCGCCGTGCGATGTGGCTACCTATGGCATGGGCCTGGCTGCTTCGATGGGCCAGTTCCTCCTGTCTGGTGGCACCAAGGGCAAGCGCTACGCGCTGCCGCACGCCCGCATCATGATGCACCAGCCTTCCGCTGGTGTGGGTGGTACCGCTGCAGATATCGCCATCCAGGCTGAGCAGTTCGCGCAGACCAAGCGTGAGATGGCTGAGCTGATTGCTGAGCACACTGGCCAGACCTTCGAGCAAATCACCAAGGATTCGGACCGCGACCGCTGGTTCACCGCCCAGCAGGCCAAGGAATACGGCATCGTCGACCACGTCATTGAGTCCGTTAACGGTCCTATCACCAACTAGGGAACAAGGAGCTTTATCACCATGTCTAATCTTCAGATGCCTTCTTCCCGCTACGTTCTGCCGGAGTTCATTGAGCAGAACGCACAGGGATCCAAGACCACCAACCCGTATTCCAAGCTCTTCGAAGAGCGCATCATCTTCCTGGGCACCCAGGTCGATGACACCTCCGCCAACGACATCATGGCGCAGCTGCTGGTCCTGGAGTCCCAGGATCCGGACCGCGACATCACGATGTATATCAACTCCCCGGGTGGCTCCTTCACCGCGCTGATGGCCATCTACGACACCATGCGCTATGTGCGTCCGGACGTGCAGACCGTCTGCCTGGGCCAGGCTGCTTCCGCTGCGGCTGTTCTGCTGGCCGCCGGTGCCCCGGGCAAGCGCGCCGCTCTGCCGAACTCTCGCGTGCTGATTCACCAGCCGCGTACGCAGGGCACGCAGGGCCAGGTCTCTGACCTTGAGATCGAGGCCAACGAGATCGAGCGCATGCGCCGCCTCATGGAGGAGACCTTGGCCGAGCACACCGGCCGCACCGCAGAGCAGGTGCGCATCGATACCGACCGCGACAAGATCCTTACCGCGCAGGAAGCCGTCGAATACGGTCTCATCGATACCGTCTTTGATTACCGCAAGCTCAACGCTTAACTGAGCAGAATTAAAGCCCCGCTATCCGAAAGGAAGCGGGGCTTTAGTCGCGCTTAGGCCTCGTAGGGCGGCAGGATGGCTTCGGGGGACTCGGGAAGGATCTGGCCGCCGTCGATAATGAGGGTCTGGCCGGTGATGTAGCCTGCCTCGCGGGAAGCGAGGAAGGCCGCCGCGTTGCCGATATCGCGCGGGGAACCTAAGCGGTGCATGGGGACGGAGCGCGCCATCTGGTCGAGGTACTCCTGGCCCTGGCCTTCAAGGCCTTCGGTGAGGATATTGCCTGGCAGCACTCCATTGATGGTGATGCCATCGCGCGCCACCTCCAGTGCCGCAGAGCGCATGAAGCCCTGTTGTGCGGCCTTCGACGCGCCGTAGTGCGCCCAGCCCGGGTAGCCGGTGTGCGAGCCGGTGATAGACGTCGTGATGACGATGCGCCCGTAGCCCGCCTTCTTCATGTAAGGCAGCGCTTCCTGCACCACGGTGAAGGTACCGTGCGTGTTGATGGCGAACATGGTGTCCCACTGCTCGTCGCTCATGTCCTCGAGCGGGCAGTTGGGAAAGACACCGGCGTTGGAACAGACAATGTCGATGCGGCCATAGCGCTTGACGACGTCCCTATAAAGGGTGCGGACGGAGTCGCGCGAGGTGACGTCGACAAGCAGGGCGTCCGCGCCGAGTTCTTCGGCGGTTTTGTGTGCGGCTTCTTCGTTGAGGTCAGCGATGATGACGGTCGCGCCGGCCTCGCGCAGGGCGCTGACGATACCGCGGCCGATGCCGGCGGCACCGCCGGTGACGATGGCAACCTGGTCCTGAAGATCGAACATGTGAAGCTCCTTAGCGGTTGAGGGTGGCTCTGAGTCCCAGCCTAGGCCGCTACCGGTTGTGGCGTGCTGTGCTTTGTGGTCGCCGTGTAGGCACGCACGCCGATGAGGGAGAGCGCGGCCAGCACCGCGGTAACACCAGCGAGGGTGTAGAGGCCCGTCGGGGTCCAGCCTGTTTCGAGGAGGTAGCCGGCCAGGATAGGCGCGAGGGTGGCGCCGACGCGGGCGATGCCGATGGCGGCGCCCGTTCCCGTGGTACGCAGTGCGGAAGGGTAGGCCTCTGGGGTGACGGTATAGAGGCCGGAGATGCAGGCGTTGAGGCTAAGGCCTACGCCGACACCGAGGGCAAACATGAGGGTGGGCACGGCGGTGGAGTTGATGAAGCCGACGAGGACGACAGAGGAGACAAGACAGAAGGCGATGAGCAGCGGGCGGGCGTCGATGCGCGTGGTAAATAGGCCGAAGAGGATGGCGCCGATAGCCCCGCCGAAGGAGAGCATGATGCCGCCGATGATGCCTTGCTGGGCGGTCAGGCCCTCGGCGGTAAGCAGCTTCGGGGTCCACTGTGAGGTGAAGTTGTAAGCAAACATGATGAAGCTGAACGCCAGCCAGAGCTTGATGGAGGTGCGCAGGAACTGTGGGGAGATGAGGTCCGTGTAGGACGCCTTGTGGCTGGTGCGGGGACGGACGCTGACCTCGCCCTTGAGGCCGAGTTTGGCGGTGATGGTGCGCACGGCGTCCATGCGGCCGCGGGCGGCGAGGAAGTCGGCGGACTCGGGGACGACAGCAACCGTGAGGAGAAGGGCCACGACGGTGAGTGCTGCGCCGACCCAGAAGATGGGCTGCCAGCTATCGAAGGTTGATGCGATAACACCGCAGAAGGAGGCGCCAAGGCCGTAGCCGGAGGCGTAGATGGCGACGGCCAGTCCGCGGAAGCGCAGGTTGGAAGACTCGCTGACGAGGACGGTGACGCAGACGAGGACGCCGCCGACGCCAATGCCGGTGATGAGGCGGAAGATGAGGAGAAGGCTGAACGTTGGCGCGAGGGTGGTGAGAATGAGGCCGACGAGGTCGATGATGAGTGAGACGGTAATCAGCGTGGTGCGCCCGAGGCGGTCAGCTAGCGGCGCGAGAAAGAAAGAGCCGAGGCCGATACCGATGAGCGCGGCGGAGAGGAGCCAGCCTAGGGAGGAATCGGACAAGGCGAACTCTTCGCTGACAGGTCCGGCGCCGAAGGCCATGGCCACCATGTCGTAGCCGTCGAGAGCGTTGAGGAAGAGGGCGATGGCGATGATGAGCCACTGGCGCGCGCCCATGGGGGAGCGGTCGATGAGTTCGCGGATATCCATGAAAGTCTTTCTGCTGATGGAGAGGTTTCGATGTAAGTTAGTGAACCGCTCTGTCTATGTCCATTAACTGCCGTTTTAAATTCAGTGGCGCGCCGCCGCGCGAGGAATAGCGCTCGGGTCTGGGCGGTTTACTAGAGTGGAATAGACTGCGGTAAAATCGCTCCACCCAACCCCAGAGAAAAGAGTTGAAAGGCCTTCATGGCACGTATGCAAGAAAGCGCTGACCTGCTCAAGTGTTCCTTCTGTGGAAAGAGCCAGAAGCAGGTGAAGAAGCTTATCGCCGGCGGCGGCGTCTACATCTGTGACGAGTGCATCGAGCTCTGCAACGAAATCATCGAGGAGGAGCTCGGCGCGGCTCAGGCTGAGGCGAACGAAGAGAAGGAAATGCGCCTTCCGCGTCCTTCGGAGATTTCGGCTTTTCTGGATAAGTATGTCATCGGCCAAGACCAGGCCAAGCGCGTGTTGTCGGTGGCTGTGTACAACCACTACAAGCGCATTAAGGCTGAGGAAGCCGCGGGCTTGGAAGGTCGTCGGAAGAAGACGCAGGATGAAGAAGTGGAGATTGCCAAATCCAACATCCTGATGCTGGGCCCGACGGGCTCCGGCAAGACCTACCTGGCGCAGACCCTGGCGCGTTTGCTCGACGTCCCCTTTGCCATCGCGGATGCCACGAGCCTGACCGAGGCCGGTTACGTGGGCGAGGATGTTGAGAACATCCTGCTCAAGCTGCTGCAGGCTGCGGACTTTGATGTGGAGCGCGCGCAGCACGGCATCATTTACGTCGATGAGGTGGACAAGATCTCCCGCAAGTCGGAGAACCCCTCGATTACCCGCGATGTGTCCGGTGAGGGCGTGCAGCAGGCGCTGCTGAAGATCCTCGAGGGAACCGTGGCGGCCATTCCGCCGCAGGGCGGGCGCAAGCACCCGAATCAGGAGTTCATCCAGCTGGACACGACGAACATCCTCTTCATCGTGGCCGGTGCTTTCGCGGGCTTGGACAAGGTGATTTCGGAGCGCGTGGGCAAGAAGGGCGTGGGCTTCGGCGCCAAGCTGGAGACCAAGGATGAGAAGGAATCCGTCGACTTCTTCTCCCAGGTGCGCCCAGAGGACTTGGTGAAGTTCGGCCTCATCCCGGAATTCATCGGCCGCCTGCCAGTTGTGGCCACGGTGGATAACCTGGACCGCGAATCGCTGGTTAAGGTACTGGTGGAACCGAAGAACTCCCTGGTCAAGCAGTACCAGCGCCTGTTCAGCATGGATGGTGCGGAGCTGCACTTTGAGGATGCGGCGCTGGAGGCAATCGCCGAGCTAGCACTCGAGCGCAAGACCGGTGCCCGTGGCCTGCGCGCCATCATGGAGGAGCTGCTCGTTCCCATCATGTATGACCTCCCGGACCGCGAGGACATTGCCAGCGTCCACATCACGCAGGACTGCGTGACTGACGGCGGCGAGCCGGAGTTCGTGTACTCGGATGAGGCGAAGGAATCCGCCTAAACGGCATCTTATAAGAGGCATCTTCACGGCTGAAGATGCCTCTTGCGCTGTCTAAAAGGCGTTTTCAGGCCTAAAAACGCCGTCTGTCAGATGCCATCTTCGTGCTGGGGGGCAAAGGAACCAGATGAGTGGGACCATTTAGCTATGGCGCGAGATCGTGACCTGGGATTATGCACGGGCCGGCGGGTAAATGGTTCCTTTACTGTGGTTTCATTGCCCGCCTGGTGCTGGGAAGAGGGTTCTACTCGTAGAGGTCCCGGGACACGTCGCCTTCGTCCTCGGTGGAGTAGACGTCCAAGGGCGCGGATTCGGCTTCCAGCTCGGTCTCGTTCTGCTTGAGGTAGGACTCAAAGCCAATGTCGGGGATGTTCGCCGTGAGGAAGGCCAGCACGGCATCGACGGCCATGCGGTGCAGACCCTCGGTGTTGTTGTGGGTGTGCATATCGATGTCGAGCAGATTGCTCATCATCGCGTGATTTGTCACCCGGTACATCGTCAGCGCCGAAATCAGAGTGAAGATATCGTTCGCAGAAATGCCCGGGCGGAAGGCGCCGGAATCTTGGCCCAGCATAAGCAGCCTGTCGAGGTGGAGGGAGATCGCTGAAACGTCGACAAGCGCGTGCGAGGACTCCAGCACACTGTGAGAGGACTCCATCGTCAGCATCCGGATGGCCTCCGGGTTGTCCACGTGCTGGCGGAACATCCAGTCCACCAAAGTGCGCACGCCCTCTACCGGGACCGCGGAATTGATTTCCAAGCTGCCCTCCGGAGGGTTGAGCCGCTGGGCAGCTGCAGCCAATGCCTGCTGGTAGAGGCCCTTTTTATCCCCGAAGTAGTAATGGATCATGCGCTTGGACATTCCAGATAGCTTCGACACGGTTTCGAGCTTGGTATCGGCATAACCGTGCTCAGAAAACTGCGCTATCGCAACATCGATCACGTGCTCAACAGAGCCGGAGTCGACCGTTGCAGTCTCAGTGCTCATGGAAAGTCCCGTCTAGTCGATGAATATGCGTACAGTTGTCCACTATGCCGAAAAAAGACGGCCATGGAGTTCAAGTGCAAAGAACTCGCATCTTTCGGGGGTAAAATCACACCCCATGGGGGCGAAAAACGGGACTAGGGTGGGGAAGTGAGTACCCAGCCGAAAGGATTCACACATGACTGCTTCTCAACCCGTCAAGATCACCGTGACCGGCGCAGCCGGCAACATCGCGTACTCCCTGCTGTGGCGCATCGCTGCCGGCGATGTCTATGGCAAGGACACTCCAGTTGAACTCGCATTGCTGGAAATCCCGGACGCCGTTGGTGCCGCTGAGGGCGTGGCCATGGAACTTAATGACTCCGCCTTCCCGCTCCTTCGCGGCATTACCGTCACCGATGATCCGGAGGTGGCCTTCAAGGACACCAAGGCCGCTTTCCTCGTGGGCTCCCGCCCGCGCACCAAGGGTATGGAGCGCGCTGACCTGTTGGAGGCTAACGGCGCTATCTTCACTGTGCAGGGCAAGGCGCTGAACGCCGTCGCCGCACGCGACGTTCGCGTCCTCGTCGTGGGCAACCCGGCCAACACCAACGCCTATATCGCCGCGAACAGCGCTCCGGACCTGGACCCGAGCCAGTTCAGCGCGCTCATGCGTCTGGACCACAACCGCACGCTGAGCCAGGTGTCCCTCAAGACGGGCGTGCCCACCGCGGAGCTGACCAAGGTTGCCGTTTGGGGCAACCACTCCGCCTCCCAGTTCCCGGACCTGACCTACTCCAACGCCGAGGTAGATGAGACCTGGTACAAGGAGGAGATGATTCCGAAGGTGGCCAAGCGCGGCGCCGAGATCATCGCCGTGCGTGGCCGCTCCTCGGCAGCCTCCGCAGCATCCGCCGCGGTGGATCACATGCACGATTGGATCCATGGCACCGAGGATTGGCGCACCGCCGCCATCGTTTCGGATGGTTCCTATGGCGTGGACGAGGGGCTCGTCGCAGGTTTCCCCACCGTCTCCCGCGACGGAAAGTGGGAAATCGTCCAAGGCCTGGAGCTTAGTGACTTCCAGAAGGAGCGCATCGAGGCCTCCGTGCAGGAGCTGCGTGAGGAGCGCGAGGCCGTAGCCCACCTGCTGAAGGGCTAAGCCTCCAGCACCAAGTTATCGATGAGTCGCACCGGCCCCACCTGCGCTGCAACCAGCGCCAAGGCGGGCCGGTGTTGTGTATCTACGGGCTCGAGCGTGGCTGGGTCCACCACGGTGAGGTAATCCACCGTCACGCCGGGGGAGGTGGCGAGCTGGGCCTCGGCTTCTTTGAGCGAGGCGCCATCCTGCAGCGCGAAGAGCGCCTGGGATAGGGCGACCGCCTGCTCACGCTCGGCGGCACTGAGGCGTGCATTGCGGCTGGACTCGGCCACGCCGTCCGTTGCGCGCACGATGGGCACGCTGATGATGTCCAGCGGCACATCGAGGTCCGCCACCAGGCGACGGATGATGGCTACTTGCTGCGCATCCTTTTGCCCAAAATAAGCGCGGTCCGGTGCGACAAGGTGAAACAGCTTGCTCACCACGGTGGCTACGCCGTCGAAGTGGCCGGGGCGTGAAGCGCCTTCCAAGACCGAGCCCATCTCACCCGTGCGCACCCACACCCGCGGGGTACCGCCCGGGTACATTTCCTCCACGCTGGGGGCGAAGACCGCATCGACTCCCAACGAGTCCAGCAGCGCGGCATCCGCGTCGAGGGTGCGCGGGTAGGCGCGGTAGTCTTCGCAATCGCCCAGGTCCGTGAACTGGAGGGGGTTGACAAAGACCGAGCACACCACGGTGTCGTTGTCTTCGCGGGCGCGGCGAATGAGGGAAGCGTGGCCGTCGTGAAGCGCGCCCATCGTGGGTACCAAGCCCACGGAGCCGGACGTTGCCGCGCGGAAGGCACGGAGTTCGGATTTAGTTGTGAGGATCTGCATGGCTTAAGACCTTAGTCCTCGAAAGACTCCTCGGCGTTGGGGAAGGAACGTTCACCCACATCTGCGACATAGTCCTTCGCTCCTTCCAGCAGCGCGCCGCGCAGATTCGCGTAGCGGCGCACAAAACGCGGCGCCTTGGGACCGCCCAGGCCGAAGGCATCGGTCCACACCAGAATCTGACCGTCGGTCTGCGTGCCAGCGCCGATGCCGATGGTGGGGATGGGCAGCTCCTTGGTCACCTGCTCAGCAAGGGCAGCCGGGACCATCTCCAGCACCACGGCGAAGGCGCCGGCCTCGGCGAGGGCGCGGGCGTCGTCGTGAAGCTTCTCCGCACCGGCACCCCGGCCTTGGACCACGAAGCCGCCCAAGGCGTGGACCTGCTGGGGTGTAAAGCCAATGTGGGCGCAGACCGGGATGCCGGCGGCGACAAGCGCGGCAACAATCGGTGCGCGCTCCGCACCACCCTCCAGCTTCACGGCCTGCGCGCCGGTTTCCTTCATGACGCGCACCGCGGTCTCGAGTGCCTGGGAGGGGCCGTCCTCATAGGAGCCGAAGGGAAGGTCCACCACCACGAAGGCACGGGAGGTCGATGCAACCACCGCGCGGGCAAGGGGGATCATCTCATCCAAGGTGAGCGAGAGCGTGGTTTCGCGGCCCAGGACCACATTGGCCAGGGAATCGCCGACGAGCAGGAGATCTACCCCGGCTTCATCGAAGATTTCGGCGGTCATGCAGTCATAGCTCGTCAGGCACGCGAAGGCCTGAGAGTTTTCTTTAGAGCGGGCGAAATGGCGGGTGCGGAGGCGGGCGCGGTGGCCAGGGTTGTGAGACATGCCCTTACTCTAGACACGGCGCTGGTGCCAGTTGACGCACAGGGTAGAGTTGGCCAGGTGACTGATCAGAATAAAGAGCAACTCGTTGGCACCAACCGCGCGGACCAGCTTCCCAAGTCCTGGGAGCCGCAGGCAGTAGAAAAAGACCTCTACGAAGGCTGGGTAAGCGCCGGTTACTTCACCCCGGATGCTTCCTCGGAGGCGGAGCCTTATTCCATCGTGCTGCCGCCGCCGAACGTCACCGGCCAGCTGCACATGGGCCACGCCCTAGACCACACTCTGATCGACTCCATCATTCGCCGCAAGCGCATGCAGGGCTATGCCACCCTGTGGCTGCCGGGCGCTGACCACGCCGGTATCGCTACCCAGACCAAGGTGGAGGCCCGCCTGCGTGAGCAGGAGGGCAAGAAGCGCTGGGACTATGAGCGCGAGGAATTTATCAACAAGGTCTGGGAGTGGAAGGAAGAATTCGGTGGCACCATCCAGAACCAGATGCGCGCCATCGGTGACTCGGTGGACTGGTCCCGCGAGCGCTTCACCCTGGATGATGGCCTCTCCCGCGCCGTGCAGACCATCTTCAAGACCCTCTACGACGAGGGCATGATCTACCAGGCTAACCGTCTGGTCAATTGGTCCCCGGTGCTGGAGACCGCGGTGTCCGATATCGAGGTCGTGTACAAGGACGTCGAGGGCGAGCTCGTGTCCATTCGTTATGGCTCGCTGAACGACGACGAACCGCACCTCATCGTCGCCACCACCCGTGTGGAGACGATGCTGGGTGACGTCGCCATCGCCGTCCACCCCGATGACGAGCGTTACGCCCACCTGGTGGGTAAGGAGCTGCCGCACCCCTTCCGCGATGATTTGAGCCTGAAGATCATCGCCGATGATTATGTGGACATGGAATTCGGCACCGGTGCCGTGAAGATCACCCCGGCGCACGATCCGAATGACTACGCCATGGGCCTGCGCCACGACCTGGACATGCCCACCATCATGGACACCACCGGCCACATCGCGAACACCGGCACGAAGTTCGATGGCCTGACCCGCGAAGAAGCCCGCGTGGAGATCCGCGAGGCGCTGCGCGAGCAGGGCCGCATTGTCAAGGAGATTCGCCCCTACGTCCACTCCGTGGGCCACTCGGAGCGTTCCGGCGAGCCCATCGAGCCGCGCCTGAGCCTGCAGTGGTTCGTGGCCGTGGAGAAGATGGCGAAGATGTCCGGTGATGCCGTCCGCGAGGGCGATACCACCATCCACCCGAAGTCCCTGGAGCCGCGCTACTTCGAGTGGGTCGATGACATGCACGATTGGTGCATCTCCCGCCAGCTGTGGTGGGGCCACCGCATCCCGATCTGGTACGGCCCGGAGGGCGAGGACGGCCAGCGAGATATCGTCTGCGTCGGCCCCGACGAGGAAGCCCCAGAAGGCTACGTCCAGGACCCGGACGTTCTGGACACCTGGTTCTCCTCCGCGCTGTGGCCCTTCTCCACGATGGGCTGGCCGGAAAAGACCGCCGATCTGGAGAAGTTCTTCCCCACGAACGTGTTGGTCACCGCCTATGACATCCTCTTCTTCTGGGTCGCCCGCATGATGATGTTCGGCACCTTCGCCGGCGCCCACACTCCGGAGTTGCTCGGTGAGGGTAAGGACGGCCGCCCGCAGGTTCCGTTCACGGATATCTACCTGCACGGCCTGGTGCGCGATGAGCAGGGCCGCAAGATGTCGAAGTCCTTGGGCAACGGCATCGACCCGATGGATTGGGTGCGCGACTATGGCGCGGACGCACTGCGCTTCACCCTGGCCCGCGGCGCGAACCCGGGCGTGGACCTGCCGCTGGCTGTCGACGCCGCCGCTGCCGGCCGAAACTTCGCCACCAAGCTCTTCAACGCCACCAAGTTCGCGCTCATGAACGGCGCGGGCGTGGCTGAGCTGCCGGCACGCGACGCGCTGACCGACGCCGACCGCTGGATCCTCGACCGTTCCGAAGAGGTCCGCGCCAAGGTGGATTCCTACCTGGATGATTACCAGTTTGCCAAGGCCAACGAGCTGCTCTACCACTTCGTGTGGGATGAGCTGTGTGACTGGTACCTGGAGATTGCCAAGACCCAGATCCCGCGTGACTTCGATGGGGCGAGCGCCGAGGAGCAGGCTACCGGACGTACGACCCAGATCGTTCTGGGCCGCGTTCTTGATCTGGTTCTGCGTTTGCTGCACCCGACGATGCCGTTTGTCACCGAGGTCCTGTGGAAGGCCCTGACCGGTGGGGAGACCATCGTCACCGCGCAGTGGCCTACCCAGGAGCACACCAACGGCGGCGCCGAGAAGGACGAGGTAGCCGCCCGCCGCATTCAGGACGCAGACAAGCTCATCACTGAGCTGCGCCGCTTCCGTTCCGATCAGGGTGTCAAGCCTTCCCAGAAGGTCCCGGGCCGCCTCGACTTCGCCGCGGCCGACCTGCAGGAGCAGGAAGGGCTCATCCGCAACCTGGCCAACACCACCGAGCCGGGTGAGGACTTCACCGCGTCCGCCTCCATCGAGGTGCGCCTGTCCCAGGCCACCGTCGAGGTCACCCTGGACACCTCCGGCGCCGTCGACGTCGCCGCAGAGCGCAAGCGCCTGGAGAAGGATCTGGCCAAGGCCCAGAAGGAGCTGGACCAGACCGGCAAGAAGCTGGGTAACGAGGCCTTCCTGTCCAAGGCGCCGGAGGCCGTCGTGGAGAAGATCCGCGTGCGCCAGCAGGTGGCTCAGGAAGAAGTCGAGCGCATCACCGCACGTCTGGAGGGGCTCAAGTAGTGGCGGGGGAGAAAGACCGCGAGGAATTTGAGGTCGTCGATGCCCTCGCGGAGGGCACCGACGGTGGGCCGGTCGAAATCACCGACTCCGGCCTAACACTCAACCTCGGCGGCGAGGAAGACTACGAGGAGGCAGCGCCCGAGCAGGCCACACCAGAGGAGCTCGCGGAGCTGGCTCAGGTGACGGCGGAGCTTAACGCTCGCGCCCCCGAAACCATCATTGAGCCCAGCCTCGAGCGCATCGAGATGCTCATGGATCTCCTGGGTAATCCGGAGCGTTCCTTCCACGTCATCCAGGTCGCCGGCACCAACGGCAAGTCCTCGACCGCTCGCATGATCGATTCGCTGCTGCGCTCCTTCCATCGGCGGGTAGGCCTAGTCACCAGCCCCCATCTGCAGCTGGTGACCGAGCGCATCGGCATCGACAGCCACCCCATCCACCCGCGCGACTTCGTGCGCATCTGGCGCGAAATCAAGCCCTATGTGGAAATGGTGGATTCCCGCTCCGACATCCCCATGTCCACCTTCGAGGTGCTCGTCGGTATTTCCTACGCGGCCTTCGCCGATGCGCCCATCGACGTCGCCGTGGTCGAGGTCGGCCTCGGCGGCACGTGGGATGCCACGAACGTGGTCAACGCGGAGGTAGCCGTGGTCATGCCGGTGGGTCTCGACCACACCGATTACCTCGGTGACACCATCACCGAGATCGCCGGTGAAAAGGCCGGCATCATCAAAGCCCGCGAGCACGACGCCGACGACGTGCTCACGCCGGGGGAGAACATCGCCATCATCGCCGAGCAGGAGCCGGAGGCCATGCGTGTGTTGCTGCAGCGCACCGTCGACGTAGGCGCCGGCGTAGCGCGCGCGGGCTCCGAGTTCGCCGCGCTGGAATCCCGCATTGCCGTCGGCGGCCAGCAGCTCACCATCCAAGGTCTCGGCGGCCTCTATGAGGACATCTTCCTGCCGCTACACGGCGAGCACCAAGCCAAGAACGCGGCCGTCGCTTTGGCGGCGGTGGAGGCTTTCTTCGGGGCGTCGTCAGGCAATCAGCTCGACATCGCCTCCGTGCGCACCGGCTTTGCCAAGGCCATTTCCCCCGGACGCTTGGAGCGCGTGCGCACCAGCCCCACGACGTTCTTGGACGCCTGCCACAACCCACACGGCGCTAAGGCCCTAGCCGCAGCGCTCGACCGTGACTTCAACTTCGCCCGCCTCATCGGCGTAGTGTCCATCTTCGCCGACAAGGACGCCGCCGGCATCCTCACGGCCTTGGAATCCGTTCTCACGGAAGTCGTCATCACGCAGAACACCTCCCCGCGCGCCCGCGATGCCTACGAGCTGGCGGAGCTCGCCCGCGACATTTTCGGTGAGGAGCGCGTGTACGTCGAACCAGAATTGCCCAGCGCCTATACCCAAGCCGTGGAATTGGCGGAGGAGGCCGACGTGCAGTCCGGATCTGGCATCGTGATCACCGGCTCGGTAGTCACGGCAGGTGACGCCCGCGCACTCTTTGGAAAGGAGCCCGCATGAGCCCACGCAAACCCGTCCCCGAGGAGGAGATCGGCCCGCTCGGACTAGGCCAAGCGCCGGCCAAGGATCCCCTCAAGCAATTCGGCGGCATGGTGGTGGCCAGCTCCCTCACGCTGGAACTCATCACCTTGGTTCTGGCGCTGCCGATGCTGTACAAGCTCTACGACGGCACCCTGTGGACCCCGTTCAACTATGGCGTGGTCATCGGATTTATGGTGCTGCTGTTAGCGTCCTTCCCGTTCATGAACAAGCCCTGGATCGTCGGGGTATTGATCGTGTTCCACGTCATCGGCATTGTTCTTGGTTTCATGGTCCACTGGTCCGTGGCCACGATCTTCATCATCTTCGCCCTTCTGTGGGCTCTGGCGGCGTATATGCGCTCGGTGCTCGTTGCCCGCATGGACCGCGGCTACCTCACCACGCAGCACCTGACTGAGAAGTAGGCCGCCGCAGTGTATATCCGGCCGGAGCTGCGCGCGGGCGCAGCATTCATGTCTTTGTGGGATCCGACCAACCCGCTGATCCGCCGCGCCGGGCGCGTAGTTCCAGCGCTGTGGCCCGCCCCCTATATCCAGGGCGTGCGCACGCAGCGGGTGAGAAACGCCGAAATCCGCGCGACCATCTATAGCCCGGAGAACCCGCGCGGCGCCGTGCTGTGGATCCACGGTGGCGGGCTGCTCATGGGCCATCCGCGTCAGGACGTCAAACACCTCAAAGAGACCGCCGCGGAAGTCGGCGTCACCGTCATCGCGCCGCGCTATCGCTATGCCCCGGAAAACCCCTATCCGGCCGCGCTTGACGACGTCCACTCGGCCCACCACTGGCTCCTCACGCATGCGGAGGAGCTGGGAATTAGTCCGGATCGGATTGTCATCGGCGGCCAAAGCGCCGGGGGAGGGCTCGCCGCCGCCCTGTGCCAGCGCCTTGTGGATGAAGTCGGAATCCAGCCGGCGGGGCAGTGGCTGTTCTGTCCGATGCTGGATGACCGCGCAGCGTCCACCGACCGCAACCCCATCTGGGATGCGGATTCCAACGCGCAGGCCTGGCGCTACTACACCAATGGCAACCCGGACGCGCCCTATGCCGTGCCCGGCCGCCGCGCGGAACTGTCTGGCCTACCGCCGGCGTGGCTGTATGCGGGCAGCAGCGAGCTTTTCTACGGCGAGATTGTGGACTACGCCGAACGCCTGAAGTCCGCAGGCGTGCCCACGCAGTGCGAGGTTGTGGATGGCGGCGTCCACGCCTTCGAGTTGTGGGCTCCCTATACTGCGGAGGCGAAGCGCCTGCTCATGAACTCTCGCGTCTGGCTGCAGTCGACGCTGAACGCGCTAGACTAGCCGGCATGCTCTTTCTTCTCTACGGTCTTTCCGCACTGCTGTGCATCGCCGCGCTCGTGGCCAAGCTGTATTTCGGAGGCTTCGCGTTCCCGCTCGCACTGTTGATCCCGGCCTTCGTCTTCCTCGTCGTCGGCATGCTCAAGCAGCAGTGCGATGAACGGCCGGTGGAGTTTGCGGATCTGGAAGAGTGGCACCGCGAGGAGCTAGAAAGCTTGCTAGAGAGCGGTCAATACGGCACGGCGGTGCGTCAAGTGCAGCTGTGGTTTCGTGGTACGAGCCATGAGCGCGCGGAAGAAATCGTGCAACACCTCACGTAGCGCTTAAAATTAGCCCCACTGTCAGGACGCGGGAGCACCTGTTCTGTACTATGTGCCCTATGACTGAACGTACACTCATTCTCATCAAGCCGGACGGCGTGAAGAACGGCCACGTGGGCGAGATCATCTCCCGCATCGAGCGCAAGGGCCTGAAGCTCGTCGCCATGGATCTGCGCGTCGCCGACGAGGAGACCGCAAAGAAGCACTACGCCGAGCACGAGGATAAGCCTTTCTTCGGCGATCTCGTTGACTTCATCACCTCCGCACCGCTGGTTGCGGGCGTTGTCGAAGGTGAATCCGCCATCGCCGCATGGCGTCAGCTCGCCGGTGGCACCCACCCGGTGGAGAAGGCCACCCCGGGCACCATCCGCGGTGACTTCGCTCTGACCGTTGGCGAGAACGTCGTCCACGGCTCCGACTCCCCGGAGTCCGCCGAGCGCGAGATCTCCATCTGGTTCCCGAACCTCTAACTATGATTACCGCGCTGAGCGCGTAACGAAGCCCGAGCATAGCGCTCGGGCTTTTGTCATTTCTGACCCTTAACCCGAACCCGTCCTGTGTGCTCGAGCGCAGATCCGATCAGGTACCGGTTAGTCGAACGACAGCAGCGTGCGCAAGGCCGCAAAAGCGTCTTTGTGCACCTGATGGGTGACGGTGCGGCCGCATTGCTGTCTGGATAGCAAGCCGGCTTCCCGCAGGCGCGCTAGGTGGTGCGAGACCGTGGGCTGACTCAGCGCAGTGAGCTCGGTGAGTTCCGTGACGCTCATGGGCCCACAGCCTTCATCACACAGGATGGACAAAAGACGCAGGCGGGCAGGGTCTGCCAGCACTTTGAATTGCTGCGAAAAATGCCTCGCCTCGGCGTCGCTGAGCGGGCCTGTGCTTAAGGAGCAACACTCAGTGCTGGGCGCGCTGGTTTCGGGCGTGGAAGAGGAAGCCATGCGATCAGTATAGGGGTTATCCTTGCACCCTACGTTATATTGACGCGTATCAATACGTGCTGTATATTGCATGTTTGTATTGTCCATTGTTTAACGTCGAAGGAGGGGGACATGGCTGTGTCGCAGCGCCCGAAGTTGTCTTTTCTTGACCGATTTTTACCCATGTGGATCATTCTGGCGATGGCTGCCGGACTGCTCATTGGCCACTTCATTCCCGGGATTGGCCAAGCCTTGGGCGCCGTTGAAATCGGCGGGATTTCCATCCCGATCGCCATTGGTCTCCTCGTCATGATGTACCCACCCTTGGCCAAGGTTCGCTACGAGAAGACCAAGGAAATTGCCACGGATGGCCGCCTCATGGCGGTATCGCTCGTCCTCAACTGGCTGGTGGGGCCGGCGTTTATGTTTACCCTGGCGTGGCTGTTCTTGGCGGACCAGCCGGAGCTGCGCACCGGCCTCATCATCGTGGGCCTTGCTCGCTGTATCGCCATGGTGCTTGTGTGGTCGGACCTCTCATGCGCTGACCGCGAGGCAACGGCTGTGCTTGTCGCCCTGAACTCCATCTTCCAGGTCGCTATGTTTGGTGTTCTGGGTTGGTTCTACCTGCGCGTCCTCCCCGGATGGCTGGGCCTGGACACGACGAGCGCTGACTTTTCCTTCTGGGCCATCGTCAAGGCCGTACTCGTCTTCTTGGGCATACCGTTCCTGTTGGGTGCGCTGTCTCGCGTGTGGGGCGAAAAGGTAAAAGGACGGGAATGGTTTGAGAACCGCTTCCTCCCAGCTGTATCGCCCCTGGCCATGATTGGTCTGCTGTACACAATTGTGTTGCTCTTTTCCCTGCAGGGCGAGCACATTGTGGAGCAGCCAGCAACGGTAGTGCGCGTGGCCGTGCCGCTGGTTATCTACTTCGTGGGCATGTTTGTGCTGTCGCTGGGCGTAGCAAAGGCCGTTGGCATGAATTACGCGCAGTCTGCCAGCGTGGCGTTCACTGCAGCAGGAAACAACTTTGAGCTTGCTATTGCAGTATCCATCGGCACCTTCGGAGCGATGTCTGCTCAAGCCCTTGCCGGAACGATTGGTCCTCTTGTTGAGATTCCAGTCCTCGTTGGTCTGGTCTATTTCATGCTGTGGATTGGCCCGAAACTCTTCCCAGGAGATGACACTCTTCCGCACTAGCGCGTGCGTGCAGCGTCCATGCTGCGCACCCCGGCTTCGGTCAGCGTGATGTTGAAAGTCCGCTCACCATTCCACTGGATGAGGCCAGGTAGCTTCACCACGCCGGCCTTCTCGAGCTCACGGAGTTCTTCTTCGAGTCCCTCCTCGTAGCCGAGCAGCTGCCCCAGTGCAGGGATGGTGGTGGTATTGCCAGTGACTGCACCGGCGGCGACCAGCCCGCTGAGGACTTCCGGGTGAGCTTCTACCGCGGTGATGCTCTCTTGAGTGACGCCTTCGAGGCTTCCTTGTTCGGTGATGGCCTTGATGCGTCGCTTGCCCACTCGGTAGGAGGTGGTACCGAAAGCGCGGCCGCCGAAGATGAACGCGGGGATGGAGAAGGCAGTAAGTCCAGCGGCGATAAGGATGGGGTTGGGTGAGATATCGCTGAGAACCCCGGTGGACTGAATTCCCTCAGTGATGAGAGGGGAGAAGATGGCAAGCACCGGCAGAAAGTAGGCGAGAAGAGGGTAATCGCCCGCCCGGTACTCTTCTTGAGCAGCTTGGACGAACTTTGGCTTGCTGCGAATGATGCGGATGGCGCCGTAGGCCATGGCGATCCAAAGCACCGCATAGACCGGGACCGCGTAGGGATAAGGGAAGTCAACGACGCGAAGGCCTGAAGCGATGCCCGCGGGCGCGGCCACGGTCACAATATCCCGCAGCGCGATCTCGTTGCGGGCGCGCGCCTGCGCCACAGTGCGTGGGGCGTGTACAGGTATTTTCCGCTCTGCAGGTGTGTTTGTGGGCGTGCCGTCGGACATAGCGGCGATACTAACATGTGAGCCTTAATCGAGCTCTGTGCCAGAATAGAAGGCGCTGACAACTTAATAAAGACGATGAGAATTTTTCAAAGACTCACCACCGTGTGGCGGCAACCTGCGCCCGGGGTGAGCACAACGTCAGGAGATTAGCCACTGATGGCATCCAAGAAGAAAACAAAAGAAGAACGTATTGAATCGACGTTGGCTGCGGCTGTAGCGGGGATTGACTGCGAGGCACTCGCCCCCAAGACTCGCCTTTATGCCTTGGCCAAGCAGGTGGGCGTGGCTTCCAAGGAATTGGTGGCCCAGTTCGCGGAGATGGGAATCAAGAAGTCCGCACAGTCCACGCTTACGCCGGAAGAGGTGAGCCAGCTTATCGACGCCCTCGTGCCCGCCACCGAGGGCACCGACCAGGCTGCAACCACGGCCGATGCTGAGCAGACCCCCGAAGCACCTGTCGAAGAAACTACTGAAGCCCCGGCTGAGGAAAAGCCGGAGAAAACCGTGAAGAAGAAGCGCGCCAAGCGTGCGGCGAAGCGCGTGAGCAAGGCAGGCAAGAAGGCTGAGTTGAAGGGGCAGGCAGAGGAAGCCGTGCCGACACAGGATGCTGAGCAGGCTGCGGAGCCGGAGCAGCTGAGCGAGGAAGAAGAAAAGCTGCGCGAGCGCGTGCGCAAGAACGTTGATAACGAGATTTCGCAGATCGTCGACAAGGTCGATGCCGAAATGCTGCACGAGGCGCTCGCCGAGGCCGGTGATAGCGACGAGGACGAGGACCTCACCCCGCTGATCACCCCGATGGCTGAGGAAGACCCGGACGTGTACGACTTCGCGCCGGTCTTCATGGCGCCGAAGATCACTCCGCTGGCCAAGCGCCAGAAGCCAGAAAAGCGCGAGGAAGAAACCGAGGAAGATTCGGCGCCGTCGAACCAACCGCGTGGTCGCCGTCGTGGCAGCCGCGGAACCTCCCGCGGCCGCGGGGCGGAAAGCCGCGGGCCAGCCCGCGAGGAAGTCGAGCGCATAGAAGAGCCGAAGGCTATCAAGGGCTCAACCCGCATCGAGGCGCAGCGCCGCCGCCGTGCGGAGCTGCGGGAGAAGGGCCGCGAGCGCCAGCACATCGTCTCCCAAGCGGAGTTTCTCGCGCGCCGCGAGTCTGTAGAGCGCACCATGGTGGTGCGCGATAAGCAGCGCACCGACGGCGCGGGCATCATCACCCAGGTCGGTGTGCTGGAGGATGATCTCCTGGTCGAGCACTTCGTCACTACGGAGACGCACCCCTCCCAAATTGGCAATATCTACTTGGGCCGCGTGCAAAACGTGCTGCCCTCGATGGAGGCAGCCTTCGTCGATATTGGACAGGGCCGAAACGGTGTGCTGTACGCAGGCGACATCGACTGGCGCGCATTGGGTATTGGCGGACGCGGCCGCAAGGTGGAAAACGCCTTGAAGTCCGGTGATCAGGTCCTAGTTCAGGTGGCCAAGGATCCCATCGGCCACAAGGGCGCGCGCCTGACCACCCAGATTTCTTTGGCCGGCCGCTTCCTGGTGTATGTGCCGGGCGGGCGCAGCGCGGGGATTTCCCGCAAGCTGCCGGCGCCGGAGCGCAAGCGCCTTAAGGGGATTCTGGAGCGCGTCATCCCGGGGGATGGCGGCGCCATCATTCGTACCGCAGCGGAGAACGTGTCGGAGGAGGACATCGCGTCCGACGTCAACCGCCTGCACTCCCTGTGGGAGGACATTAGCGCCCGCGCCGCGCACGAGAAGGCAACGAAGGGTGCCAAGCCGGTCACCTTGTACGAAGAGCCGGACCTGCTCATTAAGGTCGTGCGCGACCTTTTCAACGAGGACTTCAGCACCTTGGTTGTGGACGGCAAGCGTTCCTACAACACGGTCAGCGCCTATGTGGACTCCATGGCGCATGACTTGGCGGACCGCGTTGTGCGCTATGACGCCCGCGACCACGATGGCGAGGATGCCTTCAGCGCCTACCGCATTGATGAGCAGCTGCAGAAGGCCCTGAGTCGCAAGGTGTGGCTGCCGTCTGGCGGCACCCTCGTCATTGACCGCACTGAGGCCATGACGGTC
This sequence comes from Corynebacterium sp. HMSC065D07, assembly GCF_001810695.1. Taxonomy (NCBI): domain Bacteria; kingdom Bacillati; phylum Actinomycetota; class Actinomycetes; order Mycobacteriales; family Corynebacteriaceae; genus Corynebacterium; species Corynebacterium sp. HMSC065D07. Next base: position 34,224 of record NZ_KV802475.1, read on the forward strand.
ATTGACGTCAACACGGGCAAATTCACCGGCTCCGGTGGCAACCTCGAGGAGACGGTGACCCGCAATAACCTCGAGGCGGCCGAGGAGATCGTGCGCCAAATGCGCCTGCGCGATATCGGCGGCATGATCGTCGTGGACTTCATCGATATGGTGCTGCCGGAAAACCAGGACCTTGTGCTGCGCCGCCTCAAGGAAGCGCTGGGACGTGACCGGACGCGCCACCAGGTTTCTGAGGTCACCTCACTGGGCCTGGTGCAGATGACGCGAAAGCGCGTGGGCACAGGCCTCATCGAGACTTTCTCCACCGAGTGCGAGGCCTGCCATGGCCGGGGAATCATCATTCACGAGTACCCGGTTGATGAGGATGCCGAGGAGGAGAATTCGAAGCCGCAGCGCCGTGGCCGCAAGGAGCGCCGCGCACCGCAGCGCGATCCGAAGCAGCACCCGGCTGCCGTGCGCATGCACCGCGACGAGGTGGAAGCCGCCGAGCACGAAACTGCCACAGAAAAGGAAGCTTCGCGCGACGACGAGTCCTCCTTGGAGGAGCTCGTGGCCAACGTGGTCGTCGTCGAAGAGGACGAGCCGGATACCCCGGATAGTGCCTCCATTGGCTATGCCGTAGCGGAAAGCCTGGACGCGAAGCGCTCGAAGCCGAAGTCGAAGGCGAAGCGCTCGCGCAAACCGCGCCGGGCAACGCGTACCTTCCAGGAGCCACAGCGCGAGGAGACGAGTGAGGGCTCGCGCGCGAAGCACGGCAAGCGCGATGAGCACGCCGGTGCGGAAAAGGCATCCACGCAGCGCTCGGAGCAGACCTATGAAGAGGCCGTCGAGGCTTTTGAGAAGTCACCGCGCCGCAAGCGCCGCACGCGCGGAAACTCTCGTTCGGATATTCGCCCGAAGCGTGAAGACTTCGCGCAGGACGAGGCCCCGGCCAAGGACGCTCAGCTAGCCACCTCTAAGAAGGAGGCCAAGGCTGAGCGCAAGGGCGCGGAGTCGGGCGAGAACACGAGCGTGCGCGCTACCCGCGGTCGCGGCCGCCGCCGAGTGGTGCGCAAGATGGCGCAGAGCCAAGCCACCCAGAGGCTGAATGAACGCGGGCAGGGGAGCGAGGCGCAGCGGCGAGAGTCTTCCGCACAGACCACAGCGTCGAAGGCACGAAAGGGCGGGCGCGGGAGGCGTCGAGTAGCACGGCGCAGGTCGCGCTAGAAAAGGCGTTTTGCCTTTTCGCCCCCTCACGGGGTAGTCTTTGACAGTCGCTGTTTAGACCATGAATGCGCTTGATGGGACGCGCTGCGGTTCCCGCACGTCTCTCGCGGATGTGGTTCTAAACGCCAATGTCCAATGTCCATTCGTTAGCGGCACCACCCAGCTGCTAGCGAGCCGAGTTTAGATAAGGGGTAGCCCTCTATGTACGCGATCGTCAAGACCGGCGGAAAGCAGTACAAGGTTGCTGAAGGTGACCTCGTCAAGGTCGAGAAGATCGAGGGTGAGCCGGGTTCCTCCGTTGCTCTCACCCCGGTTCTGCTCGTCGATGGCGCAACCGTCAAGTCGAAGGCTGCAGACCTGGAGAAGGTCTCCGTCTCCGCTGAAATTGTCGAGCAGGGCAAGGGCCCGAAGATCGACATCCTCAAGTACAAGAACAAGACTGGTTACAAGCGTCGCCTTGGTCACCGTCAGCCGGTGACCACGCTGAAGATTACCGGTATCAAGTAAGCCTTAACCGGCTCTAATTCATCCCTGAAGGAGGGGAAACCACATGGCACACAAGAAGGGTGCTTCCAGCTCCAGCAACGGTCGCGATTCCGAGTCCAAGCGCCTCGGCGTTAAGCGCTTCGGTGGTCAGCAGGTTAAGGCCGGCGAGATCATCGTGCGTCAGCGCGGCACCAAGTTCCACCCGGGTGAGAACGTTGGTCGCGGCGGCGACGATACCCTGTTCGCTCTCGCGGCAGGCTCTGTTGAGTTCGGCGTCAAGCGTGGACGTCGTCTGGTCAACATTGTTCCGGCCGAAGAGGTTGCTGCAGAAGCAACTGCTTAAGAGCTTCATGGCGTAATCCCGAGCTTTTCGCTCGGGATTTTGTCGTTTTCACGTGGCCGGCGTGGTGGGGGAGCGTGGAGAAAACTAAAGGGGCGTTGCTTCAGATCCCCGCAGTGCTCAACTAGGACGGTATGCCAGGAACCGTTAGACTAGCGGGCATGGCACGATTCATTGACCGAGTGGTTTTGCACTTGCAGGCAGGCGATGGCGGACACGGCTGCGCCTCCGTCCACCGCGAAAAATTTAAGCCGCTCGGCGGACCTGATGGCGGCAACGGCGGCCACGGCGGAGACATCCTGCTGGAGGTCTCACCCCAGATCCACACCCTCATGGATTTCCACTACCGCCCGCACCTGAAGTCCGGCCGCGGCGGCAACGGCGCCGGTGACTGGCGCAACGGCGCGCGCGGCGAGGATCTCATCCTCGAGGTCCCTGAAGGCACCGTGGTCTATACCGAGGACGGGGAGATGCTCGCGGATCTCACGGTCCCGGGAACCCGCTTCGTGGCGGCCGAAGGCGGCTTCGGCGGGCTTGGTAACGCCGCGCTGGCCTCCGCCGCCCGTAAGGCCCCGGGCTTTGCGCTGCAGGGCGAGCCGGGCCAGGCGCGCGATCTAATCTTGGAGCTGAAGTCCATGGCGGACGTCGGCCTCGTCGGTTTCCCCTCCGCGGGCAAGTCCTCCCTCATCTCCGTCCTTTCGGCAGCCAAGCCGAAGATCGGTGACTATCCCTTCACCACCCTCCAGCCCAACCTAGGCGTGGTGGACATGGGCTACGAATCCTTCACCATGGCGGATGTCCCGGGGCTCATCCCGGGAGCCGCCGAGGGCAAGGGCCTAGGCCTCGACTTCCTACGCCACATCGAGCGCACAGCGGTTCTCGCCCACGTGGTGGATACCGCTTCCATCGAGCCGGGCCGCGATCCGCTTTCCGACATCGAGGCGCTCGAGACCGAGCTGGCCAAGTACCAGGAGCTCCTGGAACAGGACACCGGCCTCGGTGACCTGCGCGATCGCCCGCGCGTCATCATCCTTAATAAAGCGGATGTTCCCGAGGCAGAGGAGCTCGCGGAATTCGTCAAGGGTGACCTCGAGGAGAAGTACGGCTGGCCGGTTTTCATCATTTCCGCGGTGGCGCGCAAGGGCCTAGAGCCCCTCAAGTACAAGCTGATGGAGATGGTGAAAGAACACCGCAAGTCACAGCCCAAGGCGGCGGTGGACAAGAACCACACCATCATTCAGCCCAAGTCCGTGGGCAAGAAAAAGAAGGGCTCCTTCGCGGACTTCACCGTCCGCCCCAACCCCGAGGTGGAGGGCGGATTCATCGTCGAAGGCGACAAGATCGACCGCTGGATTCGCCAGACCGACTTCGAAAACGACGAGGCCGTGGGCTACCTTGCGGACCGCCTGGCCAAGGCCGGTGTCGAGGAAGAGCTGCACCGCCAGGGCGCGGAGGAAGGCTGCCCGGTCACCATCGGGGACATCACCTTCGAGTACGAGCCGATGGCCGGTGGCCGCGCCACCGACGCGGGCCGCGGACAGGACGGCCGCCTCATGGGCACCGACCGCGTCTCCGCCGCTGAGCGCAAGCGCGCCTCCCAGGCGCGCCGCGGCCTCGTGGACGAGTTCGACTTTGGCACGGACGGGGAAGTCACTCGCGAGTCCGCGAACCGCGATCGCTGGCAGGGTTAGCCCGGTATACTGAGCCGGTATGTCATCCGAACACGACAACCAGCTCGACTATCCTCTTCCCCTCGAACCCTTCGAGGGGCCAACCCCGGATATGGACTATCCGGAGACGACCACGCTATCGGAGAAATCCAGCGGTTTCTCCTCGCCGCTGCGCGAGGAGATCTCTAAAGCCAAGCGCATCGTCATCAAGATCGGATCCTCGTCGCTAACGCGCGATGACTTCGTGACCTCCACCGAGAAGATCGACAAGATCGTTGACGCCGTCTGCGCACGCATGAACGTCTCCGACATCATCATCGTCTCCTCCGGTGCCGTGGCCGCCGGAATGGGCCCGTTGGGCCTGACCACCCGCCCCACCGATTTGGCCACCAAGCAGGCGGCAGCCGCGGTGGGCCAGGTGCACTTGGCCTACGAGTGGGGTGTGTCCTTTGCCCGCTATAACCGCACCATTGGCCAGGTGCTGCTGACCGCGTCGGACGTCGGCAAGCGCGATCGCGCCCGCAACGCCCAGCGCACCATTGACCGTCTGCGCCAGATGCGCACGGTGCCCATCGTCAACGAGAACGACACCGTGGCCACCTCCGAGATGCACTTCGGTGATAACGACCGCCTTTCTGCGCTCGTGGCCAATCTGGTCGGCGCGGATGCCCTCTTCCTTTTCTCTGACGTGGACGGCCTCTACGACAAGAACCCGGCCGAGCCGGACGCCAAGTTTGTGGAGGAGGTGCGCACCGGCAAGGATCTCAAGGCGGTCGTGGCTGGTGACGGCGGCAAGGTCGGCACCGGCGGCATGGCCACGAAGGTCTCCGCTGCCCGCCTGGCCACGCGCGGCGGCATCCCGGTGCTGTTGACCTCGGCGGATAATATTGGGCAGGCGCTTGACGACGCCTCCGTAGGCACCGTCTTCCACACCCGTGAGGAACGACGCCTGTCCGCCTGGAAGTTCTGGGCTCTGTACTGCGCGGATACCGGTGGCTCCCTGCGCCTGGACGAGGGCGCCATGGAGGCCGTGGTCCGAGGTGGAAACTCCCTGCTGGCCGTGGGCATTACCGACATTAAGGGCGAGTTCAACGCCGGTGAGATCGTGGACATCATGGGGCCCAAGGGCCAGGTCATCGGGCGCGGCGAGGTGGGCTATGACTCCACCACACTGCACAACCTGCTGGGCAAGCACACCGATGAGCTGCCGGAGGATATGCGCCGCCCGGTTGTCCATGCCGACTACCTGTCCAACTTCGCCTCCCGTATTTAATGCGCTATTTCATGGGCCCCGACGTGTGGGCGGCAACTGTGGCAGATATCGACGCAGCCGGACACGAGCGCGTCGAAAGTTTGGCGGAAGCCGAGGTCTTTGTGAATACCGCCTCGGACCCGGCGCAGACCCCGGAGATTCCGGAGAACATCAAGTGGGTGCAGTACTGCTTCACTGGGGTTAACCGCCACATCGATGCCGGGCTCATCCGGCGCGATGGCCTGCCGTGGTGTAACTCCGCGGGTGCTTTTGCCAAGCCCGTGGCGGAATCTGCACTGGGGCTCATGCTCTCCCAGGCGCACCACCACAAGGCTTTCGCCCTCGCGAAGTCCTGGTCGGTGGCGCGTGAGCTCGATGAATCCCAAGCCTGGCTCTATGAGCAGCAGGGGCCAACGCATGTGGTCATCGTGGGCGCGGGAGGCATCGGCAAGCAGCTCATGGCCTACCTCGCGCCCTTCGGCGTGCACATCACCGCGGTGAACCGCTCGGGCCGCCCGGTAGAGGGAGCGGACGTGACGTTGCCCATCGAGCGCGCCGACGAGGCCTGGGATAAAGCGGATTTCGTCGTGAGCATCCTGCCGGCGACGGCCGCCACGGAAGCCTTCTTCGACGCAGCGGTGTTCCGCGCCATGAAGCCTTCGGCGGTGTTCGTCAACGTCGGCCGCGGCAGCACCGTGGTCACGGACGATCTCGTAGAGGCTCTGCGCACGGGCGAGATTGCCGGCGCGGGCCTGGAGGTCATGGACCCGGAGCCGCTTCCGGATGGCCACCCGCTCTACGATCTACCCAACGCCACGCTGACGCCGCACATGGCGGCCTCAGATCACGTGGCCCAGTACCACCTGGGTGCTATCTTCAATGCCAACGCCGCCGCGTGGGAGCGCGGCGAGGATATGCCCACCCGCGTCGACCCGGACGCCGGCTACTAGCTAAGGAGGATGTACATGAAGTACGCCATCGAACCACACTCCTGGGAGGAAACCATCGAGGTGCTCGACGCCGCGGGCTTTGAGCGCGCCCCGCTAGATGAGGCCTCCTTCCTCATCTACACCGGCGATGGCACTGACTTCCCGGACCCGCTGCCGGAGAACATTGGCTTCGTGCAGATTCCTTCGGCGGGCGTGGACCACGTGCTTGAAGTGATGAAGGGGAGCAGCGTGCCGTGGTCGAACGCCGCCGGTGTCTATGACAACACGGTAGCGGAATCCACCATCGCGCTGCTCTTGGCGCAGCTGCATGCGCACCGTCGCGTTAACGGCACGTTTGATTCCTATGCAGAGATGGAGGCGCACACTTCCTATCTTTATGACGACAAGACGGTGGCCATTATTGGCGCCGGTGGCATTGGCAAGCGTCTGATCAGCATGCTCTCCGGCTTTGGGCCGCGCATCATCGCGGTGAACCGCTCCGGCAATCCTGTTGAGGGCGCGGAGGAGACTTACCCGATTTCTGAAGTGGACAAGGTCTGGCCTCAAGCAGACTACTTCGTCCTTATCGCCCCGCTGACCCCGGAGACCCGCCACATGGTGGACGCGGAGGCTTTTAAACAGATGCCGGATCACGCGGTCGTGGTCAACGTGGGCCGCGGCCCGCTCATTAACACCGAGGACCTCGTCGCGGCACTGGAGGCAGGGGAGATCGCGGGTGCGGCACTCGACGTCACCGACCCTGAACCGTTGCCGGAGGATCACCCGCTGTGGCAGGATAAGCGCGTAGTTATCACCCCACACATTGCCAATACGCAGCGCTCCGTGCGAGAAAAGATTGGCGCGCACACCGTCAAGGTGGCCAAGGCTTTCGCGGCGGGGGACAAGCTGCCTACTCTGGTTGACCCGAAGGCAGGCTATTAATGGAGAACCCCGATATCCGCGTTGGTGATGCGGAGCGCTCTGAGGCCCTGGAGCAGTTGAGCCAACACTTCGTCAACGGTGCGTTGGGCCCGGATGAATTTGAGCAGCGCACCGGTGAGGCTGCCGCGGCGCGCACGCGCGGAGACGTCGCAAAGCTCTTTGCGGACCTGCCGGAGCTTTCCACCCCACGTGCTACAGCACCCGCCACCCGCCACGAGGCGGAGCTAGAGGATATGCTCTCCCGCGGGCGCAAGGTGCAGATAGCGGATTCCGTCATTTGGTCCGTAGCGATGATCGCCCTCTTCCTTGGGCTTTTTGTCTTCGACTGGAGCTATTTCTGGATCTCGCCCGTCATCGCGTTCTTCGCTTCCTGGGCTGCGCGCGGGGTGCTGAAGTTAAGCGAGTCGGATGAAGAGCTCTTCGATGAGCTTTCCGAAGGGGAAAAGAAAAAGCGCGCTGAGCGCCTGCGTGCTGCCGCCGAGCGTCGCCGCGAGCTCGGGGCCTAAGACTGGCGTTGCTTAAAGCCCATAGCTGCACAGAATCCCTGACAAGCAGGCAGACCTTCCGTACGCTGGTATGGCATGAGCAACACCGAACGTGAAGAAGTTCTGTCCAAAGCCCGCGCCGCCAAGGCGGTGGCGCCGCAGTTCGCGCAGCTGCCCACCCCGCGCAAGAATGAAATCCTCAACCGAGCCGCGGAAATCCTCATCGCGCACACCGAGGACATCCTCGCTGCTAACCAGCTCGATATCGAGGCCGGCCGCGCCAACGGCATGTCCGAATCCCTCATCGACCGCTTGTCGCTTGATGCCGCCCGCATCGAGGGCATTGCCGGCGGCCTACGCCAGGTAGCTTCCCTCCAGGACCCGGTAGGGGAGATCCTGCAGGGTCGCACCATGGATAATGGCATCCAGATGAAGCAGGTCCGTGTGCCGCTCGGCGTGATGGGCATGGTCTACGAGGCCCGCCCGAATGTCACCGTCGATGCCTTCGGCTTGGCCCTGAAGTCCGGCAACGTGCCGCTTCTGCGCGGTTCCAAGTCCGCGAAGAACTCCAACGCCAAGCTCGTCGAGCTCCTACAGGACACCCTCGTGGAGTTTGATCTGCCGCGCGAAGGCGTGCAGCTTCTGCCTTGTGAGTCCCACGATTCTGTGCAGGACCTCATCACCGCCCGCGGACTGGTGGACCTGGTTATCCCGCGTGGCGGCGCGCGCCTTATCAACGCCGTGGTGGAAAACGCCACCGTCCCCGCCATCGAGACCGGTACCGGCAACTGCCACTTCTATGTCGATGCCTCCGCTGACCTGGACAAGGCCGTCGACATGGTGATCAACGGCAAGACCCGCCGTCCCTCTGTGTGTAACTCAACGGAGTGCGTGCTGATCGACGCTGCCCTTGACGACGCCTCCAAGCTCCGCATCATCACCTCCCTTCAGGAGGCAGGCGTGACCATCCACGGCGATGTGAAGGAGCTCGAGGCCTTCGGCGTTGAGGACGCCGTGGAGGCCACCGACGAGGAGTGGCGCGAAGAATTCCTCTCCATGGATATCTGCGCCAAGGTGGTCGACGGCGTCAACGGCGCCATCGCGCACATTGCCGAGTACACCACCGGCCACACCGAGGCCATTGCGGCCCAGGATGCTGACGTGCTGCTGACCTTCGCCAACGAGGTGGATGCCGCAGCGGTCATGCTCAACGCCGCCACCGCGTTTACCGATGGCGAGGTCTACGGCATGGGCGCCGAAATCGGCATCTCCACCCAGAAGCTGCATGCGCGCGGCCCGATGGCGCTGCCGGAGCTAACATCCACCAAGTGGGTGCTGCAGGGCACCGGCCAGACCCGCCCCTAGGGACAGCTAGAAAAGCTACTCGAAAGCTACTCGAAAGCTACTCGAAAAGAATTTTTCGAGGCTGACCTGCGCAAAACAATCTACTCGAAAACTTTTCGAGTAGATTGTTTTGCCTTGCGCGGGGTTCGTGCTGCGCGCCGGGGGAGCACTGGGTATTCTAAAGCGCGGTAATAACAAAGAACTGAATGGTGCCTTCTCCCATGCTGTCCCGCATTGCTTCCTCCGTGGCCGCCGCCGTCATGGCCGTGTCCGCCTTCATTGTCCCGCAAACCATCTCTGCACCCGCCGCGCACGCTGACGAACAGTGCCCCGCAGTGGTCGTCGTCGCCGCGCGCGGCTCCGGCCAAAACGGTCAGGTCTACCCCACGCAGTATTCGAACCAGGGCGGCCGCGCCTCCAATGGATGGGAGGGCGAATCCATCCGCGCCATGCTGCAGGGCGCCGAGGCACGCTACCAGGCCACTCACGGCGGAAATTCGCTGATGAAGGACGTCTACGTGCTGGGGCTGGAGCCGCAGTACTATCCGGCGACCTACCCGGAATACTCTGTTCCGAACGAGTCGGTTCCGAACACCGCGGCTGACCTCGTGCGCCTGGCCACGCAGTACGCCAACCCGGTCATCAACACCGCGGTCTCCGCCATCAACCAGTTCATGTACTCCGTGCAGACCGGCAATCGTGGCGTGACCAGCGCGATCAACAGCTATGAAGCCGCCACCGGTTGCCACCCGCAATACATCCTGTCCGGCTACTCCCAGGGCGCCATGATCCTGGCCAACCACGAGGTGGAACTGGCCCACCGCGGTCAGCTCGCAGGCGTCGTGACCTTCGGCAACCCGCTAACCCGCGCCGGGGACCCGGCCGTCGTCGGCGCAACCCAGGGCGCGGGCGGCCCGATGGGTTACTTCCCGCAGATGCGCGCCAACGTCAGCCGCGTGGACTACTGCCTGCCGCTCGACGCCGTGTGCGACCTCTCCGCCCAGACCCTCTACGCCGCCAAGCCCACCGGCGGCTCCCATGGCCAGTACTTCTTCACCAACCACCAGTGGGATAACCAGGTCTACGATTCCATCGGCCGCATGGTAGATGGCGTTCGTTTCCGCTAAACAGGAAAGAATGAAGTCTCTTTCTTTTCGTGTTTCCTGTGTAGCTGCCGCCCTTGGTACGGTGGCGTCCCTTCTCAGCGCGCCGGTGGCCTCGGCGAGCGGTGTCGGCACGTGCCCCGACACCGTGGTGCTTGTCGCACGCGGTTCAGACCAGAACGAGGAGCAGGGCGAATACGTAGGCCCGCAGCGTTACTCCGAGCGTGCGCCGGAATCCACCGGCTTTGAGGGACGCAACTTTGCCGCCCTGTTCCATCAGGTAGAGCAGCGCCACCCCGGCACAATGGATGGCGTTTATGTTCTGGCTTTGGGGCCGGAGGCGTACCCGGCCGCGATGAACCTGCCGCCTTTGGCGCAGGAGGGTGAAGACCTGGGCCCGCTTCAGCTTGTGCAGCGAGCGCTCGGGATTCTCCATGAGCATTCCATCGGGGAAATGGCGTATTCGGTGACGTTTGGAGCTGCCGACAGCCTGCGCACCGGCGCCCGCAATGCGCCGAAGGTGGTGGACAACTATGAGGCCACCACCGGCTGCCACCCGCGTTGGGTAGCCGCTGGCTATTCGCAAGGAGCGCTCGTCGCGACAAGCACGGAGGAGTACCTCGCAGAATCCGGGCGCCTGCATGGTGTGCTCACCTTTGGCAATCCCTTGCACCAGGTGCCGTGGGCTAAGAACCGCACCGGGCTGCCGGCGCAGCGCTACGTCGATTATTGCCTGGAAGGGGATTTCGTCTGCGATTTCTCCCTCGACGCCGCTAACCGCGCCCTGGCCACCAAGGCTGAGCGCCATGCCTCCTATTTCTTGGCGGAGCCTTCCGGGCAGGACATGCAGGTCATCGACTCCGTGGCCGGTATACTCACCAGCCATGACTAGTCCGCAACGCATCGGCATCATGGGCGGCACCTTTGACCCCATCCATAACGGTCACCTCGTCGCCGCCAGCGAGGTAGCCCACCGTTTCCGCCTCGACACGGTGGTCTTCGTCCCCACCGGCCAGCCCTGGCAAAAAGCCGATAAGCAGGTCACCGCCGCCGAGCACCGCTACCTGATGACCATGGTGGCCACGGCGTCGAACCCGCGCTTTACTGTCTCCCGCGTGGACATCGACCGTGAGGGGCCCACCTACACCATCGATACGCTGCGGGATCTGCGCGGAATCTTCCCGGACGCCGAGCTTTACTTCATCACCGGCGCGGATTCGGTGGCCTCCATCATGAGCTGGCGCAACTGGGAGGAGATGCTGGAGATGGCCCACTTCGTCGGCGTGACCCGTCCCGGCTATGACCTGCGCAAGGACATGCTGCCGCAGGATTCCCAGGATGATATCGAGCTGATTGAAATCCCCGCCATGGCCATTTCCTCTACTGATTGCCGCGCCCGCGCGCAGCAGGGCCAGCCGGTGTGGTACCTCGTGCCGGATGGGGTGGTGCAATACATTGCCAAGAACCACCTCTATGGTCCGCACCCGGAAAAGCCCCTGTAACGTCTGCGCCTTTCCGGTAGTCGGGCGGGGGAATTCGACTAGGAAAATGAGCCTTGTCGTGTAAGACTAGAGTTCTTAAGCAGAAAAGTACTTGTGTAGGGATTGTCATGTCGATTACTGATGAAGCACGCCGCATGGCGGAAACCGCCGCCTTGGCTGCGGATGAAAAGCTGGCCACCAACATCGCCGCTATTGACGTTTCCGACGTGCTGGCGATTACCGAGGTCTTCGTCTTGGCCTCCGCCGATACCGAGCGCCAGGTGGGGTCCATCGTCGAGGAAGTTGAAGACGAGCTGACCAAGAAGGGCTTTGAACCCAAGCGCCGCGAAGGCAATCGCGAGAACCGTTGGGTCCTGCTCGATTACGGCCCCATCGTGGTCCACGTCCAGCGCAACGACCAGCGCGAGTTCTATGGCCTGGACCGCCTGTACCACGACTGCCCGCTTCTCGACATCCCCGGTCTGGACACCCCGGAACGCCCCGGCGAGTGGTCTGATGAAGTCAACCCGCGCGATGTTGAATCGATCGATGAGATTCCCCTGGCCCAGCCAGAGCCGGAAGACGACGAATTATGACCCGCCGCCTCCTCCTCATCCGCCACGGCCAGACCACCTATAACGCCACCGGCCGGATGCAGGGGCACTTGGACACCGAGCTATCAGAGGTAGGCTACTCGCAGGCGCGCGCGGCTGCTGACCTGCTCGAAGGCAAAAATATCACCGCGATCGTCTCCTCGGATCTCATCCGTGCGCGCGACACCGCGGAGATCATTGCTCGGCGCTTGGGGCTTGAGGTGTCCGTCGATAAGCGCCTGCGCGAAACCCACCTCGGTGAGTGGCAGGGGATGACCTCCGCTGAAGTAGATGAGCAGTTTCCTGGGGCGCGTGCGCTGTGGCGCCACGACCCCACCTGGGCGCCGCCGCAGGGCGAAAGCCGCGTCGATGTGGCCAACCGTGCCCGCCCCGTGATTGATGAGCTCATGCAGAATCACCCGCAGTGGGATGAGGGGGCGGTCCTCGTCGTCGCGCACGGCGGTGCCATTTCCGCGCTGACCTGCCACCTTCTGGGCCTGGAGCACCACCAGTACGGGATCCTGTCTGGGCTGAAGAATACGCACTGGTCGCAGCTGACCGCACGGCCCGAATTTGATGCTGCACGCCCGCTGTCCCCGCTGGAATTCACCCCGGAGAACGTCGGCCGCGCCCAGTGGTACTTCGACGGCTGGAATATGGGTGGCGCCGTCATCGGGGGCGCGGGGGCGGACGTCTAGTGATCCGCGTTGTTACCGATTCCGCCGCGGGCTTGCCGGCGGATATCGTCGAGGAACTCGGCATCTGCGTCGTGGACCTGCACGTCATGGAAAGCCATGGCAAGGATGGCGCGGAGCTGTCCACGTCCGGTTTGACTGCCTTTGAGCTGGCTGCTTTATACGGGCGGCAGATGGAGCGCTCCGGTGATGATGGTGTGCTGGCCATCCATCTCTCGAAGGAGCTGTCCTCGACGTGGTCGGCGGCGGTGACCGCTTCCGGCGTTTTCCCGAACACCGTGCGTGTTATTGATTCCGGCACTGCCGGCATGGCGATGGGCGCGGCTGCTATGGCGGCGGCCAAGCTTGCGCAAGAGGGCGCTTCGCTCGACGAGTGCTATGCCGCGGCCATCAACACCCTTGAGCGCGGGCATACCTTGGTCTACCTCAGCTCGACGGAGGAGCTTCGCCGCTCCGGGCGCATGTCCGCGGCCACGGCGATGCTGTCCACCGCACTCCTGGCTACTAAACCGATCATGGCCATTCAGGGCGGCAAGCTGGAGATGGTGGGCAAGACCCGCACCCAAACCAAGGCCTTTACCAAGCTCGTGGACCTGGTGGCCTCCCGCGCCGAGGGCAAGCCGGCCTTCATCGCGGTGCAGTACAACGAGGACAAGGTCTCGGCCCGCCGGCTGGAGGACTTGCTGCGTTTGGCCTTGCCGGATTCCTCTTTCATGCTGGTGCCGCTTACCGACGTCCTCGCAGTCCACGTCGGCCCCGGTGCCATCGGCGTCTCCGCGGTCTTTAGCTGACGGCGGAGCCGAGCTAAAGACGTTGTTGACGCCTGCAACAAGTTATCCACAGGCTGCGGCTTAAGCCCTCGACGGGGGTGTGGACGCTGCGTAGCGTCGCGGGCATGAACGCCATTGCTGATCGCCTTCGCGACCTCACCCGCCCGACCGGGGAAGAAGAACTGCTCAACGTCGACTTTCCGCGCGTGCGCGTCCCGCCCTGGTTGGCGCTGGCTGTTGTGGGCGTGGCCGGCGTTGCACTCCTGGCCTGGCTGGGGGCGAGTCGCAGCGCGGAGAACCCCTATGAGGTTGCCGCGCCGAGCAGCGAGGTGGCGGCGGATATCGTGGTTGCGGTCGTGGGTGAGGTAGAGCATCCCGGGCTCGTGACCTTGGCACCGGGCGCGCGCATTAACGACGCCCTCGAGGTGGCGCGCCCGCGCGTGCCCACCGATAACCTCAACCTGGCGCAGAAGCTTAACGACGGCGAGCAGATCACCGTCGGCGCTCCACCCGCTGCCCCAGGCGCTGCGGCCGAAGACACTATCTCCCTCAACTCCGCCAGCGAGGAGGAGCTGACGGAGCTTCCGGGTATTGGCCCGGCCACGGCGGCGGCGATCATCGCGCACCGCGAAGAGGTCGGGAGCTTTAGCTCCGTGGAGCAGCTCATGGACGTCTCCGGCATTGGGCCGGCGAAGTTCGCCAAGCTGAAGGACAAGGTCCGGCCGTGAGGGAGCTGCGGCTCGTGCCCGCCGCGGTGGTGGCGTGGCTGGCCACGCTCGCCGTGCTTTTCGGCCATCCGTGGTTGTTGGGCGGGCTGGTGTGTTTCGCGCTAGCGCGCGGTCAGTGGCGCGGGCAGGGCATCCTATGTGCGGCGAGCGGAGTCATCTTCGCCACCCTGGCTTATGTGCGCTCGGTGCGCGCCGCGGCGTTCCACTTCGGCACGGAGGTGACGGGAAAGCTCGCCGCCGACCCGGTTCAGACGGCATCCGGGTGGATGGTGCGCCTGCGCGTGCCGGGCTACCCGGCGCAGCTGCCGGTCTTCCTCAAGGAGGAACCGGAGGCCTTCGGTGGCTCGCTGGTGACGGTGCACGGTCACCCCGGCCCCTCGGATCAGGTAGGGGTGGGCACAACCGTCTTTAGTGGTGAGCTCACCGCGCACGCCCACAGCTGGACGGCGACGGTCGCGGAAAACTTCCGTGCCGTGTGTGACAACGGCCTCATCCCCGGCATGGTCTTGGGCGATACCAGCCTGCAAAGCCCCGAGGATAAGCAGCTCTACATCGACACGGGTCTATCGCATTTGAGTGCTGTGTCCGGCTCCAACGTCGCCATCGTGTGCACCGCGGCCGCGTTGGTGGTGCCGGGGCAGAGGGTGAGGGTGGGGGCGTCGGCAAGCGCGTTGGCGTTGTTCGTGGCACTGGTGGGGTGGGAGCCCTCCGTCCAGCGCGCCACCGTCGCTGGGCTGGCGGGGCTGGCGGCGGTGCTCAGCTCCTCGAAGATGGAGCCGCTCCATGCCCTGGCTCTTGGCGTGCTCTTTCTGCTCGCGGCGGACAGCGACCTAGCGGTCAGCTTCGGCTTCGCGCTCTCCGTCGCGGCTACCGCCGGCATCGTAGTACTCAGCCCGCTGCTATTGCGGGTGCTGGGCACGGGCATCGTGGCCCGGGCCTTTGCGGTCGCCATCGCCGCGGACATCGTGACCATGCCGCTCATCGCGCTGATGTCCGGGCGGGTCTCGGTGGTGTCTGTCATCGCGAATGTGCTGGTGGCCCCGGTCGTGCCCGTCATCACCGTCGTGGGGCTCATCGCCGCCGTTCTGGCGCAGGTGGGGTGGGGCAGGCCGCTGGTGATACTTATTGAGCCGCTGGCGGATTGGATCCACTTCGTCGCCGCCTCCATGCCGGTGACCACCGTGGCGGCGGGGCCCGTCGCGATGCTCCTGCTTGGCGGGTGGGTCATTGCGGCGTTGCTAAGATGACAGGCATGTCTTCTGCCCCCGTGCACCTCATCCTCGGCGATGATGAATTCCTGGCCGAGCGCGCCCGCCTGTCCATCCAACAAGGCGAGGTAACCAAGCTCAAGGCCTCCGAGGTCAGCGAGGGCGAGATCCTGGAAGCCACCAGCCCCTCCCTGTTTGGGGAGGACCGCGTCATCGTCATCAGCGACGTGGAGAGGGCCGGTAAGGAGGTCACGAAGATCCTCCTCGACGCCTGCGCTAATCCCATGCCCGGTATCACGCTCATTTTGATGTACTCGGTGACGGCGAAGACGCTGAAGAAAAAGAAGAAGCCGCCGGAGCTCATCGCGGCGCTGCGCAAGACGGCCGAGGTGCATGAGGTCTTTTCGCTTTACCCGAACGAGCTCGCGCAGTGGGCCACCCGTGAGTTCGCCTCGCACGGGGTGCGGCCTACACCGGATGTGGTGCAGGCGCTTCTCGACGGTGTCGGCTCCGACCTCCGCGAGCTCGCCTCCGCCATCTCGCAGCTCGTCTTCGATACCGGGGGCAAGGTAACCCGCGAGGCGGTGCACGCGTACTACGTGGGCGTGGCCGAGGTGGCCAACTGGGATATCGCGGATGCCGCCGTGGCCGGCCGCGTGGAGGCGGCGGTGTCCACGTGCCGTCGGGCGCTGCAGTTGGGGGCGAGCCCCGTGGCCATTGCATCTGCCCTGGCGAACAAGGTGGGCAACATCGCGCGCCTCTACACCGCGCGCGGGGATCAGTATTCCCTGGCCTCCCAGACCGGCATGGCGCCCTATGCCATCAAGCTCACCCACCCGGTGGCGCGGCGCTGGTCGGGAGAGAATATCACCAAGGCCGTGATCCTCATGTCGGAGCTGGATGCCGCGGTCAAGGGTCAGGGCGGGGACGAGGACTTCGCCATCGAGGCGGCCGTTAAGCGGGTGGCGGAGCTGGCGCGCTAGACTAACCCTCCATGGATGACATCCAGAACTTTGCCACCAAGCTTTTCGATTTTGCCCGCAACGGCGATGCCACGCTGCTCGAGTACATCAAGCAGGGCGTCAACGTGGACATGGTGAACCAGGACGGGCAGTCCTTCATCATGCTCGCCGCCTACCACGGCCATGCGGAGCTGGTGCGCCAGCTCGCCGCGGCGGGCGCCGACGTTAATCTCCTCAACGATCGCGGCCAGTCGCCGTTGGCCGGGGCTATTTTCAAGAAGGAAGACGCGGTGATCGACGCCCTTCTCGACGCCGGCGCCGACCCCACTGCCGGCCAGCCAAATGCCCTCGACTCGGCTCGCATGTTCGGACGTGAGGACCTTCTCGAGCGCCTGTCATGAGCTGGTCCGCGTTTGCGGCCATCCTCCTCATGAACCTCGTCGGCGCGGCGGCACCCGGCCCCGACATTGTGCTGGTGACACGCTATGCCACGCGCTCGCGCCGCCACGCCATCGCGGCGTCGACGGGCATTCAGGTCGGCGTGCTGTTCTGGTGCACGCTGACTGTGTTTGGCGCGGCCGCTTTGCTGACCGCCTTCCCGGGAGTTCTCTCCCTGATTCAGGTGATTGGCGGTTGCTTCCTCGTCTTCATGGGCGTGCTGTCCATTCGCTCCGGGCTAGAGCTGCGCAAGCAGCCGCCGGTGGATGAGGAGGAGGCCGCCGCCCGCTTGGGTTCGGTGGGCAAGGTCTTCCGCACGGGGTTGGCCACCAACCTGTCCAACCCAAAGATCGTGCTTTTCCTCGCCGCCATGATCGCCCCGCTGCTGCCGCCGCACCCGCCGGTGTGGCTTTCGGTGGCCTTGGTGTTGAGCCTGTCCCTGTCGAGCTACCTGCTCTTCGTTGTCCTCTCGGCGGTCATCTCGACCCGCGCGATCCGCCGCCGCCTGTTGGCCGCCGGCCCGTGGATCGACATCGGTTCCGGTGCCTTCTTCGTGGTGGCCGGCTGTGCGTTGGTGTGGGCCGGTATCCAGGCCGCCTAGGACTGATCGAGTAGTTCTTTGAGCCACTGGGACCACGCCGCGACCGTGGCGGAGCGGCGGCGTAGGGTCGTCTCACTCAGGCCAAGGTTGGCCGCGCGCATGAACCCGGCCGCCTCGGCCTTGCTCAGCGCGCAGTGCTTATCGACGACAAACCGCACCATCTCCCGGAACACCGGCCGCGAGGCCAGCGCCTCAACGAGGGCGAGGTTGCGCTCGTCGCGCGTGCCGCTGAGCTTGGTCAAACCTAAGTAGCGGGCGGCGTTGGTGTAGTAATCAGCCTGGCGCGGGGTAAAGCCGAAGGCCTCGGGCATCTCCGCCTTCGGCACGGGGTTCTCCAGCAAGCTGATGACGCGGGCAAAGGAATCCGCCTGGGGGAAGGGAACGCGCGTGCCCTCGACCTTCGTGTGCTCCAGAACCTCGCGCACCGCCGCATCAGTCACACCGGACTCGCCCAAAACGTAGCGCGCCGCGCTCACCAGCTCGATGCTGCGGAAGTCCTCCGGCTGCCTAAACGCGTAGCGGTAGAAGTGAAAGATGCCATTGGAATAGACCAGATACACCGGCACCACTTCTTTATCCAGTGCCAGCGAGAAGCGGCGGAAAGGGAAGTAGAGCTGGCGGATGTTGAAATCGGGGGAGACGTGGTTCTTCGCTTCCACGAGTACGAGGTGCTCGGCGGATTCGAAGCCGGCGTCGATCTCCATCTGGGCGCGGTCCACCTCGATATCGCGTCCGCCGACCCGCATGGGCAGCGTGAGCGTCGACATGCGCCCGCTGACGGTCGGTACCAACTCACCGCCCAAGAAATCATCGAGCATGCCGCTTAAGTGTGCTGCGGTCAACGCTGCGGCCTCCGAGGTCAAGTTCTCGAAGTCAATGGACTGGATGTGCCCCGGAACCGGCATCGACTTCAGCGGCCCGGCCTCCTCCGGGAAAGGCTGGTACAGGTCAAAGCGGCCAATCAGGTAGGCATCGCGGCGAATCGGCAGCATGGACAACCCGTGCTGGCGAAGCACCTCGGGGCGCGCGGCGGAAAAATCGTGCTTGGCCATCAACCGCGGCTCGCGCCCGGAAAGCTCCTTGAGCTTCGCGGCGGGCAACACCACATAGCCCTGGTCCGCGATGTCGGCGGCGAGGTGGGGGTAGACGAGGTCCCAGGCGGCGTCGTTAAGCATAATTGCGCACGAGCACCTCATCGACCTTGCCGCGCTTCGACGCCACGGAATTCACCGCGCGCGTAGCGCCGACAATCTCGACGCGATAGTCCGCGTACAGCTCCTTGATGAAGTCCGTCGCCGAATTCGACAGCAGGAACTTTACCCCGCGGGCATTAAGGGCATCGCAGGTTTCCTTCAGCCGAATCTGGTCCGCGCGCCCAAAACCACCCGACTGGTAGCCGGTGAAATTGCTGGTGGGGTTGACCGGATCATAGGGCGGATCGAAGTAAACGAAATCCCCCTCATTGGCCTCCACCGCGGCATAGTCGCCGTTAAAAAACGTCACGTCGTGGGAGGACAGGTACTCCGATACAGCGCGCAGATTGGGCTCATCACAGATCTTCGGGTTGGCATAGCGGCCAAACGGGGCGTTGAACTGACCCGAGTTATTCACCCGATAAAGCCCGTTATAACAGGTCTTATTGAGATAAATCGTGCGTGCAGCCCGCTCCACGGGACTCAAATGCGCAAAACCCGGCTCGCGGTCGCGGGCGCGCATTTCGTAGAAGAAATCCGAATCATTCGGATAGCCCTTTAAAAGGGCAATGAGCTCGTCCACGTCATCGCGGACCACCTCGTAGACGGTGATGAGCTCGGTGTTCAGGTCATTGACCCGGGCGCGTTCGGGCGCCAAAGAAAAAAGAACCGCCCCGCCGCCCAAGAAAGGCTCGACATAAGCGTCGAAGCTCTCGGGCAGCATGGAGTGGATAACGGGTAGCAGTTGGCGCTTTCCCCCCACCCACTTCAGGAGCGGTTTCATTTAGGCCATCTTGTTGAAGGCGGTGGCCATACCGGACTTCTTGTTAGCCGCGGTGTTGCGGTGGAAGACGCCCTTAGACACGGACTTGTCCAGTGCGCGGGAAGCAACGCGCAGCTGCTTCTCAGCGGCAGCCTTGTCGCCAGCGGCGACGGCCTCGCGGAACTTGCGGATCTCGGTACGCACGGCGGAGCGTACGGACTTGTTGCGCTGACGAGACTTCTCGTTGGTCAGGATGCGCTTCTGCTTGGACTTGATGTTTGCCATCGTTTACCTCTTATCGTCGTAGGAATGCTTTACCGAGGAAGGCGGACCCAAGGTCCTGACCGCCAGCGAGCCCCGGCATCCCAAGAAATTTATCAGGGCGCAGGCTAAATCCCCAAATCACGCCCAGTGATAGCGGGAGCGCAGGCGGTTGGCAATGCGCTCGAAGCGCCGCTCCGGGAAGAGCGTGCCCTGCCGGCGGCACTGTTCCTCCGAAATCTCCAGCACTCGATCCATCCGCACCCAGCATTGCCGGCCGGTTTCATCCCACTCGCCGGTGCCGATATCGAGCCACTCTTCTTTGTTCGCGTGGCCCGGGTTGGAGGAAATAAGCAGACCTAACACCGTGGTGCGCGTGCGGGAAACAATCAGCACTGCGCGCTCGCGCGGCGGGGATTGCTTGCCATCGGAGGGCGCCCACACCCACACGACTTCCCCGGAGTCAGCCTGCCCGTCCATGTCCGGGGTGAAGAAGACGCTGCGCGGGTGGGCGGAAGCGGCCTCGACGCGGATATCGGCGGCCTTGCGGGGTTCCGTCACGGAATCGTTTTGGTTCAACCCCAAGCGTTCGGTGATGCGCTCGAGGCCGGCGTCGACAGGCTCGGGGCCTCCGATGCCGAGAATGCGGGCCAACCTAGACATGTCGTCTATTCTAAACGCATGTCTACAAACTTCGCGGCTACTACGTTTACGGATCCGTCCAAGATCCGAAACTTCTGCATTATCGCCCACATCGACCACGGCAAGTCGACGCTGGCTGATCGCATCCTGCAGTTGTCGCAGGTGGTAGAGGAGCGCGACATGCGCGACCAATACCTCGACAACATGGATATCGAGCGCGAGCGCGGCATCACCATTAAGGCGCAGAACGTGCGCCTGCCCTGGATTCCCCAGTCCGGTCCCCTGAAGGGGGAGGAGATCGTCATGCAGATGATCGATACGCCCGGCCACGTGGACTTCACTTACGAGGTCTCCCGCGCGCTGGAGGCGTGTGAGGGCGCCATCCTGCTTGTCGACGCCGCCCAAGGCATCGAGGCCCAAACCCTGGCCAACCTTTACCTGGCCATGGAGAATGACCTGGAGATCATCCCGGTCCTTAACAAGATTGACTTGCCCGCGGCCGACCCGGAGAAGTACTCCCTGGAGATCGCCCATATCATCGGCTGCGAGCCGGAAGAGGTGCTGCGCGTCTCCGGTAAGACCGGCGAGGGCGTGGCGGAGTTGCTGGACAAGGTTGCGGAGCTTGTCCCGGCGCCCACCTCCGAGTTCGGGCCCGATGCCCCGGCCCGCGCCTTGGTCTTCGACTCGGTCTACGACACCTACCGCGGCGTGGTGACCTATATCCGCATGATGGACGGCAAGCTCACTCCGCGCCAGAAGGTCACCATGATGTCCACGGGTGCCAACCACGAGCTGCTGGAGGTGGGCATTGTTTCACCGACCATGCAGAAGTGCGAGGGCCTGGGCCCGGGCGAGGTGGGCTACCTCATTACCGGCGTGAAGAATGTGCGTGAGACCAAGGTGGGTGACACGATTACGTGGGCGTCGAATGGCGCGAGCGAGCCGCTCAAGGGCTACGCCGACCCGAACCCCATGGTGTATTCCGGTTTGTTCCCGATTTCCCAGGCGGACTTCCCGGACTTGCGCGATGCGCTGGAGAAGCTGCAGCTTAACGACGCCTCCCTCACCTTCGAGCCCGAGACCTCCGTGGCCCTGGGCTTCGGCTTCCGCTGCGGATTCTTGGGCCTGCTGCACATGGAAATCACGCGTGACCGTTTGGAGCGCGAGTTTGGATTGGACCTGATTTCCACCGCCCCGTCGGTGACCTACCGCGTGGTGGCCGAGGACGGCGAGGAATCGTATGTGCACAATCCCTCCGACTGGCCGGCGGGCAAGCTGCGTGAGGTCCACGAGCCGATTGTGAAGATGACCATCATCGTGCCGGAGGAGTTTGTGGGCCCGACGATGGAGCTGTGTCAGTCCAAGCGCGGCCAGATGGGCGGCATGGACTACCTGTCTGAGGACCGCGTGGAGCTGCGCTACACCATGCCGCTGGGTGAAATCATCTTCGACTTCTTCGACATGCTGAAGTCCCGCACCAAGGGCTACGCTTCCCTCAACTACGAGGAGGCCGGCGAACAGCTGGCGGACCTGGTGAAGGTGGACATCCTGCTCAACGGTGATCCGGTGGATGCCTTCTCCGCTATCGTGCACCGTGATTCCGCGCAGTGGTACGGCAACAAGATGACGAAGAAGCTCAAGGAGATCATCCCGCGCCAGCAGTTCGAGGTGCCGGTCCAGGCGGCCATCGGCTCAAAGATCATCGCGCGTGAAAACATCCGCGCGATGCGCAAGGACGTGCTGGCCAAGTGCTATGGCGGCGATATCTCCCGTAAGCGCAAGCTGCTGGAGAAGCAGAAGGCCGGTAAGAAGCGCATGAAGTCCATCGGCTCCGTGTCCGTGCCGCAGGAGGCCTTCGTGGCGGCGCTGTCCACGGACGCCGACTAACGCATCGAGCACCTCCGGTACCGGTCGGGCCACCATCACTGTCTGGAGCTATTGGTGCTGATCAGGGCGAACTTGCGCTGTTGGAGGCTGAAAGCGCCCGGTTTGATATGGCGCTTTCAGCCTGCCTACTGGGCGTTAAAGGAGTAGCCGCCGGTGAGCTGATTGTGGATTGTCACCGAGTAGTCCTGGCCGTTGGCGGTGGCGCCGTTCACAAGCATGGCGAGCTCTTGTGAGTTGTAATAGCGGCTTAGACCCACGTAAAGAATAAGCAGGAGGATGCTGCCCGCGACTGCGATTGAGGTGGCAATCTTCCACACGCTTACTTGGTTAGTCACGAGTAGTCCTTTCATGCGTGAAAACTTCGGTCACTGTAGCTACTAGTACGATAACAAGTCTTTTATGTGCACGGTATTGAATTAGAACCAGTGCACCCACTATTCCGGGGAAGTTCAGGCAGGGATCACCGGTTTTCGTCTCAACCTGTCCTAGGCCGACGAGTGCGCTGACTTAAGGATCACCGATGTGCCCGCGTGCCTTGATGTGGTCCGCGGGTGGCAGTGTTGTCACTGGTGGTTAGCTGTTTCCTT
>NZ_KV802476.1:0-115323 GCF_001810695.1 Corynebacterium sp. HMSC065D07
TCCACTACGTGTCCACGATTTGCGGGCAACCCCACTACGCCGCCTCTACATCGGACGCAGATGGGGCGGGGAACCAATCACCATGGTCTGCATCGACAACCACGTCGACGTCAAAATAGCCATCACTGGGGCACAAATCGCCGCCTACACACTCACCGAAGAAAAGATCTACTACAACTAGAAAGACAACGAACTCAACCCCAGTCGGGGCAACTAAAAAATCTCGAGACACCGACCGGAACGATGTCTCGAGACTTCACAGCGTGCCCCAGAGAAGATTCGAACTTCCGACACCGGCTTTAGGAGAGCCGTGCTCTATCCCCTGAGCTACTGGGGCGGGGGTGCGTTGCGCACCTAGGTAAGACTAGCAGCCCCGCGTGGGGCGGCGTTAAATGCGTCGCCTTTCGTTTATTCGCCGGCCAGCTCCGCGTACTTGGCGCGGACCTCGCTGGCGGAAGGGTTGGTGGCGTGGGTGCCGTCGGAGTAGAGGACGGTGGGCACGATGCGGTTGCCGTCGTTGACGGACTCGATCCAGGCGTTGATGTCGGCGGTGTCGGGGGAATCCGCTTCGACGTTGACGAGCTCGTATGGGGTTTCGGTGCGGTCCAGGTTTTTGATCAGCTTGGCACAGAACGGGCACCAATCGGCGAAGAAGATGGTGACGTGCTCAGTGGTTTCGGGAGTGGCAACGTTGGTGCTCATTAAGCAGCAGCCTTTCTGTCGTAGGTGAGGAAACGGTATTTCATCGGCAGCTCGCTGGGCGGCTGGCCGGGAATGGTGAGGTGGCCTGATTCGGAGGTCAGCCAGTCACTATCGGCAGATAGGCTGAATTCCTCCGGAACGCTCGGGGCCAGGACGGCATCTGCGCCGTAGGCATCGCCGACTTGTACACCCATGAGGGTGAGCTCGATTGTATCCACGCGGTCGAGGGCGGAGCTGTAGAGCTGGCCGCCGCCGATGATCCAGGCGTCGTCAAGCGTGGCGTCAAGTGCGGCGTCGAGGTTGTCCACCACGGTGGCACCCGCGGACCATTCGCCCGGCTGACGGCTGGACAGCACAATGTTCTCCCGGCCTGGCAACGGGCGGAACTTGGGGTTGAGGGACTCCCACGTCTTGCGGCCCATGATGACAGGCGCGCCCATGGTGACCTCTTTGAAGTGCTTGAGGTCCTCCGGCACGTGCCAGGGCATGACCACGCCGTCACCAATGACCCCGTCGAGGGATTGAGCCCAGATTGCGCCCAGCATTAAACGGACACCTGCGCCTTGATGGTGGGGTGGGGGTCGTAGCCGATGACCTCAAAATCATCGAAGTCATAGTCAAAGAGGCTTTCGGCCTTGTGGAGCTTGAGCTGCGGGTACTCGCGGGGCTCGCGGGAGAGCTGTTCCTTAACCTGCTCGATGTGGTCGTTGTAGATGTGGCAATCCCCACCGGTCCAGATGAGCTCGCCTACCTCTAAACCTGCTTGCTGCGCAAACATGTGAGTCAGCGCCGCGTAGGAGGCCAAGTTGAAGGGGACACCGAGGAACATGTCCGCCGAGCGTTGGTAGACCTGCATGGAGAGTTTGCCGTCGGCGACGTAGAGCTGGAAAAGCAAGTGACAGGGCATGAGCGCCATCTTGTCCAGCTCAGACACATTCCACGCGGAGACCAAGTTGCGGCGCGAATCCGGGTTGTTTTTCAGGGTATCGAGCGCGACCTGAATCTGATCGATGTGCTGGCCATCCGGCGTGGGCCAGGAGCGCCATTGCACGCCGTAGACGGGGCCCAGCTCACCGTCCTCATCGGCCCACTCGTTCCAGATACGGACCTTGTTTTCCTGGAGCCACTTCACGTTGGAGTCACCGCGCAGGAACCACAGCAGCTCACCAATCACGCCGTGGAAGTAGACCTTCTTGGTGGTCAGCAGGGGAAAAGACTCCGCCAGGTTATAGCGAAGCTGGGCACCGAACAGGGAGAGGGTGCCGGTGCCAGTGCGGTCGCCTTTGGGAGCGCCTTCTTCCAGGACGCGGCGCAGGAGGTCCTCGTACGGAGTCTCAATCATGGTCGCCATGATAGCGCTCTTGCGCCCGTGCCACGCGCGTGGGGTTAGTACCCGCCGTTGGCCTCCGCGTAGGCGGCGGCGTGTTCCAGAATCTCCTCTGCCAGCTCCGGGCGGCAGATCAAAAGATCCGGGATGAAGGTGTCCTCATTGTTGAATTTGATCGGGGAGCCATCCAGGCGCGAGCAGTGCAGGCCCGCGGCCAAAGCCACGCCCACCGGGGCGGCCTGGTCCCACTCGTACTGGCCGCCGGCATGGATGTAGCCGTCATAGTCGCCCAAGAGCACGTGGATCGCCTTCGCACCTGCGGAGCCCACGCCGACGGTCTCAAAGCCCATCTTCTCCGCGACGTAATCCGCAACCTTCGGCGGACGGTTGCGGGAAACCACAAACTTCTTCGACAGCGGGCCGGTCACCGCGCGCACGTCGGAGGACTTAAAGGTCACGCCCATGTCCGGCATGCCGACGGCCGCGTGGATGGGGGTGCCGTTTTCCACCAGCGCGATGTGGACGGCCCAGTCCTGGCGGCCGGTAGCGAATTCCTTGGTGCCGTCGAGCGGGTCGATGATCCACACGCGTTCCTTCTTTAGACGGCTCAAGTCATCGGCAGCCTCTTCCGACAGGACGCCGTCCTTGGGACGGTGCTGCTCAAGGACGCGGGAGATCCACTCCTGAGCGGCCTCATCGCCGGCATCACCCAGCGCCAAGCCGCGCAGCAGGCCACCGTTGCGCACGCCTTTGAGGATTTCGCCGCAGCCATCGGCGAGGGAGTTGGTTAGACGGGAATCAGAAATCTCAACGGTCATAGTGACCAGATTAGCGCGCGCGATACAGTAGGGCATGTCTAAAAACGTTCTGGCGAAGTTTCGCCCACAGGTGGCCGGGTGGTTCCAGGACGTTTTCGCCGCCCCCACCCCCGTCCAAGAGCAGGCATGGGAGGCGATTTCCGGTGGTGCGAATGCGCTGGTTGTGGCACCGACCGGCTCTGGTAAGACGCTCGCGGCATTTCTGTGGGCGCTGAATTCTTTGGTGGAGCGCGAAGGCCAGACCGCGCTGCCGCTGAGCAATGAACCCTCCCGCGAGGGAGCTCATGATGGCGTGAGAGTGCTGTATATCTCACCGCTCAAGGCTTTGGGCGTGGACGTTGAGAATAATCTGCGTGCCCCGCTCAACGGCATTGCCCGCACCGCCGAGCGGCTGGGCCTGGAGGTGCCGGATATTACCGTCGGCGTGCGCTCGGGGGATACCTCGCAGGCAGAGCGGGCCCGCCAGGTGCGCAAGCCCCCGGACATCCTCATCACCACGCCGGAGTCGGCCTACCTCATGCTCACATCCAAAGCGGCGGGGATTCTGAAGACCGTGGATACCGTCATCATCGATGAGATCCACGCGCTGGCCGGCACCAAGCGCGGCGTGCACCTGGCGCTGACTTTGGAGCGCCTCGGGCTCATCGCCGGGGAGTTCCAGCGCATCGGGCTCTCCGCCACGGTGCGGCCGCTGAGTGCTGTCGCGAACTTCTTGGGCGGCGACCGTCCCGTGGATATCATCGCCCCGCCCGCAAAGAAGCGCTGGCAGCTCGACGTCCACGTGCCGGTCGAGGACATGTCGGACCTGCCCACCCCGGAGCAGGGTTCCCCCATCGGGGAGGCGACTGTCGACGACCCCCTGGGCATCACCCAAGGCCCCCAAGACGCGTTGCGCGTAAACGCGCAACGCAAGGAAGAGAGCGGGGTAGGAGACTCCGCCCTGCCCACGGCGAAGTCCATCTGGCCCTTCATCGAAGAAGAGCTCTACGCCGAAATTATGGAGCAGCGCTCCACGCTCGTCTTTGTTAATTCCCGTCGCACCGCCGAGCGGCTTACTAGCCGGTTCAACGAGCTTTATGCCCAGGAGCACGATCCGGAATCCTTGAGCCCAGCGACCCGGCGCGACCCAGCCCAGCTGATGAAACAGGTGGACGTTGCCGGGAAGGCACCTGCCGTTATTGCCCGCGCGCACCACGGTTCGGTGTCCAAGGATGAGCGCGCGCTGACGGAGACGATGCTCAAGGAAGGCACGCTCAAAGCCGTTGTGGCCACGAGCTCCCTGGAGCTGGGCATCGACATGGGCGCGGTGGAGCTGGTGGTGCAGGTGGAATCCCCACCCTCGGTGGCTTCTGGTCTGCAGCGCGTGGGCCGCGCCGGGCACTCCGTCGGCGCGGTCTCCCATGGTTCCTTCTATCCCAAGCACCGCGCGGACCTCGTGCAATCAGCACTCACAGTCGCCCGCATGGAGGAGGGCCTCATCGAGGAGATGCACACCCCGCGCAACCCGTTGGATGTCTTGGCACAGCAGACGGTAGCGGCGGTGGTGGCGTCGGCAAGCGCGGGCACGAGCGAGGGACTCGAGGCCGACAGTTGGTACGACACCGTGCGCCGCGCTTGGCCCTATAAGGATTTGGCGCGCGAGGTTTTTGACTCCGTTCTGGACCTGATCAGCGGCGTGTACCCGTCGACGGATTTTGCAGAGCTCAAACCCCGTGTGGTCTATGACCGCGTGACAGGCATCCTCACCCCGCGCCCCGGCGCGCAGCGCGTGGCGGTGACCAACGGCGGCACCATCCCGAACCGCGGCATGTTCGGCGTCTTCCTGGTGGGTACTGGTGAGGCCGGTTCCGCGCCGCGCCGCGTGGGTGAGCTCGATGAGGAAATGGTCTATGAAACCCGGGTGGGAGATATTTTCACCCTCGGCGCGACGAGCTGGCGCGTGGAGGAGATCACGCGCGACCAAGTGCTCGTTAGCCCTGCGCCGGGGCACACCGGGCGTTTGCCTTTCTGGAACGGTGACCAAGCTGGGCGGCCCTATGAGCTGGGCAAGGCGCTGGGCGCATTTCGGCGGGAGGCACACGCGGACCCGTCGGTGGTGCGGTATGCGGATGAGAACGCGCGGCGCAATATCGCCGCCTACCTGCAGGAACAGAACGAGGCCACCGGGCTCATCCCGGATGAGAAGACACTTCTGCTGGAGCGCTTCACGGACGAGCTGGGGGATTGGCGCGTGCTGTTGCACACCCCGTTTGGCCGGCCGGTGAATGCGGCGTGGGCGCTGGCGGTGGGACAGCGTGTGGCGGAGCGTACCGGGATGGATGCACAGGCCGTGGCGGGCGATGACGGCATCGTGCTGCGCTTGCCGCAGGGCGAGGCGGATCCGGATGCCGCGCTCTTTCTTTTCGACGCCGATGAGATCGCGGACACCGTCACCGAGCAGGTGGGCAACTCCGCGCTTTTTGCCTCCCGGTTTAGGGAATGCGCGGCGCGAGCTCTCCTGCTGCCGCGGCGCAACCCGGGCAAGCGCGCGCCCTTGTGGCAGCAGCGCCAGCGCGCGGAGCAGCTTCTCGACGTCGCCCGCAACTACCCCTCTTTCCCCATCATCCTGGAGACTGTGCGCGAGTGCGTGCAGGATGTCTATGACCTGCCGGCGTTGACGGAGGTCATGCGGGAGCTGGCGCACCGCCGCATTCGCATCGCGGAGGTCACCACGGAGCAGCCCTCACCTTTCGCGTCCTCGCTGCTGTTTAACTACACCGGCGCGTTCATGTACGAGGGGGACTCGCCCCTGGCGGAAAAGCGCGCGGCGGCCTTGGCCCTAGACCCCGCGCTGTTGGCGAAGCTTCTGGGCACGGTGGAGCTGCGCGAGCTTCTCTCCGCTGAAGTTATTGCTGAAGTCCACGCCCAGCTGCAGCGCACCACTGTAGAACGCCAGGCGCGGACCACCGAGGAGGTCGCGGACCTGCTGCGCGTGCTGGGCCCCATCCCGGTCGAGGAGTTCGGCGCGCACGCCACGGTGCCATTGAGTGCACTCGATGCGCTCGGTGCGCGGATCATGCGGGTGCGCATCAACGGCCGCGAGCACGTGGCCCAGGCGCTTGATGCGCCGCTGCTTCGCGACGGCCTGGGCATCCCCGTCCCGCCCGGCATCCCCGCCCAGCAGGCCACGATTACCGACGCCCTGGATCAGTTAGTCAGCCGCTGGGCGCGCACGCGCGGGCCCTTTGTGGCGCGCGATGTGCAGGAGGCCTTTGGCCTGTCGGCCGCGGTGACGCATTCCACGCTCAATGGGCTGGACTCCATCCTGGCTGGGCACTACCGGCAGGGCGTGGAGGAGCAGGAGTACTGCGCGGCGGAGGTGCTCAAGGTCATCCGATCGCGCTCGCTGGCGGCCGCGCGGGCGGCCACGCAGCCGGTTTCGCCTGCGGCCTTTGGGCGTTTCCTCCCTGACTGGCAGCAGGTGGCGGCGGTGGGCCGGCGCCCGGTGCTGCGCGGGGTGGACGGCGTCTTTGCGGTCATCGAGCAGCTGGCCGGGGTGCGCCTGCCAGCCTCTGCCTGGGAGAGCCTCATCTTGCCTGCGCGTGTAGGGGACTATTCGCCGACGATGCTCGATGAGCTGACCACCGGCGGCGAGGTCCTTATCGTGGGCGCGGGCAAGGCTGGCTCGAACGACCCCTGGATCATGCTGCTACCGGCGGACTATGCCGCACAGCTCGCCCCGCAGGTTTCTGCAGAGGAGGTGGGCTTGTCCATGCTGCAAACCCAGCTGCTCGAGGCCTTACAGGGCGGCGGCAGCTATCTTATCTCCGATATTCAACCGCAGCTGAGCGGTACGCCCGAGGAGGTTCGCGAGGCCCTCTGGGGACTGGTGGAGGCTGGCCTAGTCAGCCCCGATTCCTTCGCTCCTATCCGGGCCCACCTTGCCGCAGGCGGTCCCGCTGGGCGTGCGGCGCATCGCGCGCGGCGCAGACCATCGCGTTCGCGACTGCGCATGGGGCGCACTTCCTTTGCGCAATCGCTCAATGTGTCTGGTGCGCAGGCCGCACCAGACGTGGTGGGGCGGTGGTCGCTGTCCGTGCCCGCCGCCACGGATGCGACGTCGCGCTCCATCGCGCACGGCGAGGCCTGGTTGGACCGCTACGGCGTGCTCACCCGCGGATCCGTGGTGGCCGAGGACGTCCTGGGTGGCTTCGCCCTGGCTTATAAAGTGCTCTCCGGCTTCGAGGAATCCGGCAAGGCCATGCGCGGCTATGTCATTGAAGGCTTGGGGGCCGCGCAGTTCTCCACGCCTGCGGTCATTGATCGCCTGCGCGGCGTGGATGATTCCCCCGATGTTACGGGCTGGCCCTCCGGCACCCGCGAGCCGCAGGCCTATGTCCTTGCCGCGACCGACCCGGCCAACCCCTATGGTGCGGCGCTGTCGTGGCCCACTACGGATGCCGGCGAATCCGCAGCCCGCCCGACCCGCGCCGCGGGTGCCTTGGTGGTGCTCATGGATGGCTTGCCGGTGGCGCACCTGACCCGCGGGGGAAAGACGCTGACCACGTTCTTCAACGCTCTGCCCGAGGGCATCGAGCGCACCGAGGTACTAGCCGCAGTGCTTGCAGGCCTCAACGAGCTGGTTGCCGCCGGGCGCTTGAACAAGGTGGTTATTGAAAAGGCGAATGGGCGGCCCATCTTCGATTCAAAGCTCGGCGGCGAGCTGCGCGCACTGGGCGCAGCACTAACTCCAAAGGGCGTGCGGATTACGGGGGCTGCCCACACCGCCTCTTCCGGCCGTGCAGGACAGCACGGCCAATCTGGAGAAGCCGCGCGCTCCGCCGAGTCTTACCGTCCCGCACGTCGCGGTGGGCGCCGTGCTGTCGAGGCGATGGAGGAGCTCACCTTCGATGATCCGGAGGATTCCACTGAGTCTGGTGGCCCATCGACTGCACCGGGCAGCCTAGGTGGTTTCCGCCCGCGCCGTCGACGCCGCTGAATGATATTCACCTTCATTTAGCCCACGGGCTTTTCATGGGTCTAACCTCAAAAGCTGATAGCCCAATAGAAAAGGAGTCTTGTTTTCATGCGGCTGAAGCGCCAACTGCCCAACGTGTCCGAGCTCAAGAACCTCATGCGGTTCGAAGCACCCAACCTCGACCGCCGGGCAGCACGCCTGGCAGAGGCCGCTGATGTGTGGGATCTGCGCAAGATTGCCAAGCGCCGCACCCCGAAGGCGGCCTTTGACTACGTCGATGGTGCAGCCCGCGATGAGGTCAGCTACCGCGAATCCCGCGATTTCTTCCGCGACGTTCGCCTCATGCCCAACGTGCTCAATGGCGCGCACGACATCTCCTTAAACACCGAGATCGCCGGCGAGCCGGCAGCATTGCCCTTCGGCATCGCGCCGACCGGCTTTACCCGCTTCATGCATGCCGAAGGCGAGGACGCTGGTTCCCAAGCCGCCCGCGACGCAGGCATCCCGTTCACGCTCTCCACGATGGGTACGCGCTCGGTGGAGGAGGTCGCGGCGTCCCAAGGCAATAGCGGGCGTCGTTGGTTCCAGCTCTACCTGTGGAAGGACCACTCTGCCTGCCAAGAACTCATCGAGCGTGCTGCTGCCAACGGTTATGACACCCTCGTGGTTACCGTGGACACGCCCGTGGCGGGCCAGCGCCTGCGCGATACCCGCAACGGCATGCGCATCCCGCCGCACCTGACCGCCGGCACGGTCTTCGATGCCGCGTGGCGCCCCGAGTGGTGGTTCAACTTCCTCACCACGGACCCGGTCACCTTCGCGTCGTTGACCTCGACCACGGGCACCCTGGGCGAGCTGGTCAACACCATGTTTGATCCAGGCCTCAACTTCGAGGACCTGGCGTGGATTCGCAAGCAGTGGACGGGCAAGCTCTTCGTCAAGGGAATCGTCAACCCAGAAGATGCACGCAAGGTCATCGATCTTGGCGCCGATGGCATCGTGGTCTCCTCCCACGGCGGGCGCCAGCTCGACCGCGTGGTCAACACCCTCCAGGCCCTTGAGGCCGTGCGCGCAGAGGTGGGACCCGACGTGGAAATCATCTACGACTCCGGTGTGATGTCCGGCGTCGACATCGCTATTGCGCTGGCTCTGGGGGCGGACTTCGTCCTTATCGGCCGTGCCTACCTCTACGGGTTGATGGCCGGCGGCAAGGAAGGCGTGGACCGCGTCATTGAGCTGTTGGCGGAAGAGTTCAAGAACACCCTCCAGCTGCTCGGCGTGAAGAGGATCGAAGACCTGTCTCGCCATCACGTGGTCACCCCGTGGGAGCCGGGTGCGCTGGCATTCGGTGCGGGAAAGGATACGCCGGTAGAGTAGGCACCCGTTTGGTGAGGAGGTTCTGCTGTGCCTGAGGGTGATTCCGTACTGCAGCTGTCGAACCGGCTGCAGTTCATGGAAGGCCGGCGCGTGACCTCCTCCTCCCTGCGCGTGCCGCGCTATGCCACCGTGCGCTTCGACGGGCTGGTGTGCGAGGAGGTCTGGCCCTATGGCAAGCACCTCTTCATGGATTTCGGCGGCGAGCTCATCCTGCATACCCACCTCAAGATGGAGGGCACGTGGGCCATCCACTATGCCGGGGACCGCTGGCGCAAGCCCGGTCACAGCGCACGCGTGGTGCTGCAGATGGAGAACACCCCGCGTGATATTGAGTTGGTAGGGCATTGGCTAGGGCTGGTCGAGGTCTTTCCAGCCCGCGAGTTTGAGCAGCGCATGGCGTACCTAGGCCCCGACATCCTCGCGCCAGAATGGGAAGAAGGCGGATTCGAGGAGGCCGTTCGCCGCATCGAGTCGCGCCCTCAACGCAGCATCGGCGCCGCACTCTTGGACCAGCGCAACGTGGCGGGCTTGGGCAACGAATACCGCGCCGAGATCTGCTTCCTGGCCGGCGTTCATCCAGCAACACCTGTAGCGCTTGTCGACGTCTCCCAGATCCTCATCATCTCCCGTCGCCTCATCTGGGCCAACCGCGATTCCCCGGTACGGGTGACCACCGGCGTGAAAAGGGCAGGGGAGACAACTTATGTCTTTGGGCGCAACCGTCAGCGCTGTCGGCGCTGCGGAACGCTCATTGAGAAGTCCACGCTGGGTGGCGTGGACGCCGGCGGCGACGAAGGAGAGTTGGAGCGCGTCATCTGGTGGTGCCCACACTGCCAGCCGCGTCGCTAGGCTGGGATGCATGAAGATCATTTTGAACATCATCTGGTTGGCAACTGGTGGCCTTGTCCTCGCACTGGGCTACTTTCTCCTAGGCATCCTGGCCTGCATCCCCGTCGTGACGATTCCTGCCGGTGTGGCCTCGATGCGTATGGCGAATTTCGCGCTGTGGCCCTTTGGGCGCTCCGTCATTCAACCGGTCAAAGGTACCGGTGGCATGTCGCGGTTCTCTAACGCTGTCTGGTTCCTTGTCGCTGGCCTGTGGTTGGCTATCGGCCACGTCACCACTGCAGCGGCGCAGGCCGTGACCATCGTGGGCATCCCGGTGGCTCTGGCCAACCTGAAGATGATCCCGGTGACGTGCTTCCCGTTCGGCCGCAAGATCGTGGACTCTGACCACATCCCCTTTGGCTGGGAATCGATGATTAAGCTCTAGCGTTTCTGTCTCCGGTTGCGGGGTAGCTCAGAGTGGTTTAGTGTGCTGAGTCATGGGGGATTTAGAAACCTATTTCTCCTACCGCAACTCGGGGATCACACTGGTGAAGCAAGCGGTAGGAGGCGAGAAGCGATTACGCGCACTCGGCGCTTCATCTGCCGACGCCGCCGAAATGGCGCGCTTAAACTACATCTACTTCGGAGCCACCAAGTTCACGGGTAAGCAACGCACGGCCCGCAGCCGAGCCGCCGAACAAGGCCATGACCTGGCCACGCTGAGCCTCATCGAGGCCTACACGAAGAAGCTGCAGAACCAGCTGCATGCCTGGAACCTACGGGTCAAGCTGGCCGGCACACCGGCGCCGAACATCCCAGCCGTGGCGGCAAAGCGCTTAAAGGAGCTCAAGCCCAAACGTATTCCTACGCCTGGGGTGCGCATGACCTACCGTGCTGATGGGCCGCACTCGCTGACCATTACTGATGACCCTCTGACCGTCACTGAGATGCGCGGCGTGCTGGAATCCATCAACCAGAGCAATCTGCTGGAAGCAGCCAGCCACGTCTTCTTCAATAAATCCCACGGCGGAACCAAACCGGCGGTGCTCACCAGCGTGGTCGTCACCTTGGACAAGCTCGACAAGATTGTGAGCAGCGACGGCGATGACATCGTGCTCGAACTAACCAATGGCGGCCGGATGACCGGCGCGGAGTTTCTGAACTACAAGTTCGCCGAGATCGGCTACGTAACCCTCATCCACCCCACGATCGGGCCGGTGTGGCTGCACCGGATGAAGCGTTTAGCCGGGTTTGAGCAGCGCATGATGGCCAGCGCCGAGCATCCCACCTGTGCCAGGAAGGGCTGTAATAAGCCTGCTGATTATGCCCAGGTGCATCACCTAGTGCCGTGGAAAGCAGGAGGTACCACCGATCCACCGAATCTGACAATGTTGTGTGCCTATCACAACGGCGTCAATGATGACGACCCAGAGAAACCAACAGGTGCTGGCTACGTGTTTAGGATTCGCGGCGGTGTGGACTACATCCCGCCCTGGGGAGAACCAATCACCGCTCAAGTGGCATATCAAGCCGCGCAACGCGGACTCGGACCGCCCGGCGGGTAAACCGACACGAAATACAAAGGACATGCGGACGCCCACAGGGCATCCGCGGCCTTGGCGATCCCGCACGTCGATTGCCCGCTAAAAACGGGTGAACCCCCGACCGTTCGGCCGGGGGGGACGTCGCCAAGCAGTGCTTAGCGGTGGTTGCGATACCAACCGATCAGAGCATCGGTCGAGCCGTCGCCGGATGCGGCCTCCTCCTTTCCGGAGACTGCCGGTGCCAGGTCATTGGCCTGCTGCTTGCCCAGCTCCACGCCCCATTGGTCGAAGGAGTTGATGTCCCAGATGATGCCCTGGGTGAAGACGATGTGCTCGTAGAGTGCGATGAGCGCGCCGAGGGCCTGCGGGGTGAGCTCCTCCGCCAGGATCGTGGTGGACGGGCGGTTGCCCGGCATCACCTTGTGCGGGACCACGGCCGGGTCCACGCCCTCGGCGGCAATCTCTTCCGCCGTCTTACCAAAAGCCAGCACCTTGGTCTGTGCGAAGAAGTTACCCATGAGCAGGTCATGCATCGAACCGGTGCCGTCTGCGGTGGGGAAGTCCTCCTTCGGGCGGGCAAAGCCGATGAAGTCCGCCGGGATGAGGCGGGTGCCTTGGTGCATGAGCTGGAAGAAGGCGTGCTGGCCATTGGTGCCCGGCTCGCCCCAGTAAATTTCACCGGTGCCGGTGGTGACAGCGGTGCCGTCGCGGCGCACGGATTTGCCGTTGGACTCCATAGTCAGCTGCTGCAGGTAGGCAGGGAAGCGGCCGAGGTCCTCGGAGTAAGGCAGCACCGCGTGGGTCTGCGCGCCAAAGAAGTTGGAGTACCAGACACCGAGCAGGCCCATGAGCACCGGCACGTTCTGCTCCAGAGGCGCGGTGCGGAAGTGCTCGTCCATGGCGTGGAAGCCCTCGAGGAAGCGCATGAAGTCTAGTGGGCCGATGGTGCACATCAGGGACAGGCCAATAGCGGAATCAACGGAGTAGCGGCCGCCCACCCAGTTCCAGAAGCCAAACATGTTCTGGGGGTCGATGCCGAACTCCGCGACCTTCTCCGCGTTGGTGGAAACGGCAACGAAGTGCTTGGCGACGGCCGACTCATCACCATCAAACTGCTCAATCAGCCAGCGGCGTGCGGCGTGAGCGTTGGCCAGGGTTTCCTGGGTGGTGAAGGTCTTCGAAGCGACAATGAAGAGGGTGGAGCCGGCGTCGAGGCCGTCGAGAGTCGCGGCGAGATCCGCCGGGTCGACGTTAGAAACGAACTCCGCGCTGATACCCGCTACCTCGTAGGAACGCAGCGCCTTGGCAGCCATAGCGGGGCCCAAGTCGGAGCCGCCGATGCCGATGTTGACGACCTTCTTGATGGTGTGACCCGTATGCCCCAGCCACGCACCGGAGCGTAGTGCAGTGGCGAAGTCACGCATGCGGCCCAGAACCTCGTGGACGTCGGCAGCAACGTCTTGGCCGTCGACGCTCAAGTCCTTCTCCACAGGCAGGCGCAGCGCGGTGTGCAGCACAGCACGGTCCTCGGTGTTGTTGAGGTGCTCGCCGGTGAACATGGCGTCGCGGCGGCCCTCGACGTCCGCGGCGCGGGCAAGATCCACCAAAGCGGTGACGACTTCCTCATCGATGAGGTTCTTCGACAGGTCCACGTGCAGGCCCGCAGCATCGAAAGAAAAGTCTGCGGCGCGGGAAGCGGAGTTGGCAAAAAGCTCACGCAGGTTGAGGTCCTTCTTGCTCTCAAAAAGCGAGGTGAGCGCGGCCCACTGCGGCTGAGCGGTGATGTCCATTGCAAAAGCCTTTCTGGCAGGTAGCAGACATGAAACTTACTGTGTCCACCGTAGTCCAGAAATCTCTTCGGTGCCGAGACAGAAGGCTGCGCTGGGTTGAGCTAGGCGTAAAGCTTGAGGCCGAATTGCTTCATTGTGTTTGCGATCTCCATGGCGCCCGTCTCGGAGCCGGAGTAATCGTAATAGTCGCCAAAGGACACGACTCCTGCTGCATATAGTTTGCCGTCGATGGAGGCGTAGACAGGACCACCGCTATCACCGGTATCGCTGTAGCTGCCGAAGGTGAAAAGCCCTTGAGCACCGAATCGGTCGATGAAAGGGTCGCAGGCAATGCCTGCTGTGGAACCGGCAAAGCACAACGTGGGCTTCTTTCGCGTGATTTCTTCCAGGCTCATCCATCCGGCTAAAGGCGCATTGAGCGCCGGTGAGGTAGATACTTCGGCGTCGGGGTTGGACACTTCGATCAGCGCAATGTCGGCCGAGTTGATGCTATCTGTGTTGGTGTTGCTGGCCTTCATTACCATCTGGCCTATCTCTACCTCGCTGCCGGAGCGATCTTCATAGTAGAAGCTGTCGCCCTTGTCCCCGCAGTGTCCGGCGGTAAGGATAAAGAGGCGCTGCCCATCGCCGGCGAAATGACCGGTAGAGCACCGGCCATCATTCGTGCGGTTATAGATAGCCGCACCCGGCGTCAATACTCCCACGTCCATGTAGTAGTCGGCTTTTAGTGCGTTGTACAAGTTATTGCGGGGCTCAAGCAGCTCTGCATGGGGGATTTCAGTGGAGTTAACCCAGAGCGCATCGCCGTCGAGGACCTCTTCGGAGCCTTGCATTGTTCCGGATGCTCCGGAACCTTGTCTGCGTTCGGAGTCGCTGACGGAGGGATGGTCGAGTGGAGTAGCGGAATTTGAGGTCTCAGGTGAAGAAAAGCTGCCGCAGGCGGTCAACACTAAGGCAGTGGCAACTGCGGTGAGAACTACAGCGGAGCGAGAGTACACATGCATGCTGAGAGCCTAAAACACCGCTACTTCAGGTGCGCGTGCGTTGGGGATTAGTCCGAGTTGGTGCTAGATTAGCCGAGCTTGCCGCGCCCCAACCGCAGCAGGGCAGAGGCAATCGCGGGGCCCTCCTCGCCAAGCTCGTCGCGGAACTCATTGAGGATGGCAATTTCGCGGGTGTGTACCAAACGGGTACCGCCCGAGCTCATGCGCGTCTTACCAATCGTGCGGGAAATATCGGTGCGGCGCTTAATAGCGTCGAGGATCACGCGGTCGAGGCGGTTGATCTCCTCGCGGTAGCGTTGGATTTCAGCATCGCTGAGCGGGTCATCCGTGCCCGAGGGCATGCGGATGTCGAGGCCGTTGTCCACGACGTTGGGGTCTTGGTGCTCGGGGGTTAAGCCCGAATCTGCGGTGTCAGGATGTGAAGCGCTCATGAGTGAAGATTGTGCCACCACGTTAAGACAAACGGGAATCGCGTGCCGTGACGTCGGTATTCGTCGATAAGAAGCGGCGTGGACGGCAATGTCCGGTGGTGCTAGTAGGTTGGAGAGCATTATGAACAACACTTCTCCGTTTAGGCCTCGTTCTTCGTCTGATCCTTCCGCCGACACCTCCGCCGGTGGCCTGTTTCCCGCGTCCGGGCACAACGCGGATGCCCCTTCCAGCCAGGGAAATGATCTTCTGCTGGAAGGTTTAAACCCGCAACAGGAGGAGGCCGTGACACATTCGGGCTCGCCGTTGCTCATTGTGGCCGGCGCGGGCTCGGGAAAGACCGCGGTGTTGACCCGTCGCATTGCCTATCTCATGCGCGAGCGTGGGGTAGCGCCGTGGCAGATCCTCGCCATTACCTTTACCAACAAGGCAGCCGCGGAGATGAAGGAGCGCGTCGGCCAGCTTGTCGGCCCCGTGGCGGAGCGGATGTGGGTGTCAACCTTCCACTCCATCTGCGTGCGCATCCTGCGCAACAATGCTCAGCTGGTGCCGGGGTTGAACACGAACTTCACCATTTATGACGGCGATGATGCGCGCCGGCTGCTCACCATGATTGCCAAAGACATGCAGCTGGACCTGAAGAAGTACTCTGCGCGTGTTTTGGCTAACCAGATCTCGAACCGCAAGAATGAGCTCATTTCCCCGGAGCGGGCCCGGGCGGAGGCAGAGCGGACGAAGAATCCTTTTGAGCTCACTGTGGCGAGCGTGTACGAGGAGTATCAGCGCCGCCTGCGCGCCGCGAACGCGGTGGATTTCGACGACCTCATCGGGGAAGTGGTGCGCATCTTTAACCAGCACCCACAGGTGGTGGAGTTTTATCGCCGCCGCTTTAAGCATGTGCTTATCGACGAATACCAGGACACCAACCACGCGCAGTACGCGCTCGTTTCGGCCTTGGTGGGCAGGGGCGAGCTGCCGCCGGATGCCCCGGAACTTTGTGTGGTGGGTGATTCTGATCAGTCGATCTATGCCTTCCGCGGAGCCACCATCAGGAATATCCAGGAGTTCGAGCGGGACTACCCGCAAGCGCACACGATTCTGCTTGAACAAAACTACCGTTCGACCCAGACCATCCTGAACGCGGCGAATGCGGTGATTGCGAAGAATGAGGGCCGCCGCGAGAAGAATCTGTGGACCGCCCACGGCGAAGGCGACAAGATCGTCGGGTATGTGGCGGATAACGAGCACGACGAGGCGCGGTATATCGCCTCGGAAATTGATTCCCTGGCGGATAAAGGCACGGCGTATTCCGATATTGCGGTGATGTACCGCACCAATAACGCCTCCCGCGCGTTGGAAGATATCTTCGTGCGCTCGGGTATCCCGTACAAGGTGGTTGGCGGCACGCGCTTCTACGAGCGCCGCGAGATCCGGGACATGGTGGCTTACCTGCGCATTATGGATAATCCGGATGACACGGTGAGCTTGCGCCGCATCATCAACGTGCCAAAACGCGCCATCGGTGACAAGGCGCAGGCGCAAATCGCTCTACATGCGGAGAACCTTGGCGTTAGTTTTGGGGCGGCTCTCCGTGATGCGGCCGAAGGAAAGGTCGCAGGCCTTGGCACGCGGGCGGTCAATGCCGTCACCAAATTCAACGAGATGATGGACGGCGTGCGCGCACAGATTCCGGGCATGGTCAATGAGGTGACGGGCCAGCCGGATTTGGGGGAGCTGCTCAACGCGCTTTTGGACGCCACCGGCTACCGCGCGGAGCTGGAAAACTCCAATGACCCGCAGGATGGGGCACGCCTAGACAACCTCAACGAGTTGGTATCGGTGGCCCGCGAGTTCAGCTCTGAAGCCGCCAATGAAATGGCCTTTATGGGCGCGGACGCAGAGGCAGCCCCGGAGCTTTCGGAAGGCGAAGCCGCGCCGGGCTCGCTTCAAGCGTTCCTCGAAAAGGTTTCGCTCGTGGCTGATGCGGACCAGATTCCAGATCATGAGTCCGGGGTAGTAACGTTGATGACCCTGCACACCGCGAAGGGCCTTGAGTTTCCCGTCGTTTTCCTCACCGGTTGGGAGGATGGCCAATTCCCGCACATGCGCTCCCTGGGAGACCCGAAGGAGCTCAGTGAGGAGCGCCGCCTTGCCTACGTGGGCATTACGCGTGCTAGGGAACAGCTCTACCTCACGCGTGCGATTCTCCGCTCGTCTTGGGGCAACCCGGTGACGAACCCGGCCAGCCGCTTCCTCGCCGAGGTCCCTGAGGACCTCATCGACTGGCGCCGTGAAGAACCGGACAGCTCGCTGTCCAGTGCGTGGGGCGGAGATGATTCCTACCAATACGGGCGAACCTTCGGCTCAGATAGCGGGTTCTTCCGTTCCCGTGGCGGCGGCTATGGCTCGCGGAGCGCTGCGTCTTCCCCTTCGCAGCGCTCGCGCAAGCCAGCTTCGGCGACATCAATGCCGAAGAATAACCATCTCAATTTAGTTGTGGGGGACCGTGTCAACCACGCAAAATACGGGCTAGGCACGGTCATCGAAGCCTCCGGTACCGGCGCGCGGGCGACAGTCACCGTGGACTTCGGCTCAGCAGGCAAGGTCCGCCTCATGCTCATCGGTGGTGTGCCGATGGAAAAGCTCTAAGGCTTTAGATGTGGATGCCGCGCTCGCTGAACCACTCCACCGGGTCAACGGCTGCGCCGCCGCCCGGGTGAACCTCGAAGTGCAGGTGCGGGCCGGTGGAGTGGCCCTCGTTGCCGATGACGGAGATTTGGTCGCCGGCCTCGACGCGGTCGCCGACGTCGACCAGCAGCTGGTCGCTGGGCATGTGGCCGTAGACGGTGATGGTGCCGTCGTCGTGCTGGATGCGGATCCAGTTGCCGAAGCCCTGGGCTGCGCCGGAGGAGATGACCTCTCCATCCATGACGGCGTAGATGGGCGTACCGATTGGGTTCGCCACGTCGATGCCATTGTGGAAGGAACCCCAACGCGGTCCGAAGCCGGAGGTGAAGGTTCCGGAGGTCGGAAAGACCACGGTGTTACCGTTTGCGTCCTGGCTGCGGGTAGGGGTGAGGCCGGAGTGATCGCCTTGCGGCGCGAAGGCTTCAGCGAGTCCGGGAATGCTGGAGGGGTCGAGGACGATATCGAGGCCGTCCTGCGTGGAGTTGATCTCTGGAGTGGATGCCCCGTTGAGGGCCCCGGCCGTCGAAACGAGCAGCCCGGAGAATGCTTTGAAGAGGTCGGCCTTGGAGTCTTCCTTGACTTCGACGTCGTCGGCAGTCGGGCCCTGGCTGGACCCGTCGGAGACATCCACGCTTGCTGCCGGTTCGGCAGCGAACGCTGGGGCCGTCACGGTGGCGGTGGTGACCGCCATGGCGGCGAGTGCGCTGAGCGTGCGCTTCATTACTTCACGTCCTTAAGTCCTGCGGTGGCTCGCTTCCGCCGTCGTAGCCGGCGGAAAGCCTGTG
Organism: Corynebacterium sp. HMSC065D07; assembly: GCF_001810695.1. Classification (NCBI taxonomy): domain Bacteria; kingdom Bacillati; phylum Actinomycetota; class Actinomycetes; order Mycobacteriales; family Corynebacteriaceae; genus Corynebacterium; species Corynebacterium sp. HMSC065D07. Next base: position 18,250 of record NZ_KV802476.1, read on the forward strand.
AGCGATAGGATGCGGCCATATCAGCCGCGTTGTGCCTCGAAGTCTGCGACACGCCGGTGCGGTTTCGGCCGTGTGCTGAGCTTCCGTGGCAACGAGATACAAACTATCCCGTGCTATCACCCTGCGCAATGCGCAAAAATGCAGGTAAATACAGGAATTGTTCGAAAAACTATCGAACAGCCCAGCGTGTTACGTGTGTGAAAGAAGTGAAAATTGTTACAGGGGTAAAGTGAAGGTTTAAAGAATGGGGGTAGGGGTTGGGGGTGTGAAAAGAGTTGTTCCCCGGCCGAAGGCTCGGTCGGGGAACGGTGGGCCACGAAGGCTAGGTCAACGAACGCGACTCGCTGCGATCCCGTGCGGTGAGCGGGGCTGTCTTATCGCTGCGATTGACCGCGGCCGCTATAGCGGCGGCTATGAGCGGCACAACAAGCACGGCGAGGAACTGCCACCAATCCGGGGTGAAGTAGTCCTGCGGGCGCAGGCCATGTGGGGGTTCAGAGAAGGTGAAGGCGGACCTATCAGTGAAGAGGAACGTGCCAAGGTGTCCCGCGATCACTCCGAAGAGCATGCTTGCGGTGGCCACTATCCAGGTTTGCCACGCGGCTACCTTGGACATCAGCGAGGGGTGCGCGCCAATCGACTGCAGCACGGTGCTTTCATGGCGCATGGTGTTAGCCGCATTGGCGATGATGAGCGCGAGCACGATGAGGCAGATGATTCCCATTCCTAGGCCGAGGTAGTAGCGGAAGCTCTCGGGGGAGGAGACACCGAACTCCAGTGAGTATCGCGACTGCGAAGCGCTCGCTGTTAGGTCTCGCAGCTCCTCTCGCTCTGCTTCGCTCGGCGCCTCATCCAACGCCAGGGCCTGGCCTACGTAGAAGGGCTTCATGTTCAGCTTTTGAGCGGCCTGCTGGCTAATCAGGACCACGTCACGATCCACGGTAGGCAAGGCCTCAACAACTGGCAGATCGGCGTTGTGGGCTCCGCTTGGCTCTTGACTGTCGACGCGGTTATACGTCTTTACGGTTACCGTGCCGTGTGTCTTGTCCCCGACGTGGCTGCTGTGGGGGAGCACGATGCCGCCGGCCTCCAATGTTTGTGCCGCCGCACGTCGATCCTCTTCCGAGTCGAACTGCCACAGCTCGAGCTGCGAGGAATCAGCTTGGATCATCCTGCTTTGATAGATCAACGGGCTATAAGGGAAGGTCGTCATCAACTCGTGCGCGCACTCTTGGCGGGCCTCCTCGGACTCATCGGTGCGCCGCCCTTGGTTGTCCACGAAGACTGCCCTCTCAACCGGTTTGCTGAGATCGACCTGTGAGCACTGGTAGTCAAATTCGGTGCTGAGCTCATAGAATTCACCATCGTCAGGAAGGCTAAAAGACGTGGTCCACGAGGGGAAAGCATAGAAGGAGTGTGTGCGAGCACCGGTAGCCTGCTGGATGGCCTTTACCGCTGCGCGTTCTTCCGGCGTAGAAGCCTGCGTAGGTTGGTCAAACGTCGTCTCCTCAATCAGCGCTGTGGTCTCCGGCATAACAAGCGCTTCTTCGGCTACGCTCTTTGCGCTATCGGTCATGACGCCTACACCAAACAGGGAGGCTGTGAAGGAGACCGATACGAGAGCGATGGACGTCGGCAAGGCATGCATGCTGCGCCGGGTAAGGCCGCGCCCGGCAAGGCGCAATGCGAGTGGGCCTCGGCGAGACAACAGGGAGCACAGGAAGACCAAGGCCGGGGCAGACGCGGCAACCGCGATGACTCCGAAGAGAGCCAGCACCGTGGGGATGTACTCTCCCCAGGGAGTGAAGCTGAATAGTACGAGCAGAAGAAGGAATGCAGGGCCGATGGCCATCCACTTCCTAAAGCGCAGCAGGCGGTCGGGAGAGGCTCCCTGGATTGCAGCGGAGAGGGCACCACGTTGTGCCAACCATGCGGGAACGATGGAGACAATGACACAGCCTGCCACCGCCACGAGCCACGCGAGAGCAATCGCTAGGAAGGGCAGGCGTGCAGCAAAGTCCGGATAGCGGGCTGTCCACCACACCCACGAGACCGTGAGGCCAACGATCCCACCGATGGTGGCGCCGATTAGTCCCATCAGCAGGCCATAGGCCATCACTGCGAACATGATGTGGCGTGGTAATGCACCCTGGCTCGACATCAGCGCGTACAGGCGCGTATTGCGTCCGGTAGCCAGCGTGAAGACGGGCGCGAGAAGGAAAAGGATGAGCAATCCGGCGATGGCGTAGAGGCCGAAGAAGAAAAGCACGAAAAGAATGCTGCTCAGGATTCCACCAAAGGAATCCGACTCAGAATCGGGTCGGTCCGTATCTCGCAGCTCCGGTGCCCAGATTTCCAGCCCAGCTTCATGGGCGCGGTCGGCGTCCTCTTTGGTCAGCGGCGTGTCACCCACGATGACCCAGGAGGTGCGTATCTGAAAGGACGGGTCGCTGAGAGCGTCATTGAGGGTGGGGGAGGTGACAAAGTCATAGTTTTCGGGAGCAATGGCCGCGACTGTGGCTTGGCGATCGCCGCTGAGGGCGTTGGTGCGCACGGTGATGACGTCTCCGACGGAGGCGTCGATCTTGCGTGCGGTCGAACGCGACAGAACTGCCTGGTTGGGGCCAAGGTTGAATTTATCGACGGCCTCCTGTGCCGGTTCCGGCGGATTCTCTGTGTCGAACTGATCTACCCAGGAGTTGGTTGACTTCCCATTATGGATAAGTGACGTGCTAGAAAAAGTGGTGACCGGGCTGACGCTGAGGCCTTTTGGCAGCACCTGGGCGGCCAGGCGGGGAACGTCTTCGTTGGCAATGTCCTGACGCTCGTTGCTCACCTGAAGGGACCGATCGGGCGAGCTCAAGGCTGCGGAGAGCCGTCCGGAGGAATTATCAAAGAGCGCAATTCCGATGACTAGGGCCACCGGCAAGGCAATGAGCATCACGGCGGCCAGAGTGCGCCATGGATGAAGCTTGAGATCACGCCTCGTCGGGCGGGTAGCGGCATTAATGCCGGACATATTAGCGCACCTCCTCGCCGGTGAGGCGCCCGTCGCGAACCATAACGACGCGGTCGGCCCAGCCCGCGAAACGCGGCTCGTGGGTGACCAGAATGCCGGAAGCACCGGCGTCGATACGCGCGCGTAGAACCTTCATGATCTCCTCGCCCGTCGAGGTATCCAAGGCACCGGTGGGCTCATCCGCGAGCAGAACTTTGCGCGGTCCAATGAGCGCGCGGGCAATCGCCACGCGCTGGGCCTGACCACCGGAGATTTCCTCGGGGAAGCGGTCAATGGTGCCGTCGAGGCCGACCTCGCTCAGCGCTTCCTCTGCTGCCTCACGGCACTGCGCAGGCGATAGGCCATCGAGTTCAAGGGGAAGGGAAACGTTTTCACCAACGGTCAGGGAAGAAACCAGGTTGAAGTGCTGAAACACGAGGCCCAAGTGGCGGCGTCGGGCAATTGCGGCCTTGGCTTTGGAGAGCTGGGAGGCATCGGCGCCGTCGAGAAGCACGCGTCCCGATGTCGGCGGTTGCAACAGTCCTGCGACGTTGAGCAGGGTGGATTTGCCGGAGCCGGAGGGGCCCATGACGGCTACCAACTCGCCCGGTTGTAGCTGCAGGTTGACGGAATCCAGCGCGGTGACCTGGCGAGCGCCGCTGCCGAAGATACAGGTGATGTTTTCGAGTTCGAGCGGGAAAGGAATGTGCTGGGTGGTGGGCACGGAGTCGGGGGTCATCGCGGTTCCTCCTCGGCGGCGGTGGGGGTGGTCGGGTTGGTCAGAGATTCCACGCGGTCGAGCCAACGTGAGAGAGATTCCAAGTCGAAGATTTGGCGCTCCACGGCCAAGCGCTGGGCGCTGCGCTCCGCAGGCAATTCCGAGGCTCGGCGGTTGAGTTCGCGGAGCTGGCGAACGGTGGCGAAACGCTGGGCGTCAAGGACGGCGATAACGTCGACGTCGGAGCGCCGAGCGGCAAGGGACACTTTGAGCACGAGCTCATCGCGTTCGATGGCGTCACTGTGCAAGGTGGACTTCCACCATTGCGAGAGCTCTGCGCGCCCGTCAGGGGTGATGGCGTAGCTGGTGGCGCGGCGCCCGGTGGGGCCGGTGAGCTCGCCGTCGGTGGCGATGAGCCCATCGCGCTCTAAGCGGCTTAGGGTTTGGGCTACTTGGCCCATGTTGAGCGGCCAGAGGTTGTCGAAGGTCTCCGCAAAGCGGGTCTTGATGTGGCTGGCTGTGGAAGGTTGATCACTGAGCAGCGCAAGAACGGAGTGTTTGACGGACATGGTCACCTCCTGCGCGGAGGACAAGGGGAGGATTAGTTAGGTGCATACCCGGTAAGTTACCGGGTAACTATCGGCTTGGCAAGAGGTTCCGGAACGGAGAGTGGTGTTTACCCCCGCCCGGTGTCCCGCGAGGTGGCGCGCGACCCTACGCGCCTGACCATCGGTGAGTGGGGTGAAATACGCAAAAGACGGCATAGAGCAGATTCGCTCTATGCCGCCTACGTGGTGTTGGAAGGTTTGGTCGCGTGAGTTTTAAGCGACGTCGATGCCGCGCTCTGCGAGCCACGGAACCGGGTCCACGGCACCTTCACCGGTGGGGTGAATTTCGAAGTGCAGGTGGGAGCCAGTAGAGAAGCCGAGAGAACCCATGCCGGCGATCTTCTGGCCAGCGTGGACGCGCTCGCCAACAGCGACGTCAAGGGTCTGCATGTGGCCGTAAACGCTCATGGAGCCGTCATCGTGCTTGATGCGGATCCACTGGCCGTAGCCGGAAGCCGGGCCGGAATCGATGACGGTTCCATCCATAACGGAAAGGATCGGGGTGCCCACGGCATTAGCGATGTCGATGCCGGAGTGGAAGGAGCCCCAGCGGGGGCCGAAGCCCGAGGTGAAGGTACCTTCTGCCGGGCGGGCTACGGAAGGCGCGCGGTTTGCCTCATCGGCGGCGGCGCGGGCATCAGCGGCCTGAATGGCCTTATCCAGCTGCGTGGACAGGTCAGCGACCGGCTTGGTTTCCGCGATGGAGAGGATCTGCGGTGCTGCGTCCTCGACGGCGGCCTGTGCGTCCTTGAGCGGATCGGTGTCTGCCTGCAAGGTGTAATCGATGGACTGCGCCTTGGTCTCGCCGGTGCCGGCGGATTGAATGGTGCCAGCTGCGGCACCGCCAACGCCTGCGGTAGATACGGCACCAGCCGCGATGGTCATAACCGCCAGGCGTCCCTTTGCGGTCTGCGAGGTGGTGATTTTGCGGTGGCGACCTGCGCTTCGCTGAGTCTTGCTTCGCATGAACTCTTCTTCCGTCTTAATTCACTATCGTCCAACCAAAATAATCGTTACGTCTAAATCTGGTTGGTTATCCGATTGTGACCTTCCTGTTACCAACGAGATGTAACAGTAGCGTCTCGACGGATGCAGAGCAACCCGGATTGCAGTTTTTCTTCTGAATATGCCGAAAGATTTCTATGTCATGATACGACAGCTGTTTCCTGTGAATGAAGTGAAGCTATGGTCAGGGAACCGGGCAGTCAGCGCAGAGGACGCAAGTAAAGGAGTCCCGCAGAGTTGTTGATTCGGGGGAGTATCGGATCAATCGGATCGGATATCGACGCGCCACCCCCGGTGGGGGAGGTGCTCGTGGCAAAGTGGACGCCGATGAATAAGAACACGAGCCCCCAGTCCAGGACGTCAGCTCGCCCCCGCGCGCATGTGCGTGGACGCGGCGATGGCGCTGAGCGCTCTGAGCGAGGCTACCGGCGAGACCGCCGGGCTCCTGCTGAGCGCATCAAGGGAATTGAATCGGATAAGGCTCGCGCTCGTCGCGCGCAGGCCCCGACGACGTTGCGCGGGCGAATTCGCCGCATGCTTATCGTCGTCGGCATCCCGCACCTCGTCGTGGTTCTGGGCATACTCGTGGTCGCTATCGCCGCGCTCCTCCTCACTAGCTCCCCCTTCGCGTGGCTGAACACCATCGTGGGGGAGGCGTGGATGGTGTTTAACCTGGCTCCAATCCGCGCTGGCGGGATTGATATCGGTGTCCTACCTGTTCTTCCTGCCGCCTTCTTGGCCTGGCTGGTAGGCCGCCGCGTTCGAGCGGCGGTCAAGGACAAGGTGAGTATTAATGACTTGCTTGTCCTGAGCTGCTGCGTGCTGGCAGTGCCGGTGGTTCTGACCATTATTGCGTGGTTGATGCTCTGGGATGCCGGAAAGGTTTACGACGTCTCTCCGCCGGAGTTGTATCGCGTTGTGCCCCGCATGCTCCTTCTGCATGCCGCTGCTCTCATTGGAGGCATGGGCCCGCGCTTGTGGAAGGCCTTGGCTAAGCGCAGCGGAGTTCCCCGCGTATTCGTCGACGCCGCCCAAATCGGCCTGAGCTACCTTGGCTACCTTGGCGCCGCAGGGCTGGTTCTCGTTGTGATTATGTGGGGGTGTGGCTGGTCGCGCCAGGCTGAGATGCTCGCTAGCTATCCGGTTCTCACAGCGATGGGGACCGTGGGGCTTTTCCTGCTAAGTATTCTGTACCTCCCGAATGCCGCAGTTGCTGCGGGGGCGGTGCTGAGCGGCTCGGAACTGCACATTGGTGAAGGTACTAGCGTGAGTCTGTTCAGCGGCCACGTAGTTCCACTTCCGCCGCTGCCGTTGGCCGCAGCCGTTCCTCCTTCCATCAGCTCGTGGTTCGCGGTTCTCTTGGTTGTTCCAGTACTCGCTGCGGTGGCGGCGTTTTATCGTCGCCGAGCGCTGGTGTCTTTCCACGTAGCGCTTGTTGCAACCATCACTGTTGCCGTGTCCTCTCTCGTGGCGTACTACGCCGTGTCCGGCGCGCTAGGCGTGTACGGCTACACCGGGCCGGAGCTGTGGACAGCGGTGGGGCTGAGCTCCCTGTGGTGCCTCGTCGTGGGGTGTGCCTTTGCGACGTCTCAGGCGGTGTCCGCATCGCGTGCTCGCCGCGCTACCGCCCCGGCTGCTGAGGCAGAAGCCCCCGCGGCTGCCGAGGAGACGACGACAGACTCCACCGACACTGCTCAGCCGGAGCAGGATTCTGCAGTGCTTGGCGACGCCACCGCTGCCGAAGCGGAAGAAGCAGAGACTGACGCGGAGGAATCCAACCCCGACGAAGAAAGCGAAGCCGAGGCCGACGCTGAGGACGAAATAGAGGACGAGCAAGAGGGCCAGACTAAGGAGCAAGCTGAGGCGCCAGCTGAGGAACAGGTCGAAAGCCAGACTGAAACCGACGTAGTTGACGCAGAAGTCGTGGACGTAGAAAGTGCCGAAACCGAGGCTGAAACCGATGAGACCGCTGAAGCCACGGGGAAGCTCGACACAGACGCAGAGGAACACCAAGAAGCTGAAGGCCCCACAAAAGAGTAAAAATTCCGCGGTTCACGGCGGTAGCGGCTAGGCTGTAGCGCGTGACTACACCGCATCAGCCCGCTGCTATTGCCCACCTCAACGTTGTTGTTCTGGTTTCCGGAACTGGCTCGCTATTGCAGGCCATCGTCGATGGCCAGGATGAGCATTACAGCGTCGTGAAAGTCATCGCGGACGTGCCTTGCCGGGGCATTGAGCGCGCGAGGGCGGCGGGAATTGCCACCGAAGTCGTAGAGATGGGCGCTGACCGTGCCGAATGGAACCAACGTCTGGTTGCCGCAGTGGATGCTGCGCAGCCAGACGTTGTTGTTTCTGCAGGCTTTATGAAGATCTTGGGCAAAGATTTCCTGGATCGCTTTGAAGGTCGCACCATTAATACCCATCCAGCGCTTTTGCCTGCCTTCAAAGGCGCGCATGGCGTACGCGATGCGCTGGCTTATGGTGCCAAGGTCACAGGCTCGACCGTCCATTTCGTTGATGCCGGCGTCGATACCGGCTCCATCATTGCCCAGGAACCCGTCCGGATTCTGGCAGAGGATGATGAGGCCAGCTTGCACGAGCGCATCAAAGTGGTCGAAAGAGAACTTATCGTTAGCGTTCTCCGCGCGGCGCGCGTGGAGGGCGAAGCACTCAGCATTCAGCTCTAATTAATTCATTACCGCAAGGAAGGCTTAAGTCCCCGTACCATGAGCGAAGATCGTAAGAACATCAAGCGCGCGCTGATTAGCGTTTATGACAAGACCGGTCTAGAAGACCTCGCCCGGTCCCTCGATAACGCTGGCGTGGAGATTGTTTCCACCGGTTCCACCGCGAAAAAGATCGCAGACTTGGGCATTGACGTCACGCCCGTCGAGAAGCTCACCGGCTTTCCAGAGTGCCTTGAGGGCCGTGTGAAGACGCTGCACCCCCGCGTGCATGCGGGAATCCTGGCGGATACCCGCAAGGACGATCACCTCAAGCAGCTTGAGGAGCTGGAGGTAGAGCCCTTCCAACTCGTCGTGGTGAACCTGTATCCCTTCCGTGAGACGGTGGCCTCCGGAGCCGACTTTGATGGCTGTGTCGAGCAGATCGATATCGGCGGCCCGTCCATGGTGCGCGCGGCCGCCAAGAACCACCCCTCCGTTGCTGTGGTTGTAGACCCTGCGCGCTATGGCGAGGTCGCAGACGCCGTGGTCAACGGTGGCTTCACGCTGGAACAGCGCCGCGGCCTAGCCCGCGATGCCTTCCTGCATACCGCTGATTACGACGCCGCGGTGTCTGCGTGGTTCGTCGATCAGCTCAGCGAGGGCGAGGAGACCACCCCGCTGCGCTACGGCGAGAACTCGCACCAGTCCGCGACCGTGACCCGCATCGGTGCCAAGGGACTGGCCAATGCGACGCAGTTCAACGGCAAGGAAATGAGCTACAACAACTACCAGGATGCTGACGCCGCGTGGCGCGCCGCCTGGGATCATGAGCGCCCGTGCGTGGCAATCATCAAGCATGCCAACCCGTGTGGCATCGCGGTGTCTGACGAGTCCATCGCGGCTGCTCACCGCGCGGCCCATGCCTGCGACCCGATGTCCGCATTCGGCGGCGTCATCGCTGTGAACCGCGAGGTCACCGTGGAGATGGCGGAGCAGGTCAAGGAGATCTTCACCGAGGTCATCGTGGCCCCGTCCTACGAGGAGGGCGCCATCGAGGTTCTTAAGGCCAAGAAGAACCTCCGTGTGCTGCAAGCTGAGTACGAGGCTCCGCAGGTGGAGCGCAAGTACATTTCCGGCGGTGTGCTCACCCAAGAGCCGGATACCTACCAGGCGGAGGGCGATAACCCGGCCAACTGGACGCTGGCTGCGGGCGAGGCCCTGAACGAATCCGATCTAGCGCAGCTCGAGTTTGCTTGGCGCGCCGTGCGTGCGGTGAAGTCCAACGCCATCCTGTTGGCTAAGGATAATGCCACCGTGGGCGTGGGCATGGGCCAGGTCAATCGCGTCGACTCCGCCAAGCTCGCGGTTGAGCGCGCCAACACGCTGGCCGACGGCACCAACCGCACCGAAGGTTCCTTCGCTGCATCGGACGCCTTCTTCCCGTTTGCGGATGGTCTCGAGGTTCTCCTCGATGCCGGTGTCAAGGCCGTGGTTCAGCCGGGTGGTTCCATTCGCGATGAAGAAGTCATCGAGGCCGCTAAGAAGGCTGGCGTGACCATGTACCTCACCGGAACCCGCCACTTCTTCCACTAGAGCCTGAACCAAAGCGTTCCAGCAAACTTCAACTGCCCTAGCTGACGAATCTAGCCGCGTAATTCGACGCGGAAGCGCAAGATTTGGCGGCTAGGGCAGTTATGATCTCAGTTTCTTAAGCGCCCGTGATGGTCATAGGCGTGGTCGCAAGCGCGGCCGTCGAGGTTGGCTCGGAGCTTGTACCAGTCTGCTCCGTATTGGATGATTCGCGGCCCCAGATAAACCACGCGCCGACGCCAAGGACGACAGCCAGGATGAGGAGCAAAGCAATCAGCGCCGCGATGGCGCCGCTGAAGCGCCCTGTGCCTTTCGGCGGGGTAGGAGCGGCATAAGAGTTGGGCTGGGGTGGATTTGGGGGTGTTGGCGCGCCACCACTGAACGGCTGCGGGGCGGGGCTAGCGGGGTGCCCACCGAACGGGGGAGTGCTTCCGAATCCGCCGCTCGGACCATTTGTGCCGCCGGGATGGCCCGGGCGGCCAAACCCGGGAGCAGGTGAACCGAAGCCGGAGGAACCGGAGTCGCGTGGAGGGGTGCCCGAAGGACCAGTAGGAAATGACATGGCGGGAGATCAGCAACCTTTCCGTGCACAGGAAGTTAGAGCATCGAGATACCTCTAACAATCTAAACCCTTAAGCACCGTCCGTGGGGACTTCAATGGAAGCTCGTGGGAATACTCCCCAGTGGGGCAGGAAGCGCTGGCAGCACAGCAGAGCACACACTGTGCAAAGCGCGAGTAAAGACGTAAACGCTGCGCAGAGAATTGTGACTGTGCAAAGATAGGACAGATAGAAAACGCCTATTGGCAATTGCAAACGTCACGATCTACGGAGGCTTCGGTGACTGATTCAGATCGCAATCATGGATTCGGCGCGCATCCCCAGCAGGGAAACGGCAGCCAGCCACAGCCTTCTCATCAAGAAACCCACCCGGAAACCGCGGATTTTGAAGCCCCGCCAACACAACAGCGCCCAGTACAGCCCCAGCAATACCCCCAAAACATGGGAAATAATCCGGGCTACTCGCAATCGGGTGAGCACAACTACTCAAATCCTTTTGCTCCCTCCGGATCCCAGGGCCAGTATCCTCAGCAGCAGCAATTCCCCACGCAACAGTTCCCGCCCCAGGCGGCGCCGCAGGACGGATTTGGCCAGTACGATCAGCAGCCGGCTGCCTATGCGAATTCCTATGCACAGGACGATGCCGGAAACCATGGTTCCTCTAATTCCGGAAAGCTTGTGCTCATCGGCGTGCTGATCTTGGCAGTAATCCTCGTTATTGCCGCGTTGGCCTACCTCATTTTCTTTAAACACGCTGACTCAGGATCCCAGGCTGAATCGCCCCAGGCGCCAGCCCAACTCACCGAGCAGAATGAGGGTCCACAAGACAGCACTTCAGCTGCGGAGGAACCTGAGAAGACCTCAGAGCAGTCCACGACGACCTCCAAGGCGCAGAAGCGCCCCGAGCACCCTGACCTGCCCGCGGGCGCTATCCCGGCGAACGACGCCGCGCGTAACAACGAGCCCGGCGGCAACTTCAACAGTGTCTATCGCGGCACTGAGGTGACGACGGAGCCGTTCGCCAACTCCGTGCGCGATGAATACGTCAAACACTACGTCGATACCCACGAGTTTGACGCCACGATTAGGGCTTTTAGCCCGAAGACCAAGCTGTTCTACACCATGGATTGTTCCGATAACGGCGAGTATGTGACCTGCACTGGCGGCAATAATGCGGTTGTATACATCCTCTAATGTGTAAGCGAGTATCGATGAAATTCGGAACACGACCAAGCCGCACGCATGAACACCCGCGACGCCGGCCGGCGGCACTGGCAGCGCTGGTGGGGATCGCGGTGGCGTCGCTCAGCGCCTGCACCATTGGGGACGTCTCTCAGCCGGAACCAAGTGCTCCAGCAAGCAGCCCGCAGCCTTCCCTTCCTGATTCTGGATCCGGCTCGTCCGCAAGTCCTGCCCCTGATTCCATCCTCGACAAGGAACCATCCGTGATTAAGGCCACCGACCTTCAGGAAGCCGTCGACGCCATCGCCGCCGACAACCCAGGAACCGGAATCGCGGTGGCTGGGTCACAGACCGTCGCGGCTGCCGGCATCACCGACCCGCGGCCCGCATGGTCCACGGCGAAAGTCCCCCTGGCCATCGCCGCCGAACGCGCCGGGGTAGCGGATCCGGACGCTGTGTCTCGAGCAATTACTTTTTCCGATAACGCTGCGGCAGATTCTCTCTGGGAAGCCCTCGGCGGGGGAGCGCAGGCGGCACAGGCTACCCAGGAAATCATCGGAACCGCCACCGTTCCCGCCACGCCACCGCGCCCCGGGTTTAGCGCCTTCGGCCAAACTCAGTGGCCGGTGTCCGAGCAAGCAAAATTCGTCGCCGCGCTGGGATGCCAGGAAGGCGCAGATCCCATCCTCGCGGCCATGGGTGACGTTGATCCGGCACAGCAGTATGGCCTTCGCACCCTCGACGGGGCGGTGGTGAAGGGCGGCTGGGGGCCTGCCGAGGACGGTTCCTATGAGGCCCGTCAGATGGGGCTTATCACGCTAGGTGGACACACGGTGGCGGTGGCAATTTTTGCCGCAGCACCATCCGGTGATTACGGCGAAGCCCAGCAGATGCTCACCCGACTAGCCAGGCAATTAGAAACCGCTCAGGTGGAGTGGCCGGACGCGGGATGCCAGCAGGGAGCTGTCTAAAAGCCCTAGTGCGGTTCCTAGTGAGGCCAGTAGTCCTCGAATTTTCCGGCCTCCCCGTCGATGTCATAGTCCGTACCCCGGATGTTGAGCACGGAGCCGGTGTCATCCCCGCTGGTGGGATCGAGGATTGTGGCGCTAAAGGAGCTTCCCTCACCGCGCGCCGGACCAAAGGCAGCACCGCTGGACCAGACTCCGCGGTAGAAAAGGGAGTCCTGCTTTTCGCAGACCACAATGTGCGAATCGGGATCCGAGCCATGGGCAGCGAAAACCATGCTCTCGCCTTGCTGGCAGCGTGCCTCTGGGTAGTCGGACCATCCGGCCGCGGTGAGTCCTTCGGGGACATCGGCAGCATCAGGATTGAGAGAAGTCTTCGGCGCCTGCTCATTTGCAGTTTCCTCGTCGTCAGCTGTTCCTTCTTCTGCGGCCGTCTCCTCCGGCGCAGCCCGGCCTACGCGGGTGGGTTCCTGCTCCGTTGCGCTGCCGGCTTCGGGGCTTGCCTGGCTGGTGGAACGGACATCATTCCAAATCACGATTCCGGCAATCAGCAGTGCGATAAGGATCGCAATGGCGCAGATGATCGGAACGAGGTTGCGTTGCTCTGACTGGGGCCGTTGAGTCTGGCCCGACGCCGGCGTAGGGGGCTTATGCGCGTAATGGTTAGTGCCAAATCCTGGGGTGCTCATAGGGTCCTTGGAAAACAGTAGAGAACTACAGGTAGCATATCTGGCTCCGCACAACCAGACGGAACTGCGGGGTAGCACCCTCCATTTGGGGGCGATGGGACATGGCAACCTCAAGCCTTGCTATGCATATGGTGCAATGGGGCGGTGACTAATTCCTACTTCGTGCAATGGCTTACCCAGCAAAAGCGGTATACCACCGTGTACCTGCTGGGCGAGGGCGGCATGGGGCAGGTTTTTCATGCAACCGATCCGGACCTGTCCCGTGAGCTCGCGGTTAAAGTGCTGCTGGATGATGTTCGGGATGAGGCCTCTCGAGCCCGTTTCCACAACGAAATGAAGGCTCTCACCAGGATCGGTAGCCACCCGGGGGTGGTTCAGTTCTATTCCAAGGAGTCGACGCCGCGCGGGGATGACGTGATGGTCATGGCGTTCATTGACGGTGGAACCTTGGCGCAGGCGATCCGGGAACGAGCCAACAAGGGGAGGGGATTTACGGTCGCCGAGGTGGCGTACTACCTCAAACCGATTGCCGCGGCGCTGGACTATATGCACCACGAGCTGCACCCCGGGTGGGTGCATCGGGACATCAAGCCCGCCAATATCTTGCTGCGCAAAAACCCGGGCAGCCTGCCGCCGGCTGTGCTGAGTGACTTCGGGATCAGTATCGAGGAAGGCCAGTCGCGCCTGACCAAGGTCGGTCACATCGTGGGTACCGAAAAGTATTTGGCCCCAGAGAATAACGGCCATGCTTATGGTGATGATGACATGTCGGCGCGCGCGGACGATTACTCGCTGGCGCTTATCGCTTTCGAGATGCTCACGCTTCACCACCTCAAGGACACGATGCCGCGCAGCGAGTGGGAAGGACAGCGCCGTATCCCGGATCTGTCCAGCGATGCCTTCGCCGTATTCCTTGCAGAAGACACTGCTCGCGTTGCCTCGGAGCTACAGACCGTGCTGAACAAGGCGCTCAACAGCGTGCCCATGCAGCGCTATGCGCGGGCCCAGGATTTCATCGCCGCGCTTGACGACGTCTCCCGTTCCCGCCCCTCCCAGCCCGCTTCCGGCCCTACTTCCTCTGCCCCGCGTAGCGCCCCAGCCCTGCGCGGCGCCCCAGCCCCGCAGCCTTCGTCGCAACCAGAGCAGCCGCGGAATGAACGAAGCACTGCGCGGACGGGACAGTTTGGCCAACAGGGGCAATCACCCCAGCGTTGGCCGGAGCCCTCCGCCTCCTTTGGGTCCATGGATCGGGCAAGGCCAACTGGCTTCGTCGCTCCCTCTAATCCGATCGCGTCTTCGGGAACCGTGTCACCCTCCACACCAGTTACCCCGGCGATGCCAGGGTCTACGGTGCAACGACGGTCTACTCCTCAACGGGCAACCCGCAAGCCGGCCGCGAAGGATAATTCGAATGCCCTCATCATCACGGTCACCGTCGTGGTCATCATCCTTATTTTCATAGTGACGTGGGCTATCGTGGCCTAGCCCCAGCTGAATTGGGCTGTGGCTTAGCACGCCGAGACATAGTGAGAGCCGCTACACTGAAGGGCACTGTTTGAAGGCGCCTCGCCGACATACCCGGCGAAGAGCGCGAGTTGTCCAGCCCTACGGAGGTGTCTATGAGCCAGCAACAACCACGCCCGCCGCAGAACGCACCGCGGGGGCCCAGGCTGCGCATCGATGACCTGATCGGCGGCGTGAAGGTTATTTCCCCGGGTGAGGAAGTCATCGTCGGCCGCGCCGGTGACTTCCGGGTGGGTGAGGAGGACCTCAGCCTGCACCGCCAGCTCTTCCAGCTGTGGTATGGCGGCCAGGGGTGGATGATCTGCAACGTGGGCAGTCACATCCCGCTGCGCATAGAGCTACGTGGGGTCAAAGGATTTTCGCGCATTGACCTCGGCCCCCGCTCGGTCGCGGCGGTACCCCCAGGGCCATCGAGGGTTACCTTTGAGACGCCAGAATGCCCCTACGAGCTGTATATCGACGTAGAAAACAGCAACTATTCGCGCCGTACCAAGCGCGAGCAGGACGTTGATGAAGAGCGCACACGCACCCGTCACGTGCCCAATGATGAGCAAGAAGAGCTGCTGCGCCAGCTAGCCAGCTACCTCAAGAAGCCGGGCTCCACCGACGCCGATATCCCCTCGGTGCGCGACATTGCTGAGGCGCTGGGGTGGACCGAAAAGAAGACGAACCACAAGATGGATCGCCTCGTCGATAACCTCCGCGCTGACGGCGAAAAGGCCTACAAGCCTTATAAGACCTTCTTGGCGCACTACGCCATTCGACACGGCCGCTAGCGGGCCGACCTCTTGCGGTCCGCGGCGGCCGCGGCGGCGGAAGAAATAGAGTCGTTGCGGTTCTTGAGCAGCTCCAGGGTGGTCGCCTCGGCGTCGTCGGGAGGGGTGGCGCCGAGGACTGCTAGGGCGGCGTCGGCAAGCATGGCGGACTGCTCCGGCACGCGCTGCGAGGCATCAAACGGTGCGTTGCCATCATTGGGGCGCATTTCAATGACGGAGAGCGCGATGTGGAAGGGGAGCTCGATGCGCGGATCGTCCTCGCCCACAATTCCTGCGGCGGCAGTACGGAAGTGATCCTTGAGGCGGTCGCGCTGCTCGTGATATTCACCGAATTCGGGGGAATTAGCCACCGGCAGCTGATAAAGGCGGCCGACGTTCCACGCCGAGGTCAAAAGCAGGCGAGATTCGGCTGCTACCAGTGACCACAGGCGCTGCGCCGGCGCGGCATCGGAGGCCGCAAGCTCATCCGCCAGCTCCAGCGAGGGTTCGATGGTGGAATTCAGCAGAGTGAGGAAGATATCCGTCTTCGAAGGAAAGTGATAGTACAGCGAAGCCTGACGGATGCCGACGGCATCAGCAATTTGGTGCGTGGAAGTTGTAGCAAAACCCTGGGTGGTAAAAAGCTCGGATGAGGCATCCAGGATTTCTTCGCGCGCGGTATTACCCCGGCGGCGTGGGCTATTCTTCCGTGGCCTGCCAACGCTACCTGCCATGAGGCGGACTCCCTTCGATAATGTTCAAGCAATAACTGACGGCAAATCAGTAATCGTACACTCCGCCGCAAACGGCGATTGCTAAAGCTCAGCTTTCACTACTGCCAACCACATTACCGTGCCGAATCATGATGGATTCAAAGGCAGCGGAGACTGTGCGGCACGCCGATCCATAGGCGGTGCGGTCCAGTGGAGGCAGATCCCCGAGCACGACACTGTGCTGGACGACGCCCTCGTACCACCGCCCCAACTCCAGCGCGATGCCCGTGCCCCAAGCGAGACTCAGGCCCTCCGCCTCCGCGGTGGTGAGCAGCTCACGCTCCACGCCGATGGCAAGACGGTCTTGGGTGGGGCGGGGCGCTGGTGCTGCCCAACGCGCGATGGCAGAAATGGGCGCCAGCAAAGAAAAACGAATTGACACATCGGCTAAACGATCGGGAAGCCCATCCACGAGCTTGAGCGGTGCTGGGCGCTGTGACACAGCCTCGGCGTAGAGCTCCTCCTCGCCGCCAGACCCCAGTGGGCGGCCAGCATCGGCACGGGTTGATGCGCAATCCTGTACCGCGCCGCAGGTCAAACCGGCCTCGGTGATGACCTTCGCTAGCTGTTCGTCAGTGCCTAACCACGTGATGGGTAGTGAGGGGAGGAGGTCGCCGCGGGCAGCGGCGCCGGTGAGGCGAACCGGGCTGGCGAGGCCTGGAGAACGGATGATGTCCGTGACCACGCGAGAAAACCACGCAGCGAGTTCCACACCGTCTCCCCGGTGGGCAGTTGCGTTGCGCACCAAATCCTGCGCTTCTTCTAGCAAGCCGCGTGCATGGGCGGGGGACTGGCAGTGGGTAGCGAGTTCGCTGAGGTCTGTGAGTGATTCGTGCAGTGGCATAAAGGCTTAAGTTCCCTTTCCATCAGGGGCGTTCTAACCCTTCAATGTAGCACTCGGGGGTGCCAGCTCTGGCTAAGACAGGTGCGGTGCACGATCCCCAAGAGGACAGCGGAAAACGAAAGCCGCCGCCTACCATGCCCCTTAAACGGGGAGGTAGGCGGCGGCTTAAAAGCTCTTTTGTCCTGTCCTAGTGAGTCACGAGTACAGCGGCAAAAGTGCGCTGTTGAAACCAGCTAGTGTTTAGCGGGACGTGAACGGCAGGAGAGCCATTTCGCGAGCGTTCTTGACGGCAGTAGCAACCTGGCGCTGCTGCTGCGGGGTCAGACCGGTGACGCGACGGGAGCGGATCTTGCCACGATCGGAGATGAACAGACGCAGGGTCTTGATCTCCTTGTAGTCAACCTTCTCAATGCCCTCGGCCTTGAGCGGGTTCTTCTTCGGGCGACGGGTCTGCTCCATACGGAACTTCTTGTGATTATTACGCTTGACAGCCATTGTATGGGTACCCCTTTACCAGCTGGACTTGCGAACGCCCGGCAGCTCACCACGGTGAGCCATGCCGCGCATACGGACACGGGACAGACCGAACTTGCGGAGGTAACCGCGCGGACGTCCATCGGCGGAGTCGCGGTTACGGACGCGGACGCGAGCAGCGTCGCGCGGCTGACGGTTCAGCTCGAACTGCGCCTCGAGGCGCTCTTCGTCCGGGGTGTTCGGGTTCTTGATGATTGCCTTGAGCTCAGCGCGACGCTCCGCGTAGCGGGCGACGATTTCCTTGCGCTGCTCGTTCTTGGCGATCTTTGACTTCTTAGCCATAAATTATCGCTCCTCGCGGAATTCGACGTGCTTGCGGACGATCGGATCGAACTTCTTCAAGGTGATGCGATCCGGGTTGTTGCGCTTGTTCTTACGGGTCACGTAGGTGTAGCCGGTGCCCGCAGTGGACTTCAGTTTGATGATTGGACGGATGTCATTACGTGCCATCTTTAGATCTTCTCCCCACGTGCGCGAATCTTGGCCACGACGGACTCGATGCCGTCACGGTCGATGATCTTCATGCCCTTGGTGGAAACATTCAGGGTGATGGTACGGCCCTCAGAGGGCAGGTAGTACCGACGACGCTGCACGTTGGGGTTCCAACGGCGCGAGGTGCGGCGGTGCGAGTGCGAGACCTGCTTGCCGAATTCCGGCTTGCGGCCCGTTACCTGGCAAATAGCCGACATGGGTCTTCTTTCTCCTAGCCGCCCACATCGAAAGCGACTAACGGAGTGCCTATATCCGCGGTGAGGCGCGGCGCTCTAAAAAGTGAGGTTGAGCAGGAGGCTTAATCCGTTGAACACCAGTTGATGGGGCGTAAAACGATTACTTTGACAACAGCAAGGGGAAATCTTACATGCCGCGGCCTGTAGAACCTAATCACCGCTGTCGTGCAACCCGGCTTTGATACCTATTATCCAAGCGCCATTTCCGTCGAAGGTGCTGGCGGGGTGATTGTTTGTGCTTGCCGTTGCGTTGCTCTGAGGAGTATGAACTGCGGCGATTTCGATTTTGATGCCTGCGGCCTGTAGGATGTTTCAAGTTGTCGGCGCGAGCCGCACGTTTGTAAGTATAGAGACCCAACTCGGGCACGATCCTTTCACGCTCTCACGCGTCACGGAAGGAACCGACCCGTAGTTCAACCCTGAGGGAATCGACATATGAAGAAAGACATCCACCCGGATTACCACCCGGTGGTCTTCAAGGACGCCGGTACCGGCCACTCCTTCCTGACCAAGTCCACCGCTACCTCCGAGCGCACCGTTGAGTGGGAAGACGGCAACGAGTACCCGCTCATCGTCGTCGACGTGACCGCTGAGTCCCACCCGTTCTGGACCGGTGCGCAGCGCGTTATGGATACCGCTGGCCGCGTTGAGAAGTTCAACCAGCGCTTCGGTGCAATGGCTCGCCGCAAGAAGAAGAACGCGTAAGGAGGATAGGAAAAGATGGCAACTCCTAAGTTTAAGAAGTCCCGCGCGAACACCCACTCTCGCCGTTCCCAGTGGAAGGCTGACAATGTCGCCCTCCAGGAAGTCACCATCGACGGTCAGACCGTGCGCATCCCGCGCCGCCTGGTCAAGGCTGCAAAGCTTGGCCTGGTTGACGTCGAGCAGTTCTAAGGCCTCTTAGGTCTTCAGTCTGTGACTGTAGCCCCGAAGATTCACCGCTTTGAGTGAATCTTCGGGGCTTTTGTCGTGCGCATGTAGTGCGCGCTCGCAGTGCTCCCTGATTGCTAAGGCGTGGGCCGCCGAGGCGGTCTTGAATTTTTTGGGGAAATTAGCGGCCTAAGGGGGTATAAGGGGGCGAAAGAATGCGGCCTACTTCGTGAAAACGTCCTAGATAGGACATAATTGAGATTATGAAGATTCTTGTCGTGGATGACGAGCAGGCCGTACGTGAATCGCTTCGGCGCTCCCTGAAGTTTAATGGCTACGAGGTTGTGTTGGCCGCCGATGGCGTTCAGGCTGTCGAGATGGTTCACAGTGATAACCCCGAGCTACTGATCCTCGATGTGATGATGCCGAACATGGACGGCCTTGAAGTCTGCCGCACCCTGCGCAGCGAAGGCTGGGACCGCCCCATTCTCGTGCTGACGGCTCGTGATGGCGTGTCCGATCGCGTTGCAGGTCTCGATGCGGGCGCCGACGATTACCTGCCCAAGCCATTCGCTCTGGAGGAGCTTTTGGCTCGCGTGCGTTCTTTGGTTCGGCGTGCCGCCGCGGACTCCATCGGGACGAAGCAGCCGGTTGAGACGCAGCTAAGCTTCGAGGACCTCAAGCTTGATGCAGATACGCGTGAAGTTACTCGCGGCGACCGTCCAATTTCCCTGACCCGTACCGAGTTTGCTCTCCTGCGCTTGTTGATGGAGAACCCCCGCAAGGTTCTCTCCCGCAACACCATCTTGGAAGAAGTGTGGGGCTATGATTTCCCCACCTCCGGAAATGCGCTTGAAGTGTATATTGGCTATCTCCGCAAAAAGACCGAGGAGAATGGTGAGCCGCGTCTTATCCACACCGTGCGCGGTGTTGGCTATGTCATGAGGGAGGCTATCGCGTGATTTTGCGGAGGCCCGCGCCTGATGCGGTGCCTTCTGAAGACCTGGATACCACTGCGTGGTTAGGCCGCTCAGGCCGACGCGGCTGGGCTTCACGGGCGCCGCTTCGGTGGCGCCTTTCTTTGGTTACCGGCGTTGTTGTCGCCTTCTCCGTGGCAGTGATGACGTTTGTGACCTATTGGCTTGTCGCGGCGTCGATGACGGCGAGCGTCGATAAGCAGCTTATTCAGCAAGCCGACGTGCTCATACAGCAGGCGCAGGATCCGGCCTTCGTGGAGAACATCGACCAGGAAATTTCCTCATTCAAGCTCTATAACCCCTCGACTCGAATCTCAATCTCCCCACCGTCGGTGGCGTTTGCATTTGGTGACGCACTGCCCGTGGGCGGCGATTTTAAGCCCGACGGGGACACTATGGAAAGCTCCATCCGTACTTTGGGCGGGGAGCGCGTGCTGGCTAAGCATGAGGACGGCGGGACCACGGTAGTCCTGGCTAAGGACCTAGGACCGACCGAGGAAATCGTTTCCGCGGTGGGCTCGGCTCTGCTCATCATCGTGGCGTTCGGCGTGCTGCTTTCCGTTTTTGCGGGAATGGTGGTGTCCAAGACCGGCATGGAACCCATCGCACGCCTCAAGCGCGCGGTAGATTATGTGACGCAGACTAATGACTTGCGGCGGATTGCGGTGGAGAGCAATGACGAGATGTCGCAGCTGACGGTGTCCTTCAACCGAATGTTGTCTGCCCTGCAGCATGCGCGCGTGCAGCAATCGCAGTTCGTGGCAGATGCCGGCCACGAGTTGAAGACGCCGCTAACTTCCATGCGTACCAATATCGAGCTGCTCATGATGCTGAATAAATCCGGCGGCGGATTCGGCATCAGTGAGGAAGATCGTCGCGACTTGGAAGACGACGTGATGGCGCAGATGTCGGAGTTGTCGACCCTGATCGGTGATCTCGTGGACTTGGCACGCGAAGATGCCACTGAGAAGGAACCGGAACCTGTCGAGCTGCACGAGGTTCTGGAGAATTCCCTTAACCGTGCCAAGCGCCGGCGCCCTGACGTGGACTTCCGCGTGAGGTTTATTCCGTGGATGTTGGATGGTGACCCATTTGCCTTGGGGCGTGCCACGCTCAATCTCATGGATAACGCCGCGAAGTGGTCGCCGCCGACGGGTACCGTGCGCGTTTCCATGCGGCAAGTGGCAGAGGACAAGGTGCGCCTGCGTGTGGATGACTCGGGCCCCGGTATCGCGCCCGAGGAGCGCGACAAGGTGTTTGAGCGTTTCTACCGTTCGGCCGAAGCTCGTGCAATGCCTGGTTCCGGACTAGGCTTGGCCATCGTGAAATCCGTCGTTGAGCGGCACAATGGAGAGATCACCATTAAGGATTCCGCGGACGGTGGAACACGCATGGAGGTTATCCTGCCGGGGTATCCCACCGAGGGGGATGCCATGGTGGATGGACTGGAAGAAATTCCGAACGAGTTTCAGCCAGAATCCTTCGATGCGCAAGACGCAGAGGAGACATCTCAGGAGCCAGCCGAGGAGCACTCGGAGAACCCGCACGACCGGGGTCATATCTTTGCGGAGCGGTGGTTTAACCAAAGCTAGTCTTCCAAGTATCGCACCAGTTCAGAGCGTACAGGAAATGTACAGCTTTTCCTAGCACACTGGCAGAGCAGAGACAGATACACCCCAGCGCGATGGTGCACACTACCTGACATGAATATGAGGAATTCGAACATGGATAATCCCATGGATACCCCGCAGAACTCTGATGGACGGGGACAAGCACAGCAGCAGGGCGGGGCGCCTTCTGCGGGAAGCTCATCAAACGGCTGGAATCAGCCGCGCTCGGACTCGTGGGCACAGGGAAGGCAGCAGCAAGCGCCCTACGGCGCACAGGGCGGGCCGGGAAGCCCATCGTCGTTTGGTATTCAGCCCTCTCAGGCTCCAAGCGCAGGACAAGCACCGTATGGTGGCTCAACCTATGGCTTCGGTCAGCAAAGCCAGGTGCGACAAAGCACAGCGCAACCATATGCAGGACAGCGCTTCGCTGGTCAGCAAGGCGCAGGCGCACACGTCGTGGAGCCGGGAAGCGAACCGAAGAACAAGCGCAAAGTAGGAATGGGCACCGCGTTGGCGATGATGCTTGTTGCAGCCATTGCGGTTGGCGGCGTCACCGGTGCCGTGGTTGGCAAAGCAGGTGACGATAAATCCTCCACCTCGACGGTCAACGAGGTTCTCGAGCGCCAGCCGGTGGCCAATAGCACCGGTAACGAGCCGGCCGCCGGCTCTGTGGAGGACGTAGCATCGAAGGTTCTGCCGTCGGTGGTGTCGATTTACTCCATGACCCGCTCTGGCGGTGCCGAGGGCTCCGGTTCAATTATCTCCCCAGATGGTTATGTGCTGACCAACCACCACGTGGTTGCTGGCGCGGATCAGGGAGGGAGGCTCGAAGTGACGATGAATGATGGTTCGCGCCATAGCGCTACGTTTGTCGCGTCCGATGCGACGACAGACGTCGGGGTCATCAAAATCGACGACGTCAGCGATCTTCCTTTCCTCCAGTTTGGTGATTCGGACGCGGCCGCAGTGGGGCAGGAGGTAGTTGCCGTTGGCTCCCCGCTGGGGCTTAATGCCACGGTGACGTCCGGAATTGTGTCGGCTAAGAACCGCCCAGTGCGTGCGTCACAGGAAGGTGGGGAGTCCTCGCTTATCGACGCCATCCAGACCGACGCAGCCGTCAACCCCGGTAACTCCGGCGGTCCCCTGGTGGATATGGAAGGCAACATCATTGGCATGAACTCGATGATTGCCTCGCTATCTGGCGGTTCGAATGCCGAAGGCGGCTCCATCGGCCTGGGCTTCGCCATCCCCTCAAATTTTGCTAAGCGGATGGCTGATGAACTCATCAATAACGGCAAGGTCAAGCATCCCACGTTGGGCGTTAAGGTCCGTGCGCAGAGCGATACCCTTGGCGCGGAAATCGTTGATGTGGAATCTGGCAGCCCGGCTGATAAGGCAGGACTGAAGTCCGGTGATGTGGTCACTCGCGTCAACGACCGGCTCATTGAAAGCTCCGATGCCCTGATTGCAGCAACCCGCTCGCAGGAATTTGGGGCAACCGTGACACTGGAAGTTAAGGGCCGCGACAACGAAGACGTGAGAAAGGTAGAGGTAACGCTGGCGAGCGAGTAAGTTTACAAATACTCGGGCGGTGCGCAAGCACCGCGTGAATACCGCACCCTGACACCTTTTTAAGCAACTACTTCCGGAAGATTCCGTCCCACCTTTAAGGAGAACCTCCGTGGCAGACAACACCGACGCAACTGAGCTGTTGGGGCGCGATGCCTCACACGAACTTGATGATGTTACCGAGCCCGATGACGCCTTCCTCATTGCGAGTGAGCAAGAACAAAGCGTTCAGGCGCCGCGTCGCGCGCTCGTCGTGATCGTTACCGACCATCCAGATGAGGCAACGGAGGACACATCGCGTTTGGCAGGTGAATTGCTGGCCGAAGCCGATTTCACCTTCGACGGCGCAGTGATTGTTCGCTCCAAGAAATCCAAAATCCGGCAGGCGATTGAAACCGGTGTGGTCGGGGGAGTTGACCTCGTACTGACTATCGGTGGCACGGGCGTTGGCCCCCGCGATAAGACCCCTGAGGCAACTCGCGCGGTGCTGGATCAAATGGTTCCGGGCGTGGCGCAGGCGCTGCGCTCTTCCGGCCAGGCATGCGGCGCGGTGGATGCCTGCACCTCCCGCGGTATTTCAGGAGTGTCCGGATCGACGGTAATCGTCAACGTGGCTTCGTCCCGCGCGGCAGTGCGCGATGGTATGGCAACGTTGACTCCCTTGGTGCATCACCTCGTCGATCAGCTGCAGAAGTCCAGCGTCTAATGGCTGATTCCGCACCACGTGCCCGCCGTCGTCGTGCTCAGCGCCCGTCGACCGCTCAGAATTATGACCGCAGCTTCGACGTGCCCGGCGGGCCAGTATCGCAGGCGGCTGGTACCTCTGCTGGGGCTGGCGCCGATGAGCTGCGCATCGTAAGCCTTGATGGCAACAGCGAAGACGAAGTCACCGGTGAGGCTTTCTACCGCGAGAATATGCCGCCGCACTTTGGTACTACGCAGTAGCGCGTCGAGGGCCTAGAGCGCATAAGGAAATCCCGCAGAGCTTCAGCATTGTGCTGGCTCTGCGGGATTGCAGGTTTTGCTTGTGAATTAGAAGCTGGAACCTGGCTTCTCAGCGGTGGTGCCACCGTTCTCAGCAGCGAGCAGGTCGCGGATCTCAGCGAGCAGCTGCTCGGCGGTCGGAGCCGGCTCCTCCGGGTCAACACCCTGGCGGCGCTTAGCGTGCTCGGTGACGGCATTGAGCGGAGCGACAATGACGAAGTAGATGACGGCAGCGACGATCAGGAAGTTGATGAGTGCCGTGATGACCGCACCAAAGTCAAGGAAGGTCTCGGGATTGTCGGTAATCGCGAAGCCCAGGCCACCGAAGTCCGGGGAACCGAAGGAGTTGATCAGCGGCTGGATGAGGTGGTCCGTGATGGAGGTAACGATTGCGGTGAATGCAGCACCGATGATGACGGCCACGGCCAGCTCGATGACGTTGCCGCGCAAGATGAAATCTTTAAAGCCCTTAAGCATGGGAATATGTCCTTTTCTGCGGAGTAAATGCTTCTTCGGTAGTGCGCGGCTGCGGCGCAGCGCGCGGTGAGAGAACCAACGCTGTTCAATGAGGCGGTACCTAGCACGTGATGAGCCGGAAGGGGCCGAAAGGAGCGAGATTCTTGAAGCGGTAGGAGTGCCTGATTAGGAAGAAGCATCGGGGGAAATTGCTGGAATAGAAAAGACCACTGTTGAGCGCTCACAGCATGCGTTGCCACGACGTTGTGAGACAGGAAAGACACACAAACATTAGCGCCTGAGTGGATGCGCCCATACTAGGCAGAGATTGTTGGTGGTGGCAACATCCCGCGGCACCATTGATGCGCAAACGCGGCGATCTTCACAGTGTCATCTTAATTGTGGGCACGGTCGCCCACGATGACGACCGTGAGCGGTTGCGCAAGGGAAGCGGCAGCGACGTCCTCGGCCGCCTCGGCGGGGAGGGCAACGAGCAGCGATTGTGTGCGTGCATCATCTCCGCCTGTTCCCACCGACACGACGCGAGCGCCACGGGCAATAGTCGTTCCGCGTGCGGGGGCGGTACCGTCGGGCCCATCCTCGACCGTGCCGACGATATTGACCGTATCTCCATGGTGGAGATTACGAGAAATCTCCGGCTCAGCCAGCGTAAGCGGGATGAGGTGGCCGTTGTCCATACCGAAATCTGCGACGAGATCTGAGCTGAGTAGGCGAGTTGTGGTCAAGATTTCGCCAGCGCTCGCGGCCGCTACCAGCACGCGTCCCACGGCATCCTCTGGGTTATTTCCCAACGCCGTGGCGGGAAGAGCGGAGGAGGGGACGCGGGCCACGGAGACATCGCCAAGCGCTAGCGTCTCCCCGGCCGCCACGTCCCGGGCCATGACCACGACGCGGGGCTGCTCACGCGTGGAAGCGAGCGCACTGGCCGCGGCGGTCACGAGCAGGACAGCTGCGATAACGCGGCGCAGGAACACGCTGCGGCGATGTCCCGGGGTGCGCAGAACATGTAGAAAATCCATACCTTCTTAGACTGCGCGTGGCGCCGCGTGGTTCCCGGGCGGGGCCCGAAAGCGATTAAAGCCAGCGCAACCCGCGCTCGGTCAGGACGCCATCGACTGGACGGTCGTGCTCATCGAAGGGGACATCGCGGATCTCGCTGGAATGCACCAAGGCGACGACAGGCGGGCGCCCAGTGGGGAGAGGCGTGAGCGCGCGGTCGTAATACCCTGCCCCCTTGCCCAAGCGCATGCCTGATTCGCTGACTGCCATCGCGGGCGCGAGGATGAGATCGAGCTGGGCCAGGATTTCGCTGCTGTGGCGCTGGCCGACGGGCTCCGCAATCCCCAGCGCCCCCGGGCGCATGGCCTGTGGGCCGGTATATAGCGTCCACAAAAGCTCCCCGTCTGCACCGGAAATAGGCAGGTAAACCTCTTTGCAGAGCTGCGCCACGGTATCCACGAAGCTGGGCCCGCCCGGCTCTGTGCCCAGTGGGTGGTAGGCGGCAATGCGCATCGCGGGAGTCAGGAGCTCTCTTACACCAGCACCCCACGCGGCGTTGTCGTCGGCTCGCTGTTCAGAGGTGCGTTCGCGGCGGGCGCTAAGGAGTGAGGCTCTTAAGGCGTCCTTGGGGGAGGTCGTCATGGTTGTTAATCATAATGTGAGGGCGTAGCGCAGCGCAGGAGAGCGGTGGGTGCATTGTAAAGTGGAACTTATGGCTATTGCACATGAGGATTCCCACACCGGGATCGCTACGGTCGTTGTCCCCGCTGCTGGCATGGGCACTCGCTTCCTGCCTGCCACCAAGACCGTGCCCAAGGAGCTGCTCCCCGTCGTTGATACGCCGGGCATCGAGCTTATTGCGGAAGAAGCCGCTTCGGTTGGTGCTCAGCGCCTCGCGGTGATCACCGCACCAAACAAGCAAGAGGTGATGCGACACTTCGAGGAGTTTCCGGATCTGGTTGAGACACTCGACGCCCGCGGCAAAGACGAGCAGGTTGCTAAGGTCAAGCGCGCCGCCCAGCTGATCCACCCGATTTCGGTGGAGCAGGAAAAGCCGCTGGGCCTGGGCCACGCGGTGGGCCTGGCGGAATCCGTGCTCGAGGATGACGAGGAATTCTTCGCCGTTATGCTGCCGGATGACATTGTTCTGCCCGCCACCGTCATGGGGGAGATGGCCCGTGTTCGCGCAGCTCTAGGCGGCAGCGTGCTGTGCGCCTTTGAGGTCGCGCGCGAGGAGACCTTTAACTACGGCGTGTTCGACGTCGAAGACACCGACGCGCCGGGAGTGAAGAAGGTTGTGGGCATGGTGGAGAAGCCGGATCCGGCTGATGCGCCGTCCAACCTTGTGGCCACGGGGCGCTACCTGCTCGACAGGAAGATCTTTGATGCGCTTCGCCGTATCAAGCCGGGTAAGGGCGGGGAGCTGCAGTTGACCGATGCCATCGAGCTCCTCATCAAGGAGGGACACCCAGTTCACGTCGTAGTCCACCAAGGCAAGCGCCACGACCTTGGCAACCCGGGCGGTTATATCCCAGCCAACGTGGACTTTGGTCTGCGCGATGAGAAATACGGTCCCGCGCTCTACAAGGCGATTAAGAAGATTGTGGAGGATTACGAAGAAGAAAACGGGCTGAAGGGCTAAGTCTTGACGCACCAAGCGCGCTAAGCTCTACTCCAGTAACTTCCATCCCTTTAGGCCCCACATACCCCAGAGCAAAGGTAGGCGGTACATGCGTTCGGTCGATGACCAGATGGCGTTCATTCTTGATGCAGCGATGACTCCGGAGCCGGTACGCATCGCCATCGCGAATGCGCTGGGTCTCAAGTGCGCGGAGGAGGTGCAGGCTAATCAGCCGCTGCCGGGCTTCCCGCAGGCGGCGATTGATGGCTACGCCGTGCGTGCCGTGGACGTCGGGGGAGAAAAAGCCCTCAAAGCGCGCACTCGCCACGACGCTGAGGATGCGGATGCTCCTGCTTCGGAGACTGAGATTGAGCGCTCGCTTCCGGTGGTGGGGGAGGTTCCGGCAGGCTCGCGCCAGCCTTTGCGTTTGCAGCCTAAGCAGGCGGTGCGGGTGTATACGGGCGCGCCTTTGCCCACGCTTGCCGACGCCGTCCTTCCCCTCGAGTGGACCGACCGCGGCCGCAAGCGCGTGACCTCACACCGGCCAGTGCGCTCGGGAGACTTCGTGCGCCGTGTGGGCGATGATATCCAACCCGGCGATGTGGCAGTGTCCTCTGGAACTGTCTTGGGACCGGCGCAGATTGGCCTGCTCGCGGCGGTGGGGCGCTCGAAGGTGCTGGCGTACCCACGCCCGCGCGTGACCATCGTCTCTTACGGCAAGGAGCTTGTCGACGTCGACCGTGAGCCCGGCCTGGGTCAGGTCTTCGACGTGAACTCTTACTCACTCGCAGCGGCCGCGAAGGAGGCCGGCGCGGACGTGCACCGCGTGGGCATTGCTGCCGGTGAGCCGCGCCGCGTGCGGGAGGCCTTGGAGACTTACCTGGCGCGCAGCGAGGTGTTGGTGATTTCCGGTGCCGTGGGTGGTGCGGGCGCGGATGAAATCCGCGAAGTCCTCGATGAGCTGGGGGATGTCGATACCACTCGTGTGGCAATGCACCCCGGTTCGGTCCAAGGTTTTGGTCTGTTGGGGGAGGAGCGCATCCCTACCTTCCTGTTGCCTTCGAACCCCGTGTCTGCGCTCGTCATCTTCGAGGTTTTTGTGCGCCCGTTGATTCGGTTGTCCCTAGGCAAGCGCAGCGGTCAGCGTCGCGTCGTACGCGCACGCGTGCTCAACCACATGGAGTCCCGCCCGGGCCGTCGCGGATACATCCGTGCCCGGCTGATGCGTGACGCCGAGACCTCCGATTACCTAGTGGAAGGGCTAGGTGGCGCGGCGGGCGCGCCGGCACACCTGCTCGCCGGGTTGTCAGAGGCGAACGCGATGATTCGCATCCCGGAGGAGGTCACCGAGATCCGCCCGGGAGATGTGGTCGACGTCCTCTTCCTGACCCAACGAAGCTAGCCGGCAGCTACGCACGCCATGCTTGATCCTTTTGGTACTGCCGCAGGGAGGTTTTCCACCCCCGCCAGCGGTGAGGCTCACCCCGAGCATCCGGGGTGGCCTGAGGCGACCCCTGCTGTGCGGCTGCGAGGTTCCAGCGTCTTCCCGCACGGAGCGACGGTGCGCCTGCGCCCGCTGTTGCGTCGGGATGGTGAGGCGTGGCGGCAGCAGCGCATGGCGGATCGGGATTTTCTTAAGCCCGTGGAACCTACGCTGCCGACGTCATGGGATGCGGCGCATTCGCAGTCTGCGTGGTGGAATCACCTGATGTTTTTGCGCGATTCTGCCCGCGTTGGAACGGTGGTGCCGCTCGTCATTGACGTCGATGGGCAATTTCGAGGCCAATTGACCCTGGGAAATATTCAGCACGGAGGGGTCAGTGAATGCTGGATCGGCTATTGGGTCCATTCCGGGGTACACGGCGCCGGCGTGGCCACCGTTGCGTGCGCCCTCGGCGTGGACCACGCTTTTTACCGAGTGGGGCTGCACAGAGTCACCGCCACCTACCTGCCGGAGAACCCTGCTTCGGGCAAGGTGCTACACAACAATGGCTTTCGGGATGAGGGATTTCTGCGCCGCAACTTACACATTGACGGCGCATGGCGGGACCACCACTTCTTGGCGCTCAATCGTGAGGATTTTGCCTCGAGCGCGGTGGAGCGCCTGCACGCGGCGGGGCGGATCCTCGGTCTCTAGATCGCGCTTGGATTAGTTCAACTACCTCTATTTTCACTTAAGTAACAACCTTGTAATTTATGGGCTCGTTGATGCCCATGGAGCCGGTGTGGGCGGCTAGAGTAGGGGCCTAGTTATATTCCCTTTTCGTCGACCCCTGAAAGTGGGACACAGCCGCATGATGACTGCCGTGCCGATCATTCTCGTAATCGTGTTGTGGCTCTTCATCCTCGCCCCGTTGCTTTTGCGTTCGCAACGTCCGATGAGCCACACGGGTGAGGCCTTTGAAGAGACCCGCGTGCTCTTCGAAGGTGATTCCGGCTCTGTGCCGGGCCGTCGCAAGCCGCGCCTGGGCAAGGAAGATATCCGCCCGCGCGCCCAGGCAGGAACGGGGGCTGCAGCGGACGAAGCGGAGTACGAGCTGGTGGAGGCCGAAGGCGTAAGCGAGGATTCGCAGTCCTCCCGCGCTGAAACCGCTACCTCTGACCAAGCTACTTCGGACGTCGCGGAGACGATTGACGGCGAGGTTGTTGAGGAAGACGCCGTTGAAGAGGACTTCGAGCTCGAAGCGGAGCCCGCCCACGTCGCCGAGGCCGAGCAGGAAGCAGGACAGGACACCAAGGACGTTGAAGCAGATGCTGCTGAAGTGTTTACAGCCCCAGCAAATGCTGAGGTGGCGGAGGATGCTTATGACTTCGATGACGCCTACACTTCTCCGGTCGATTTGATGTACCCGGGTGCTATTGACGCTGTGGAGGAGGCGCCGACGACGCCCAACGCCGAGGATTCAGATGGGGCCGATGATGCTCCCGACGCGGAAGAATCCACGGCGGCGGAAATCGAGAGTGCTGATGCCGCGGAGCTGAACGCCGAGGACTCTGAGGCCGGCAGCAGCGATACCGAGCTGTCTGAGGACGAGCTCGCCTTCGCACAGCGCCGCCTTGGCCGCGGCGGATGGGATCCGGTGAAGGAGAAGGAAGCTTCTGCCACGCGTTACCAGCGCCGTCAGCGTACGCTTATCGGATTGGCGGTAGCAGTGGTAGCTACGGTATGCCTCGGCATCGTCGTGGGTGGATGGACGTGGTGGCTGGCGGCTATCGCTGGTGTTATGACCACGGTTTACCTGGTTGCGCTGCGCGCCCAGGTACGCCGTGAACGGGAGTTGTTGCGGCGCCGCATTTACCACCTACGCCGCGCCCGCCTGGGAGTGCGGAACGCGGAGAACCCCGCCGAGTCGCTTCCGCCGAAGCTGCGCCGCCCGGGCGCGCTCATCCTGGAAATCGATGATGAAAGCCCGGACTTTGACTACCTTCCGGTGTACTCGGAGGATGATTCCGACGGTGGGTTTGACGGTCCTCATCCCACCCCGCGTCAACGGCGTGATGATTTGGCGGAGCGTCGAGTTGGCTAAGCGCTGTGTTGGCTGAGCGCTAGGCCGGCCACACACCGGATGTACCGCGACGGTGCGAGCCCACGAGGTGGGCATCGACCATGCCGATGGCCTCCATGAGTGAGAAGCACGTTACTGGGCCGACAAACTTGAACCCGGCCTTCTTTAAAGCCTTGGACATGTCCAAGGCTTCTTGCGTGTATTTAGGGATGTCTTCTTCGCGCTCCGGTGCGATGGTCTCTTCCGGCAAGAAGCTCCAGATGAACTCATCGAGTCCGCCCTGCTCTCTTAAGGCCACCGTGGCCTTCGCGTTGGCGAGTACCGCATTGATCTTGAGGCGGTTCCGGATGATTCCAGGATTATTCATCAGGCGCTCCACTTCCTCCTCGCCGAAGCTTGCCAGAAGGTCAGCATCAAACCCCACGAAAGCGGCGCGGAAGGCTTCGCGTTTGCGCAGAACGATCTCCCAGCTCAGCCCAGCCTGGAAGCCCTCCAAACAGAGGCGCTCTAGCAGTGCGGATTCCTCATGGATGGGCATACCCCATTCGGTGTCGTAGTACTCCTTGAGGAGTGGGGAGGTCATTGCCCAAGCAGGGCGGCCGAGCCCCGCGGAGTCAAAAACAAGTCTCGTATCGTTTGCCATCTGTGTACTAGTCATGCCTTTTTAGACTGCAGAAGTTATTCATCGGTTCCCCAGGGCTACCCGTGGTTGCCAAGGGCTCTCTGCGGATTAGTGCCGCAGCACGCGGCCTCGTGGTCCAGAAGCATCTGCTTCGCGGCTGCGCCTCCGCGATAGGAACCCACACCGCCGCCAGCCGGTACGACGCGGTGACACGGCACCACAATAGGAAGCGGGTTGGTGGCACAGGCGCTCCCCGCGGCACGTGCGGCCTGCGCGCTACCGGCGGCGGTGGCAAGAGTCGAATAGGTCCAACGTTCCCCGAATGGGATATCGCGCAGAGCACGCTGCGCCCGATCCCGGAAGGTGCGCGGGGACTCAGGCACGGCGAGAAGCAGCTCAAAATCCCTCCGCGTGCCGGCAAAATACTCGGCAATTTGTTGAGAGGCGTCGACAAGCACCGCGCCCGCAGAGCCAGGTTCGGTGACATCCGTGAGGCGTTGCATGCTTCTAAGATCCGGAGATTCGCCGTCGAAATACACATGAGATAAACCTCGCGCAGATCCCACGAGGGTGAGGCAACCTAGAGGCGTGTTCGTAGTGGTCCACGTAAGCATGCTGGGTGGGGAGTCCTTTCGGAGGGAGGTGGCTATCCAGGGTAGTCTATGAACCATGAATAGACCCGCCGTACGCGATGCCGCGCTCCTCATCTTCCGCGCGGTGCTGGGAGTAATCTTCGTGGCGCACGGCGTGGACAAGATGTTCTTTAGCGGGATGGACGAAATTACCGGGCAGTTCTCCGCCATGGGGGTCCCACAGCCGCAGACCTCGGCATACTTGGCTGCCTTCGCGGAAATGCTGGGCGGGGCGGCCCTGGTGGTAGGCCTTCTCACGACCTTTGTTGCGGGGGCTTTAGCGCTGCTCATGGCGTGCGCATTGTATTTCGTGCACATCGGTAACGGTCTCTTCGCGGCCGATGGCGGCATCGAGTACCCGCTGGTTCTCATCGTGTCATTGCTCATGATCGTGGTCTTCGGTTCCGGCCGGGCGAGCGTGGATGGAGTGCTGAGCCGTGCTGACGCATGAGCAAGTGCAGGCAGCGATTTCCGCGCAGTTAGACGGGGAAGCCCCGCAGCTGTCGCCTGACGTCATCGAGGCACACGTTTCCAGCTGCCCAGACTGTGCGGCCTTCCGGGACAAGGCAGCGGCTCTATCCCGGTCGTTGAGCCTTGTGGAACCGGATGGAGCACCGCCGCAGGATCTATCCGAGGTAATCCTCGCTGGCGTGGAGCCAGAATGGCAGCGAGCTTCGAGCACCCGGCAGGCTTCGCTGTCGTTGGCGCGAGTAGCCCTCGGTGTGCTGTCCGTGGCATTTCTTGTGTGGGCGATTGTGGTCGTCGTCAGCGCTTCGGGTTTGACCACCCTGGAGAGCGAAGGGACCCTTGCAGAAGGCGCTGACCCGGAGCGCGCGCGCCTGTTGATCGAGGCCGCAGCACTGCGCTTCGGCCTTGCCAGCGGTTTGGGTTTTGCTGCATGGCGCCCTGCCTCAGCGCCCGGATTGCTGCCGGTGGCGTGCACAATGTTCGCGTTCCTGTGCGGCTTTACCATGCGCGATTTTGCCCTGGGTAGCGTCGCCGCGGGGCAGCTTTATATCCTCATCGGCACCGGGCTCGCCACCGCCTGCCTGGGCTGGGCTTGGGCGGCGGACCGGGGGTTCCTGCTGCGGGACGTTTATCGGACGCTATCTGCTAGCCCGCGTTAGGTCCACGACGGCAGCCACATGATGGAGTTGTACCAAGAATCCGGGATCATGTAGCCGTAGAGGATCGGGGAGAAGTAGGCAAACATCGCTACAACGAGTGCGGCGTAGCACACCGTGATGAAGGTGCCCAGCGGCATCGCGGAACCGAAGAGCCTTGCGAGCCAGTGCCATTCCAGTTTGCGGCCGCGCCCGATCATTTGGCCCAAGGCCAACGCGATGAGCACGATGATGAACGGGATAAACGCCGTGGCATAAAAGAAGTACATCTGGCGGTCGAAGACCGCTAGCCAGGGTAGGAAACCCGCCGCGGCGCCCACGAGCGGGATGAGGAAGGCGCGGTTGCGGCGCACGAGCAAGGACCACAGTCCCCACAGCACCGCTGGAATGACCAGCCACCAAATGGCCGGGGTGCCAAACAGGTACAGCATCTTGCGGCAGGATCCGCCGTCGCCACAGGAAATGTCGGTGGAGGAGTAGTAGAGGATGGGGCGTGCGGCCACCAGCCAGGCCCACGGCTTGGAATCCCAGGGGTGGCTGTGGCCGCCTGAAGTGGTCAAGGAGGCGTGGAATTCCAGCACGGAGGAGTGGTAGTAGAACCAGCCGGCGAGCGGCTCGGGGAGGTTGAGTAGCCAGGACCCTTCTTCGATAGTGCCGTCAACCTTGGCGTGGTGGTAGACGGCGGTTTCATCGGCGAACCAAGCGCGCCATGACCACGCGTAGAGCGCTACAGGAACCGCGACGATGGAGGCGAGGGCCGCGGGCGTATCGCGTACCAGCGTGCCCACGATGTAGCGGCGCACGCCATAAAGACGGCGCAGCGCGAGGTCCGAGAAGACGCTCATGAGGCCGAAGAACATGATGTAGTACAGGCCTGACCACTTCACAGAAAGTGTTAGCCCCAGGAAGACTCCGGCCGCAAAGCGCCACCACCGGAAACCAAAACGAGGACCGAAGTCGGAATCACCCATGGTGCCCGAAAGGAAAGCGGCGTGGAGGCGCTCGCGCATCTGCTGGTGGTCGCGCGCCAAGGCCCACGCGGCGGCAACGACGAAGAAGACTTGGAAGATGTCCAGCATGCCAAACTTGGAGGCCACGAGAAGCACACCATCGCACACTGCGAGCAGACCAGCCAGGAATCCAACCTGCCATGAACCAGACAATCGGCGAGCCAGCGCCATAGTCAGCAGGACCGTGCCCACGCCAAAGAGCGCGGCCATGCAGCGCCATCCCAATGGGGTGTAGCCGAAGAGGGCCTCCGAAATCGCAACAATCTGCTTGGCCAGCGGCGGGTGGACGACAAGGCCATAGCCCGGATTGGACTCGATACCGCCGATAAAAAGGTTATGCCAGCTGGTAACCATGTCCCAGGCCTGCGGCACGTAGTGCTTCTCATCGAAGACGGGCGTGCCTTCGGAGACCGGGGAGGTCAGGCCAATGAAGCGCGTGAGAAAAGCCAGCGCCGCGATGATCGCGGTGCTGATCGTGTCAGCCGTTGTCCAGACATAGGGCCGGGGAGCAGGAGGCGCTGGCCGGGTATGGGCGCCGCTTGCGAGAGAAGGACGCGGGCGCTTGATGCGGCCAGATCGATCGGTAGGGGTTGCGATACTCACTCGGATGAGTCTAGCGTGCGTGTGCCATGCTGGGGAGTATGAGTCTTCAGCTTGAACCCTTGCCGCGTGGGGTCATCCTTGCCGCCACGCCGCTGGGAAACCCCGGTGACGCTTCAGCCCGCTTGATGCAAGCTTTGGGTCACGCAGATGTCATTGCCGCGGAAGATACCCGTCGCGTTCGCAATCTGGCCCAGGCATTAGGGGTGGAGATCCGCGGCAGGGTGGTGTCCAATTTCGACCACAACGAAGAGGAGCGTTCGCGTGCTCTCGTCGCCGCCGCCCGGACCGGGACAGTGCTCGTGGTGTCCGACGCCGGTATGCCCCTGGTGTCTGATCCTGGGCACTCCATCGTCACCGCAGCAGTGGAGGCAGACGTGCCCGTGACCTGCTTCCCAGGACCCTCGGCGGTGCCGACGGCTCTTGCGCTGTCTGGTCTGGGGGTGGGGCATTTTCTCTTCGATGCCTTCCCGCCGCGCAAGCCTGGGCCGCGCAAGGCGTGGCTGGAGTCCTTGGTGGGGGAGCAGCGCGCGATTGCGTTCTTCGAGTCCCCGCACCGTTTGGCGCAGACGCTTGGCGACGCCTCCGCGATCCTCGGCGCCGACCGTCGCGCCGCTGTGTGCCGGGAGCTGACGAAGACCTACGAGGAGATTAAGCGAGGCTGCCTAGGCGAGCTCGCGGAGTGGGCTGAAGAGAATGCGCGGGGCGAAATCACCGTAGTAATCGAGGGCGGTGAGGCCGCACCCGTGTCGATGGAGACCCTCGTTGAGCAGGTCCGGGCAGAAGTAGAGCGGGGTGTGCGTGCCAAGGATGCGTGCAAGAAGGCGGCGGCGGGAACGGCATGGTCCAACCGTGAGCTCTATGACGCTTACCTTGCTGCGCGCGGCTGAGCACCACCTCAGGTTTCTGGTGATGACCGTCTCTTTTCGGGCAATCGTTATGGCATCGTTATTCGCATAAAGGTTGAGGGAGCCTGGGCGGTAGCCGGAGGCAGAGACGGATTGTATGGACACGCTGCACAGTTGGCGCACAGAATGGTGCTGAAGGGTGTGCACTGTGTGGAGAAGTGCATGGAGGAAATTGCCCGCCTTCCGAGCGCTGCGGCTGTGAAATAAGCCCGCTGTGCAGCTTTTTTATGAGCGCTATGGTTTGACTAGTTGATGGGACAGCACCATGGTTTGAAGGTATGACAGACTCGACCAATACAGACAATGTGAAGGACACGGGGGTGTCTTCGGCCGCCTCCCAAGAACAAAGCTCGCCGGCCGCGTCGGATGATTACCGCACTGTCGACGAGCGCCTAGAGGCGACGTCAGCTACGAGCCAGCTTCAGGACATGCTCACCAATAAGGAGTTTGACCCTTCGGCTGCAGCTTTGCCCGTAGAAGCAGAAGAGGACGACAAGTTTGGGCCCGGTGGCATCGACTCACCGATTGATTGGAGCATCGTCGGTATCGCGGGCCTCCTCATCGCTGCCTTCGTGGCATGGGGACTGGTCGCGCCGGAGAGCTTCGGTTCATTCTCCAGCAACGCTCTCAACTTTGTGGTGACAAACTTTGGCTGGGCTTATGTGCTCTTCGGCACCATCTTCGTTATCTTTGTCATCTGCATCGCGGCCTCTAAGTTCGGCACTATTCGTTTGGGCAAGATCAACGAAGAGCCGGAATTCTCCACGGTCTCGTGGATTGCGATGATGTTCGCGGCTGGCATGGGCATCGGCCTGATGTTCTACGGTGCTTCCGAGCCGCTCAACTATTTTAAGAACGGAGTTCCCGGCCATGGTGAGCACGAGGTAGGAACCTCAATGGCCACGGCCATGTTCCACTGGACTCTCCACCCGTGGGCGGTATATGCCATCGTCGGCCTCGCCATCGCTTATTCCACCTTCCGTATCGGCCGTAAGCAGCTATTGAGCCAGACCTTTGTGCCGCTCATCGGCCAGCGTGCTGCCGATGGCGCCGTGGGCAAGATCATTGATATCTTGGCCATCTTCGCCACTGTCTTCGGTACTGCCTGCTCGTTGGGCCTAGGCGCTATGCAGATCCAAGCGGGGCTGGAAGCGTCCGGGATTATTGAGAACCCCACGCAGAGCGTCGTGATTGGCATCGTTGTGGTACTGACTTTGGCCTTTATCTTGTCGGCCATGTCTGGTGTGGGCAAAGGTATTCAGTACCTCTCTAACACCAACATGGTCCTGGCAGCCCTGCTGGCCATCTTCGTGTTCATCTTTGGCCCGACGGTGTCGATTCTGAACCAGATTCCGGGTTCCATCGGTAACTACCTGGCGAACTTCACCGAGATGATCGCTCGTACCGCTGAGTCCGACAATGGAACCGCCGGCGAATGGCTGTCGACGTGGACAATCTTCTACTGGGCGTGGTGGGTTTCCTGGTCGCCGTTTGTTGGTATGTTCCTTGCGCGCATTTCCCGCGGCCGTTCCGTCCGCGAATTCTGCATTGGTGTGCTCTTGGTTCCAGCCGGCGTCTCCACCGTATGGTTTGCCATCTTTGGTGGTACCGCTATCCACATGGAGCAAAACGGCAACTCCATCTCTGGCGACTCTGCCGAGCAAGAACTGTTCAACCTCCTGCAGAACTTGCCTGGTGGTTTCGTTGCGGGCATCGTTGCCGCCCTGCTGCTGGCCACGTTCTTCATCACGTCGGCCGACTCGGCGTCGACAGTCATGGGCTCGATGTCCCAGTCTGGCGCCACCACCGCCAAGCCGTGGCTATCTGCAGCATGGGGCGTGTTGACCGCAGCCGTCGGTCTGACGTTGTTGCTGTCGAGCGAGGATTCCCTGTCGAACCTGCAGAACGTCACCATCGTGGCAGCTCTGCCATTCCTCTTCATCCTTGTCGGACTGATGTTCGCTATCTTCAAGGACTTGCGCAATGACGTGATTTACCGCGAGTACCGCGAATCCCAGGCCTTCCAGCGCAAGATGGCGCGTGAGCGTCGCCTGCACCGCGAATTCCAGCGCGAACAGGCCTTCAAGGCCCGCCGTCGCCAGCACAGCCACAAGAACTAGTTCTGGCGCGCGAGCTTTTCTCCTCTGCACCCCCTCACTGCATTGCCGGTGAGGGGGTGTTCGATAGAGTAGAGGCCATGACTGAGACAGTTGTCGTTAATGTTGCTTGGCCCTATGCCAACGGACCCCGCCACATCGGACACGTGGCGGGCTTCGGTGTTCCTTCCGACGTGTTCGCCCGGTTCCAGCGAATGCGTGGCAACGACGTCCTCATGGTTTCTGGTACCGATGAACACGGCACCCCGCTGCTGGTTCAGGCGGACAAGGAAGGCGTGACGGTGCGTGAGTTGGCGGATCGCTACAACCGCCAGATCGTCACCGACCTGGCTGGGCTCGGCCTGTCTTATGACCTCTTTACCCGCACCACGACGCGCAACCATTACGCGGTGGTGCAGGAGCTGTTCAAGGGGCTCTACGAGAACGGCTACATGATTAAGGAGACCACCCAGGGCGCGATCTCGCCGTCCACTGGCCGCACTTTGCCGGACCGCTATATTGAGGGCACCTGCCCGCTGTGTGGCGCCGATGGCGCGCGCGGTGACCAGTGCGATAACTGCGGCAACCAGCTCGATCCGGTGGACCTGATTAACCCAGTATCCAAGATCAACGGAGAGACCCCGGAGTTTATTGACACCGAGCACTTCCTGCTGGATCTGCCTGCGGTCAAGGAGGTCCTCGAAGAGTGGTTGAAGACTCGTGAGGATTGGCGCCCCAACGTTCTCAAGTTCTCCCTCAACCTGCTGGAGGACATGCGCCCGCGCACCATGACCCGAGACATCGACTGGGGAATTCCCATTCCAGTCGAGGGCTGGGAGGACAATGGCGCGAAGAAGCTCTATGTGTGGTTCGACGCGGTCATTGGTTACCTGTCTTCTTCCATCGAGTGGGCACACCGCACCGGCAACCCGGATGCGTGGAAGGACTACTGGCAGAACCCGCAGGCGCGCCACTACTACTTCCAGGGCAAGGACAACATCACCTTCCACTCCCAGATCTGGCCGGCGGAGCTCTTGGGCTACGCAGGCAAGGGTTCTAAGGGCGGTGAGCTGCATACCTATGGTGAGCTCAACCTGCCGACGGAAATCGTGTCTTCGGAATACCTGACCATGTCCGGGTCCAAGTTCTCCTCTTCCAAGGGCGTCGTTATCTACGTCAAGGACTTCCTTGAGGAGTTTGGTCCTGACGCGCTGCGCTACTTCATTGCCGTTGCCGGTCCGGAAAACAACGACACCGACTTCACCTGGGATGAGTTCGTGCGCCGCATTAACAACGAGCTCGCCAACGGCTGGGGCAACCTGGTTAACCGCACCGTGTCGATGGCTCACAAGAACTTCGGTGAGGTGCCGGCACCGGCCGCGCTGGAGCAGGCAGATAAGGACATCTTGTCGCTTGCAGAGGAAACCTTTGCCACCGCCGCGGGCTTCCTCGAGCAGTCCAAGTTTAAGCAAGCCATGACCGCCATCATGCACGTCGTGGGTGAGGCCAATGCCTACATCGCTGCTATGGAGCCGTGGAAGCTGGCCAAGGATGAGACCCAACGTGAGCGGCTGGCCACGGTGTTGTGGACCGCGCTGCAGGTGGTCTCCGATTGCAACGTGATGCTGACCCCGTTCCTGCCGTTTACCGCCCAAAAGGTGCACGAGACCCTGGGCCGCGAGGGAGTGTGGGCCGCACAGCCGCGCATCGAGGAAGTGACGGATGACATGCCGGTTGAGCTTGTTGGCGTAAACCTTCCGCCGGAGAATCACCCGTACCCGATCATCACGGGTGACTACTCCGCGCAGCAGGCCGCGTGGAAGCGATTCGACATAACCCCGGGTACCGCGCTGCAGAAGCCGAAGCCGCTGGTAGCTAAGCTTGACCCAGAGCTCGGTGAGACCGGCCCTGAGTGGGCCCCGGTTCAGAAGTAGAAGGGGTGGGTTTGGCGTTTCGGCGCACACTTGCGCCTGTCCTACTCTTCACAGTTGTTTGCCTGACCGCGCTGAACCTGCGCTCCGGTATTGCTTCGGTGGCACCGGTGCTGGGGCAGATCCAAGACTTCTTTGGAATCAGCTCTGGGCAGGCAGGCTTGTTGACCGCACTGCCGGGGCTGTGTTTTGCCGCCATGGGGTTGGCGGCGGTTCCCATCGCGCGCCGCGTGGGCCTAAGCCGAACCCTAGCCGGCGGCACGGTGGCCTTGGTTGCGGGGCTCGGCCTGCGTCCATGGGTCAGTAGCTTTCCGCTTTTCGTAGCGCTTACCCTGTGCGTTGTTGCCGGCATCGCGCTTGCAAATGTGCTGCTTCCTGCATGGATCAAGCAGCATGGGTCGGGCCGCACGTTGGTGGCGCTGATGACCACCTACACCACGATGTTGGGCGTTTCCAGTGCACTCGGCCCATTGTCCGCGGTGACGCAAAGGTCGTGGCAAGGTGCGTTGTGGATTTGGTGCCTGCCCGCCATCGCCCAGCTGGTGGCGTGGATAGTGGTCCTGCCTAAGGCCGGCAAGGACGTCGCCCACGGCACGGTTGATGGCGCGGAAGTGCAACGCCCCATGTTCACCTCACCCACTGCGGTGGCCATGCTCTTTTTCTTCGGATTGCAGTCCACCATGGCCTATGTCCAGATGGGCTGGCTGCCGCGCATGCTGGTAGAAAAAGGCGTGAGTGAGAACACCGCCAGCGTGGCGCTGGCCGTCATCGGAGTCTTCAATATTCTCGGCGGCGTAGTCATGCCGTGGCTCATCTCGCGTCTTAACCGCCTGACTCCCGTTCCCGTGGTGCTTTCTTTGTGCACGTGTGCCGGGTGGAGTGGAGTGCTCGTGGCTGCCGACGCCGCCCCGCTGGCCTGGGCCTCGTTGATGGGGATCGGCGGTATGTGCTTCCCATTGGCGCTTGCTCTGCTCACTGCCCGCACGCGCACCGCGCTCACCACGGCGCGGCTCTCCGGCTTCGTTCAGCCGGGCGGCTACGTCTTGGCGGGCCTCGTACCGCTGTCCGTGGGAGTGGTGCGCGGGGCCACCGGGGATTGGACCGCTGTGCTCATTGGTCTCATGGTGCTCTGTTTCTGCATGCTGGTCGCGGGTCTGCGTGCGACCACTCGGGTCTACATTGACGACGAGCTCGCTGCCTAGCAGGTCCTCGCCAGTTGCGGTAGCTTTTGTGTTACAGCGTTAGTTAGAGTTAACGTCTCGCGTTATTGACGCGTCGCGTTATGGGGGGTATGGTGCGTTTATGATTCAGTCGTTCGCGGATAGGGCCACTGAGCGTCTATGGAATCGAGAGAGGGTGCTCTCGATTGATTCACGTATTCACTCGGTAGCTCTTCGCAAGCTGAGGCAATTGGGCTACGTTCAGAGGCTCGATGAGCTTCGGATTCCTCCAGGAAATAGGCTCGAAGCTTTGAAGGGCGATCGGCGGGGTCAATATAGTATTCGTATCAATGACCAATGGCGGATCTGCTTCCGGTGGACCGCTTTAGGGCCAGAGGAGGTTGAGATCGTTGACTACCACTAACAAGCTCCCCCCAGTACACCCAGGTGAAATCCTTATGGAGGACTTTCTCAAGGACATGGGGATTACCCAACACAAACTCGCTGTTTCGATAGGGGTCCCGCCTCGACGTATTAACGAAATCGTCCACGGAAAGCGGGCTATTACCGCCGATACGGCTCTTCGTTTGGCTAAATATTTTGGAATGTCCCCACAGTTCTGGCTGGGACTGCAGACTCACTACGATTTGGATGTCGCGGAAGACAAAATTCTTGCTGAGTTGGACGATATTGTGCCGCTTCAGGCAGCGTCGGCTTAACTTGTGCGCGGGGAGTGACTGAGCAGCACAGTGTGAGTCTCTTGGGTTGAAACTGCCGTTGTTGCCAAAGTTTCCCGCTTCGCCTCAAGATCTGGCTTGTTCTTTGGCAACAATGGCAGTGCCGTCACTGAGGTGGGGCGTAGGGCAGTGCCGTCACTGGGGTGGGGCGGCAATCAAGCCGCTTTAGGAGCGGTTGAAGTCGCGCTGCAGGTGCACCAGCCCTAGCCGCACGCCGTCCTTGGTGTGGATATTGGGCATGCGGCCGGTTTCCACGAAGCCGAATTTCTTGTGCAGGGCGATGGAGGACTCGTTGGTGTCCACGATGTAGGTGATTATCGTCTCCACGTAGTCATTTTCCTTTGCGTGATCCATGAGCGTGTCCATGAGCTCGCTGCCCACGCCCTTGCCGCGCGCTGATTCCGCGATGTAAATGGAGTCCTCCGCCGTGCCGTAGTAGATGGCTGGGGTGACGAATTGGAAGTAGGCGGCCCAACCGACAATTTCGTCGTCGTCCACGGCGACATAGACCGGATAGTTGTCCTTTTCCATCTGCGCCAGCCACTTCTCGCGGTCCTCTACGGACTCCTGCCATGTGACGAGGTTGGCGGCCGGTTTCGCGGCGGAGGCGGAGTTGTAGATGGCGGCGATTGCGGAGGCGTCGGCAAGCTCTGCGGGACGGACGTGCATGATGTTCCTTAAACCATGAGTTGCAAGTGGGTGAGGTCTATCCAGCGCCCAGCTTTGCGGCTGACTTCTTTTAACGTTCCTACAGTGGCAAAGCCGAACTTCTCATGCAACTTGATGGATGCGGCGTTGTCCGCCACGATGAGTGCCAGCAGCGTATGGACCTGCTCTGCCTTGCGGGCATGCTGAACGACTGCATCAAGCAAGCGCGTGCCTACCCCGCGGCCGTGGGCGGTGGGATCAACGTAGATCGTGGTCTCGTAGCATCCCAGCCACACCTTGGGATCGCGGTAGGGGCGGTAGAGAGCCCAGCCCAAGTACGTGCCGTCGTCAGTGAAAGCCACGAAGCAGGGGCAGCCGTCGCGGCGTAGCTGGTGGAGATACTCGGTGCGCTCTTCCACCGTGGCGGGTTCGCTGCGAAAGATGAAGTGGGTCTCCCGGATGGCCCAATTCAGCGTGGCGGTCATCGCGGGGACGTCGGCGTCCGTCGCTTCACGGATAATCATGCGCGCAAGACTACACTCGCAGCCATGTCTAAGAAGAAGCCACGCCCCACGCCCGTTCCCGCCGAAGGTTTGAGCCAGCTTATCGACGCCCACACGCACCTTGCCTCCTGCCGTGACGATGATTCCGAGCTCGTTGCCCGCGCTCGCGCAGCCGGGGTAGAGCGCATCGTTACCGTGGGTGATGGCTTGGCTGAGGCGGAGAAGGCTTTGGCAGCGGCGCAGGAATTCGACAACGTGTATGCCGCGTGCGCCATTCACCCCACTAAGGCGGCTGAACTTGATGAGGCTGCTCGTTTGCGCTTGAGCGAGATGGCTGCGGATCCGCGCTGCGTGGCCATCGGGGAGACAGGCTTAGATACCTATTGGATTCACCACGAGCCGGAAACCACCGCGCCCCTCGAAGTGCAGGAAGAGGCTCTTCGATGGCACGCGGAATTGGCGGCCAAGGTAGGAAAGACGCTCATGATCCACAACCGTGAGGCCGATGAGGACCTCATGCGTGTGCTGGGGGATTGCCCCGAGCCGCCGACGGTGATGCTGCACTGCTTTTCCTCGCCGCTCGCTGTGGCCAAAGAAGCCCTTGAGCGCGGCTATGTTCTGTCTTTCGCCGGCAACGTTACTTTCAAGCGCAATGAGGAAATGCGCCAGGCCGCTGCCATTGCCCCGGCAGGGCAACTGCTGATTGAAACGGATGCGCCGTACATGACGCCGGAGCCTTTCCGGGGTGCGCGCAACGAGCCTTCCTTGATTGGGCACACGTACCGTTGCGTGGCGCAGGCGCGTGGTCAAGAAGTGGAAGACCTCGCGGCGGAGGTGGCCACGACCTTCGCGCGGGTCTTTGGTGTGTGAGGATTTTCACTTTATCTAAAGGTGCTGCTCAGTGGTGGCGCACGTGTTTGTTGTGACGAGTGTGCTGCTAGTGGCCGCGGCGCGTGAATGCATTTTCTAAGTTACGTTCTGTTACCGTATTGTTATTCAAAGTTAGTCCGGTAGTGATGTCGCCGGCAGGCGCGCGTGGGGCGCGCCGAGACAGGCGTTCAGAATGCGGGTTCCTGCATTGTGAACACGAAGCATCGTGAAGACGAGTAAAGGTTTATGTCCCCGAAGAAGCAGATC
Source organism: Corynebacterium sp. HMSC065D07 (assembly GCF_001810695.1). Classification (NCBI taxonomy): domain Bacteria; kingdom Bacillati; phylum Actinomycetota; class Actinomycetes; order Mycobacteriales; family Corynebacteriaceae; genus Corynebacterium; species Corynebacterium sp. HMSC065D07. The sequence continues at coordinate 62,110 of NZ_KV802476.1, forward strand.
AAGCGAATCAACAATTCCCGCTCTTTGCCGCTGCGCATGGCTACCGGTGGTGTGCTTGGCACCCTAGCCGTGGGCGGCGTCGTTGCCGTCAGCACGCAGAAGGACATCACGCTTGACGTGAACGGCGAGACCACTCAGCTGGCCACTTTCGCCGGTGATGTCAACGCTGCCTTAGAGGCTGCCGGAGTCAACGTTGGGGGAGAAGACGTTGTCTACCCGGCCCTGTCGGAGCAGGTCGCTGACGGTGACTCGATCACCGTTCGCACTGCCAAGCCTGTCGCGGTTACCATCGATGGCGTCGAAAAGCAGCTCTCGTCTACCGATCTCACGGTGTCTGACCTGCTGGGTGGCCTCGATGGAATCGCCCCGGGTGCTGCCATCACTTCCGGTTCCAAGACCGTGGAGGAGGATGAAACGGTGACTGAGGGAATGAACCTTGAAGTGGTGTCCCCGAAGATCGTTAAGCTTACTGACGGCGGTTCCGTTTCCTATGCCAGCGTTGCGGCCAAGACTGTGGGGGACGTGCTTGAGGCTCGTGGAATCACGGTGGGCAAGGATGACCGCGTATCCCCAGCTCTGGATACGCCGGTGAAGGCGGGTACCGCCATTACTGTGGACCGCGTCGAGATCTCCGAAGAGGAAAAGACGGAGGACTTTGACGCGCCGGCTAATTATGTCGATGACCCAGAGCTCGAGGAAGGCACTGAGGAAGTCCGCGAGGAGGGAACCCCCGGTTCGCGCGCCGTGACCCGCAAGATTGTCAAGGTCAACGGCAAGGAAGAATCCAACGAGATTATCAAGGAAGACGTGCGCAGGGAGGCCGTTGCTGCCGTGATTGCGCGCGGAACCAAGCCGAAGTCCACCGCCCCGGCCGTTGCGGATGGCTCCGTGTGGGATTCCATCGCACAGTGTGAGGCAACCGGCAACTGGGCAATCAATACCGGCAATGGTTTCTCCGGTGGCCTGCAGTTCACCCCGTCGACCTGGGCTGCTTTTGGTGGCACCGAGTATGCCCCGGAGGCATGGCAGGCTTCTCGCGAGCAGCAGATCGCTGTGGCAGAGAAGGTTCAAGCCGCGCAGGGCTGGGGTGCATGGCCTGCGTGTACCGCCAAGCTCGGCCTGCGCTAAAGCTTACGAGCCACGCGTATTAGTCTGAGTGGTATGATTCAACCCCATCTGCTGGGCCCAGTGGAGATCCGCGAACTCGCCGCTGAGCTTGACGTGACGCCGACGAAGAAGCTGGGCCAGAACTTTCTGCATGACCCGAACACCATCCGCCGCATCGTCGCTGCTGCCGACTTGTCCCCAGAGGACCGCGTGGTTGAGGTGGGCCCCGGGCTGGGCTCGCTGACCCTAGGTCTGTTGGGGGAAGTTGCGCACGTAACGGCCGTGGAAATTGACTCGCGTCTGGCTGGCAAACTCCCAGATACCGTGGCCGCGCGCGCAGCCGATTTTGCTGACCGTCTTTCGGTCGTGGAAAAGGATGCGCTCACCGTTGAGGCGGGCGAGTTGGGGGAGCCCACCGCCTTGGTGGCCAACCTGCCCTATAACGTCGCGGTACCGGTGTTGCTCCACCTGCTGGAGGTCTACCCATCCATTCGCCGCGTTTTGGTCATGGTGCAGCTGGAGGTTGCTGAGCGCCTCGCTGCCGCTCCGGGCAGCAAGGTCTACGGCATTCCTAGTGTGAAGGCATCTTTTTATGGCCCGGTTAGGCAAGCCGGGACGATTGGGAAGAACGTGTTTTGGCCGGCGCCGAAGATTGAGTCGGGCCTGGTGCGCATTGACTGCACCCGTCCCTTCGACGAGGCGCTGCGCCCGCGGCTTTTTGCGCTGATCGACGCCTCCTTTGCCCAACGCCGTAAGACCCTCCGCGCCGCCTTGGCGGGCTTTTATGGCTCCGCCGCGGCAGCCGAGGAGGCGCTGCGCGCGGCGAATATCGATCCGCGCCTGCGCGGCGAGAAGCTAGGAGTAGAGGACTTCGTCCGATTGGCGGAAGCCTCATGAGTAATACAGTGACTGATTCCATGCAGCTGTGGCAGGCGCATGCCCACGCCAAGGTTAACCTGCACCTGGGTGTGGGCGAGGCCCGCGCGGATGGTTTCCACGAGCTTGCCACCGTGTTCCAATCCCTCGATGTACACGACCGCGTGAGCTACCGCTGGGGCGAGGGCTGTGCCGTGGAGGTCACGGGTAACCACGCGACAGGCGTGCCGGCATCGACCGAGAACCTGGCATGGCGCGCGGTGGAGCTGGTGACGAAAAACCTCATGCTACCGGCAGCTGGCACGCTCACGATGGAAAAGAACATCCCCGCTGCCGGCGGGATGGCCGGCGGGTCTGCCGATGCCGCCGCGGCCCTGCTTTTGGCCAATCACGCGCTGAGCGCTGAGTTTGGTCGTGAGCCTCTCAGCATGGAAAAACTCTACGAACTCGCCGCGGAACTCGGCTCCGATGTGCCTTTTACCCTCATGGGCGGCACGGCTTTGGGACGCGGCCGCGGTGAGCTTCTGACTCCGATGCTGGCGCGTGGGCGCTATATCTGGGCGATCATCACCAATGCTGAGGGCTTGTCCACGCCGTCGGTATTCCGCAAGCTGGATGAGCTGCGGGATGCCGGACGCGGAAGTACCCCGCACCTCGATACTGAAGCCGTGGGGCAAGCCCTCGTGGGTGGCAACCCCCGTGAGCTCGCCGCAGTGATGCACAATGACCTCCAGCCAGCAGCGCTCTCGCTGCGCCCGGACTTGCGCAAGATTCTGGATACTGGTGAGGCCGCCGGTGCCCTCAAGGGAATTGTCTCCGGTTCCGGTCCTACCTGCGCCTTCCTCTGCGAAGACGAGGAGACCGCGCAGGAGGTGGTGGCCCAGGTGTGCGCCGATAACCGCGGAACCCGCGGATTGGTGACCTATGGGCCGGCTGCTGGTGCAACGCTGGTGTAGAGGCCTGCAGCCAGATTTCCACGCTGAGACACTAAGATGAACTCTCGCTATGGCGAACCTCATTAACCTCGAAAACGTAACCAAGTCCTTCGGGCTCAAGACCCTGCTGAACGGGGTCTCCCTCGGTGTTCAAACCGGTGACCGCATCGGCATCGTCGGCGTCAACGGCGGCGGCAAGACCACGCTGCTGGAGGTCCTCACCGGCATTGAGCCACCGGACGCGGGCCGCGTATCCCACAACTCGGACTTGCGCATGGCGGTGGTAACCCAGCGGTTCGAGCTGGAGGAGTCCCTCACCATCGCCCAGGTCATCATTGAGCCGCTCGGGCTAGAAACCTTCGAGTGGGCATCCAACGCGAAGGTGCGCGATGTTCTCGGTGGCCTCGGCATCGTTGACCTGGGGCTGGACACTCCCGTCGGTTCACTTTCCGGTGGTGAGCGCCGCCGAGTCAACCTGGCCGCCGCACTCGTTCAAGATCTTGACATCGTGGTACTCGATGAGCCGACCAACCACCTCGATGTCGAGGGCGTGCAATGGCTGGCCAGCCACCTGCTTTCGCGCAAGCTGGCGGTGGTCGTTGTCACGCACGACCGCTGGTTCCTCGACACCGTCGCCACCACGACCTGGGAGGTGCACGACGGCGTCGTCGATGCCTACGAGGGCGGCTATAACGACTGGACCTTTGCCCGCGCTGAGCGCGCCCGCCAAGCCGATGCCATCGAGCAGCGCCGCCAGAATCTGGCGCGCAAAGAGCTGGCGTGGCTGCGCCGCGGGGCGCCTGCCCGTACCTCAAAGCCGCGTTACCGCATCGAAGCGGCTGAGGCGCTCATCGCGGATGTTCCCGCGCCGCGCGACAAGGTTGAGCTCATGGCCTTTTCCAAGCAGCGCCAGGGGCGAGTCGTCATCGAGCTCGAGGATGCGAAGGTCACGACACCAGATGGCCGCACGCTGGTAGATCACCTCACCTGGCGGCTGGCGCCGGGCGAGCGCATTGGCCTCGTCGGCGTTAATGGTTCCGGCAAGACCACGCTGCTGCGCGCGCTTGCTGGCGAAGTCGAGCTTGCCGCTGGCAAGCGCATCGAGGGTAAGACCGTGCGCCTGGGCTGGCTGCGCCAGGAGCTCGATGACCTGGATCCACAGCGCCGGCTTCTCGACGCTGTCGAAGACGTCGCCACCTACGTCCACCTGGGCAAGAAAGAGCTTTCTGCCTCCCAGCTGGCCGAGCGCCTGGGCTTTTCCGCCAAGCGCCAGCGCACACCCGTCGGTGATCTATCGGGCGGTGAGCGCCGCCGTTTGCAGCTGACCCGTGTGCTCATGGCGGAGCCAAACGTGCTGCTTCTCGACGAGCCCACGAATGACCTCGACATCGATACCCTCCAAGAGCTTGAATCCTTGCTGGACTCGTGGCCGGGAACCTTGGTGGTCATTTCTCACGACCGCTACCTCATTGAGCGCATCGCGGACAACACCTATGCGTTGTTTGGGGATGGCAAGCTCACCAACCTGCCGGGCGGAATCGAGGAGTACTTGCGCCGCCGCCAGGAGATGGAAGCCGCCACCACCGCCGGTGTGCTCGACTTGGGCGAGGTCTCGAAGAACGCCGACGATCAGCGTACGGAAACCGCCCCGGTAAAACGGCTGAGTTCCCAGGAGGAGCGCGAGCTGACCAAGAAGATGAACGCGCTGGAGCGCAAGATGTGCAAGCTCGACGATAAGACGGCGAAGCTGAATGAAAAGATGGCGCAGGCCGCGGAGAAGATGTCTTCCGGAGAGGGAGACAGCGGCGAGCTGGCCAAGCTCGACGCCGACCTCAAAGCGGTGGCCGCCGAGCGCGAGGAGCTAGAGATGGAATGGCTGGAGCTGGGGGAGAAGCTGGAAGGCTAGCGTTCGACGGCTAGTGCTCGCCAGCGAAGGCCAGCCCTACCCGAACAATGCTGCGATGGCGAGCATGGCCGGCAAGGAGAGAAAAGTGGTGAGGAAGACCGTATCGCGCGCCACCGTCTCTCCCGACTGGTAGGTCGCGGCGTAGTTATAAACATTCTGCGCGGTCGGAAGCGCAGACAAGATGAGTGCCGCGTATAGCTCGTTGCCGCTCAGGCCCAAGGCTAGGCCCGTCGCCAAGGCGATGGCTGGCATGGCTACGAGCTTGAGCACGGTGGCGGTCATGGTTGGTAGGCGGTCGCTAGCCAGCAACCCGTCTCCGGTGAGGGAAGCGCCGAAACTCATCAGGATCATCGGGATGGAGGCCCCGCCGAGGATCTCGAGGGGAGCCATGATGACTTCGGGTACCTTCCAGCCAGCCGCAGAAACGATGAAACCGGCGACGGCAGCGATGACAACCGGCGCCGTGAGCCCAGAATATACAGAGCTGCTTATTGAACGCAGGCTTGTCCCCTGTGCATTGAGACCGGCGATGATGAAGGGGGAGAGTACTGCCATCTGGAGCACGAGTGCTGGCACCACAAAGGTGGCATCACCGATGACATAGGTGGCGATGGGCAGCCCGATGTTGACGGAGTTGTAGTAGCTGGCCGCGGCCGCTCCGGCCATCGTCTCTGCCCCGCTCCGCCGGAAGAACAGCGCACTGAGCAAGCCATACAGCGCCATCGTGGCAACCGAGGCAATCGCTATGACAGCGACAACCGGAGACATAAAAGCAGAGGTATCCGAGGTGGCCACGCTGGAGAAGATGAGCGCCGGAGTCGCAGCCCAGAACGCTGTGCGGTTGAACTGCAGGCGCGCCTCACCGTGGCCGATAACGCCCCGGTGACCCAGAAAGAACCCCACACCGATAACCACAAAAATGATGGCAAACCCGGTTAAGACATCCAGCACCAGTGAACAACCTCTCGAAGAATCCTAAAAGCACATTCTTCCACGCCGGTCCTTTCCACCGGCAGCTGATAACAAAGTGATATCGAAAATGCCGTATGACCGGGAAGTCTTTTTCAAGGCGGGCGGACTTATGGCACGGTGGTAGTTATGAATTCTTTGCGTCGTGTTTCCCGCCTGTCCGCTACCTCCGCCGTGGCAGTATCCCTCACCGCCCTTCTTTCGGTCTCCGCGGCCCAGGCCGCCCCGGCTAACCCATCGTCCGCACAGCCCCAGGAACTGAACCAGCTGTCTTCCCAGGCTATGGAGCAGGTTAACTCCTTTGAAGTTGAGTTTCCTGCGCAGGCTTATGACCTGGCTAAGCAGTACAACGTCCAGCTGCCGGACTTCATCAAGAAGCCGACCCCGGCGGTGGCCGATGAGCTCGTTGGCGCAACCCATGCCCACCTGATTAAGCAGGGCCACCACGAAGATGCCAACGCCAAGAACATTGCCCAGGAGTGGGCAAACCAGGCTGCGGCCGGCAAGGTTACCTTCCAGGACAATGCAGGCGATGGCCTGACTCATTTGGAAGAGGGCAGCGGTAACATTTACAAGCTCACGGAGCAGGAAGCTAAGGATCGCGTGAACTGGCTCAACCGCGATGTTCCTGTGACCAAGACTGACGGCACCGGCTTCGGCGTTGCGCAGGCCTTCGACGGCACCCACGTCTACGTTGCGGAGTACTTCTTCAACAAGTAGACCTTCATGCGGCCGGTGATAAGCCGCTATTACAGAAGGCCCTGCCGCTACAGGCAGGGCCTTCTGCATGTTTTCGCGGAGAAGGTTACAGTGGGGCCCATGATTTTGATCAACGTACAGTTCCACGTCAAGCCCGAGTACGCCGATACCTTCCTGGAAGAGATCGACTGGTACACCAAGGCCTGCCAGGCAGAGCCCGGCTGCATTGACTTCAAGTGGTTCCGTGATCCGGAAGACAAGCAGCGCTTCTTGCTCCTCGAGTCCTACAAGGACGGCACTGATGTTGACCACGTCAACACCGAGCACTTCAAGCGCTCGTGCGAGGAGCTGCCGAAGTACCTGGTAGAGACCCCGGACATCATCAATACTTCCATTCCTGGTAAGACGGCATGGGATAAGATGGCTGAATTCTCGGTCTAAACCCCACGCGTTTACAAAAGCCGCCCGGCAGAAGCCGGGCGGCTTTTAGCGATCATCAGGGGCTTTTAGCTAGCGGGAGCAGACGGTGGTGAGGTCTTTCTCCTCGTTGGCGTATTGCTCCACGGCGTCGTACAGCGCATCCGCGTAAAGATGTGCGCCTTCGGGGAGCGGGTGGACGCCGTCGTCGTAAAGCATGGCCGGGTTCTCCTGAGCCATGCCGCACCAGTCTGCGATGTAGACGTTGTCGTGAGCAGTCGCGGCGTCAATGATCTCGGCGCGTGCCTGTCCCATCCAATCGCGCTCGCCGTAGGGCAAGACGAGCACCAGCGTGCGCTCGGGGCCGACGATGTCGATGAGCTCGTCCATCTGGCCCTCAAACGTAGCCCCGTTTGTTCCTAAACCCACAAACACGGTGGAGCGCAACTGCCCGGAATCCTTCTGCGCCTTGATGACGGGAAGGGCTGCCGAATAGTGGCGGGAGATCGTGGCGTCGATGCTAATGCCCGGGAAACGCTCATTGAGAGCCTCGGAGGCAGCGAGCATGACGGAATCACCGATAGCACTAATCTCGTTTCCAGTGGGAAGCGCACGCTTTTCCTTCGGCTTCGTGGTCTCGGAAGGCTTTGCGGGGACAGACGATGACTGAGCCGGGGCAGAATTCTCCGCCTGTTCGTTGGACAGCGCCATGCGCTCGAGCTCGCGCTCCAGTTCGCTCTTATCCTCCGAAGTCACCAGCGCGTAGCCCACGCCCAGTACGGAAAGAACAACGAGGACGGGAACGGCAGGCCACATGGCCTTGCCAAAACCATCTTTGACCTCTTGCGCGCTGGGGCGTGCAGCCCAGTAGGCGTGCCACGTAGGGCGGAATCCGGCGCGGCGGAAGGGGTTTTCTACAAACTGGTAGGTCACCTCAGCCAGCACGCAGCTCAGCGGAAGCGAAAGGAGGCCTAGGAGCCAGGAGGGGGCGTCGGACAGCGCGTGGACAATCATTACCACTGGCCAGTGCCAGAGGTAGAGGGAGAAGGAGCGCTGGCCCAGCCACCGCATCACACGGGTGCGGAAGATCCACGTGAGGGGACCAGATTCGCGCACCACTGCCCAAATCATTGCCGCGCCGAGGACGCTGGTAAGGACGAGGCCGCCGCGGTAGGTGAAATCCCGATCTGCGCCCATCCACACCAATTGCGCGAGGTAACCAACTAATGCGAAGGAACCAACGGTTCCGGCGAGTATGCCCTTGTTTGCGGCCGGCCAAGAATCCGCGTCCATGTCCTTGTCAGTGGAGGTCATGAGGAGGGACAGCATTGCGCCGATGAGGAGACCGAACGCGTGGGTATCGGTGCCGTAGTACACACGCGTGGGATCCTCGCCTGGGCTATAGAGCAGTGCCATGGCGACGGCTGAAGCAATGGCGAGGATGAGCGATACGGCGATGGGCAGGCGCTTGGGTTTGCGGCGGGAAATGGCAAAGACGCCAAACATCAAAAGCGGCCAGATCAGGTAGAACTGTTCCTCGACGGCCAAGGACCAATAGTGCGCGAAAACCTGCACTTCATTAGGCGCAAAATAGGTTTGGCTCGTGGCGATTTGGGTCCAGTTGTTGACAAAGAAGAACGTGCCCAAGAATTGTTCGCGGATGCCAACGGCCAGGTCCCCACCAATGAGCGCCACTATCGCTGTGCATATTGACAGGACTATGAGTGCGGCCGGGAGGATTCGCCGGAAGCGGCGGAGCCAAAAGCCTTTGAGGCTGATGCGTCCAGTGACGTTGAACTCGCGAACAAGCAGCGAGGTGATGAGGAACCCGGAAAGGACAAAGAACATGTCCACACCGAGGTAGCCGCCGGGGAGAATATCCCCGAAGAAGTGGTAGATCACCACGGCGAGGACCGCTAGACCGCGCAGACCATCCAGGCCCGGCACTTGGCGCAGGCGGGCACGCGCACGGCGCTTTGAGCCAGCGGGGGCAGTGGGGGCAGTGGGGCCAGAGGCGGCTGCGTTGCGGGCGGACGCAGAAGCAGCTGCTGGAGCTGCGGCGGCTGTGCCCGCCGCGACGGTTGCGGTTGCAGGGGCGGCTGCAGCGGCGGCAGTGGGGGAAGCCTGTGCTACTCGCCGCTTTTCTGATCGGCGTTTTTCCTGCTTGGCGCTTAACGCCCCGACGGATTGCGAGCGGCGGGCCAGAGCACGCGAAATCTCGTTCTCGGTGCCGGTTGAAGCCTTCTTCTCAGGCTGCTTGGAATCCCCAGTTTCTTTGCTCTTCTGAGGCGTTGTGGTTTCCCGGGGCTTTGCGGCCGCCTCGGTCTTTGTCTCCTCGTTGGCCTTTGCAGTCGCCGGGGCTTTCTTGGGTTTCTGGGCCGACGTGGCCTTTTCGGCTCCTTCTTGCCGTTTGGGGTGTGCTGGAGCCGGGGAAGGAGACTGTGCTTTGTCGCCGTGTGCAGGTGGCTGCTTCGCAGCGGGCTGAGTTTGTGATGGCTTGGTTGTTGAAGCCTTGTCGGCGCTGGGCGTTGCAGGTGCTTGGCGTCGTTGGGCGGGGGCGTGCGGGTTCGGATGCCGCGGAATGGCCCGACGTGGGCCGCGCCGACTGGCCGAAGCTACTTCGGCTTCCTCGCGGGCCTTAACTAGTTTGGCCTTTTTCACCGCCGAGGCTTTGGGAAGTGCATCCGGAGTCAGATCTAGAGTGAAGTCTTCAGCCGAACGCGGGCGTACGCGGCCAGGCCGAGCGGCAGGACGCTGGGCATTACGGGGTCCGTGCCCAGTGGGTGCCGGTGGAGTCTTAGGGGCGCTTGCCTTAGCAGGCTTATCGTTCGCGGCAGGCGCGGTGGACTTAGCAGGTGGCGGGGACTGAGAGGGCGTAGCAGGCGCAGTGCGTGCGGAAGCTGCAGCGGGTGAAGACGAGGTAGTTTTCGAGGAATCCGCCGAGGAGGACGGAGCGGGACTCGATGCAGACGACTCGCCCTTTGCCAAACGTGACATCATCGACCGCAAAAACTTCTTCACTACACACTCCGCAGGTAGACACCGGGGTTCGGGTACTGAGGCTCAGTAACCCGAGTAATCCTACTCTGTGCGTGCGGGCTACTCGGGCAAGGCTGCGGGGGAGCGTGTTAGGTGCGCAAAAGCTGGCGAAGGACGGTGCTAACCCCGTTGTTGGTATTAGCCGGGGCGATGATATCTGCGATTTCCTTCAGCTGAGGATGCGCGTTTTCCATGGCCACAGCCGTCCCGGCGGCGCGCAGCATCTCGAAATCATTGAGGTAGTCACCGAAGGCCACAGTGGCTGCGATCGGAATACCGGCGAGCTCAGCGAGCTTAGTTAGCGCCGTACCTTTTTCCACGCCGCGGGCCATCACATCGAGCCAGACCTTGCCGGATACGGCGACATTGTCCTCCGGGACGGCGCGGACGATGGGATCGTAAATGTGCGCCTCAGTACCGGATTCGCAGAAAATAGCAATCTTGATGATGTTGCTATCCGGCACTGCATCCAAGTCATCGACCCAAGTGACCGCCTTGTAGTACTTTGCAATCTCTGTACGTGCCGCGTCTGACACATCCCGTGCAACGTAGGCGGTCTCCGGGGAACATAGAACTACGGTATGTTCCACGCCGATGGCCGCAGCAGCCTCTCGTGCCGCGTGCACGGTGGATTCCGCAAGCGGGAATGCCGCGATGATCTCACCGCCGCGCATGATGACCGAGCCGTTTTCGGCGATAAACGTTTCGCCTTTCGGGAACATGTCCTTCAAGGTGGCCAGTTGGCGCCCCGAGGCCGGAACCAGTTCGCAGCCGCGGGCAGTGGCCAGGTCCTGGAGCTCCGAAAAGTCTGCAGGGAGTTGGCCATGCGCGTCGAGGAGCGTGCCGTCCATATCAAGGGCAACAAGTTGTGGGAGCAAGTAAGTCACACCAATCTAAAAGTGTTGGGCTAGAGGCGGGGAACCATGTCCAACGTAGCGCCAAGAAATAGGTGGCTGAAACTTTTGTGATATGGAACACTGGTGCGCATGACTACGACTGAACCAGTACTCGTTTCCGTGCGCAACCACACCGGAGTTCTCGAGCTCAACCGGCCGAAGGCCCTGAACTCTTTGAACCCGGACATGATTGACATCATCCGCCGCTCCCTCGAAGCGTGGGCGCAGGATGACGACATCGAGCAGGTCCTTATTTACTCCAACAGTCCCAAGGCATTCTGCGCAGGCGGCGACGTGCGCCACGCGCGGGAGGGAATCGCGGAAGGCAAGCTGGAAGAGGTCGATGCCTTCTTCGCCAGCGAGTACCTCACCAACGGCGATATCGCCGAGTTTCCGAAGCCCTACATCGCCGTCATCGACGGCGTCGTCATGGGCGGTGGATTGGGCATTTCCCTGCACGGTTCGCACCGCGTGGTGACGGAGAAGGCCTTCGCTTCGATGCCGGAGATGAATATCGGCTACGTCACGGACGTCGGAGTAGCTTATGCGGCCCAGCGCATGGTGGGCACCCGCGGTGTAGCCTCGCCGGGTTTGGCAAAGTTTTGGGGTCTGAGCGGGTACCGCATGTATGCCGCGGACATGCTGTGGACGGGCGTGGCAACCCACGTGGTCAAGGATGCAGCCGAGCTGATTGAAGCCGCTATCGAGCGCGGTATTGATGCCGCACTGGAAGAGCTGGCCCTACCCGCGCCACAGCAGCCAGCACCGCTCGAGCAGGTGGCTCAAGACCTGGAGGAGACCTTCGCGCTGCCCACGTGGGAGGAGATTTCCGCGGAGCTGGACAAGCGCCCGCAGATTGCCGGCGAGGTGCGTCGCCTCATGGCAGCCGCGTGCCCAGCCGCCATCATCGCGGCCAATGAGCTCTATGAGGCGGAAGCCGCTGTCGACGACATCCGTGAGGCGCTCCTGCTAGAACTCAAACTGGGCATGCACATGTACCGCCGCCCCGACTTTTCCGAAGGCGTGCGTGCGGTACTGGTGGACAAGACCCAGGACGCAGCGTTTAACCCGGCGACCACGGAGGACGTTGACGTCGAAGAATTCCGCGCGGTGCTCAGCTCCTAGCGGTTATAGCGGGCGTGCCCGCTGGTAAGCGGCGCGCGCCCGTTGCTCATCCACTCCCGCCGGCACCGCAACATTGAGCGTGGCCTGCGCGGCGGCCCGTGACGGCGCGGGCAGGTGAAACGCGGGGGCGTCAGAAAGCGCCAGGCCTTGGCGGCCGTCGGGTAGCTGCACTGGCAGCAGGGTCCACAGCCCCAGAATTGGCATGGCTAACTGCGGCAAGCGCAGAGAGCGTGCCTCGGGGATGGGTACGCGGGCGCGAATCAGCTCGGGGATGGCATTGTCATATCCGAAGCGGCGAAGGTTCGCCGCGGCGTGGGCGGACATGGAACCGGAGAGCTCGTCCGCCCATGCCCACGTAAAGGTGTTCGTCGTGGCGTTGAGGGTGGCGATGAGATGGGAGGGAACCGTAAGCGAACCATAATCGGAGTTCACCACGGTGCGCGACGTGTCAGGGTCAAGGTCAGCCCACAGGTTGGGGAATCGGGCCTCCAGGAAGAAATTGTGCTCGGTGGCCATAAAGTGGGCGTCGGCCAGCACATCGCGTGCGCTGAGCCCGCCGCGGCCCGAGGGATGGGGGAGAGCCGTGATCCGGGTGCCGTGGAAGTGCGCGAGGCCTTGTACAACATCTGCTGCCATGCCCACATAGGAGGCGAGCTCGGCGGTGGCGAGGCGTTCGTCGACGCCTCCCTCAATATCCCCCGTATGCTCAAGCCCGGCCAGGATGCTGACACGGGGATCCGGGTGGATCTCCGCGAAGTCGACGGCGACGAGCGCCTCGCCCTCGCCCTGCGGGACGCGGATGACTGGGCGGTCACCCACCAGCCGCCGCGCCAAGCCGCGCAGCAGGGCGGAATCGGGCTGCGGACCGTGGAACTCCGGTTGCGGCGCGTGTTCCGTCAACCCCGTAGACCAGTGCAAGCGGCCATCCTGGATTGTGGCTAGGCGCAGGCCATCGAAATCATAGGTCCCAGAGGCGGTAGTAAAACGCACCACTGCACGCTGATCGGTGGCGGGCTCGGAGTCGGAAGATGCAAAGTTCACCTCGACGTCGCGCACGTCGCCCAAGCGTGAGGAGAACGCGGCGTCGATGCCGGCTTGAATGAAGGCGCCAGCGGAGTACAGGTCCTGGGCTGAGTCCATTAGTGCTCCTTGACTTGGTTTTATTCCCTGAAGAAGGGATGCTCGATAGCCTCCTCATAGGCCTGAAGGAGGGCTTGGGTGGATTCTACCCAGGAATACTTTTCGGCTTCGCGGCGGGCGGCAGCACCCATCGTCTCCCGACGCGTGGCGTCACGAAGAAGATTGACGGTAGCGCTGGCCCAGGCTTCATCATCGGCATCGGGCTCGATGAGATGTCCTGTAACGCCCTCCTCAATGACGAAGGGAATACCGCCGGCATTCGTGCCGATGACCGGCACACCCGAGGCGAAGGACTCTAGCGCCACAAGGCCCAGTGTCTCCGTGGCGGAGGGGAAGAGGAAGACATCTCCGACAGCGAAGGCAGCGGCGAGCTCCTCACCGGACAAGTAACCGGTGAACACGGTGTGCGAAGGATCGAAGTTGGCCTTGAGCTCCTCCAGCGCAGGACCATCTCCGACGACGGCAAGGCGGGCGTCACCAAGCTCTGCCCGAACCAGGTGCATCACGTGATCGAGGCGCTCCAAGTCCTTTTCCTTGGAGACCCTCCCGATATAGGTCACCAGCGGGGAGTCCGGGTTACCACCGGTGAGGCGCTCGCGCATCTGCGCGGTGGCGCGGATGGGGTGGTAGGCCTGCGTATCGACAGCCTTGGGCCACAGGTGCACGTTGTGGATCCCCACCTCCCGAGCCTTATCCACCATGGGGCCTGAGGTGCAGAGATTCACCGCAGCCTGGTTGTGCAGGTACTTCAGAGCGGCCTCAGTCAGCGGGCGGGTCCACCCGATGCCCAGTGCATCGACGTATTCAGGCACGTTGGTGTGGAAGCTAGCCACCAGCGGCACGGCATCGCGCTGCGCGGCAAAGACACCGAGCGCCGCTGTCCAAATGGGATTGACCGCGTGGATGACATCGGGATCGAAATCCCTGATTTCCTTGAAGAACTTCCACGAGGGCAAGCCGAATTTGATTTCCGGGTAGACCCACAGTGACAAGCTGGGTATGCGGGTGACCTCGAAGCCGGCGTAGGTTGCAGGGGCCTTGCCCGTGGCAAAAATCCGGACCTCATGGCCCATCGCGGCCAGTTGGTCCAGAGTGCGCGTCAGGCGCGTGACCACGCCGTCGATCTTGGGGAGGAAGACCTCGGTAACGATTGCGATGCGCACGGAGGACTAGGCCTCCGTGGAGGGGACGCCGGCGTGCTGCTGGCGCGTCCACAGCGATTGCGCCGGAATCTTGGAGCGGTCAGCGCGGTCGGCGTATTTGCGCGCGACTTCTTCCACCTCGTGCAGCAGCCCTTCAGACAAGGTGGTCGGTTCCAGCCCCAGGTTGAGGAAAGTGTCGTTGGTAACGTGGAGCTCATTTTCCGCGGATTCCTTGCGCGGGTTCGGCACGTAGGCCACCTCTGCGCCAGAGATCTTCGCAACCAACTCCGCTAAGTCACGCACGCGGTGGGTCTCTGTCATCTGGTTGATGATCTTGACGCGCTCACCGCGCGTCGGCGGGTTCTGCAAAGCTAGCTCGATGCAGCGCACCATGTCCCGGATGTGGATAAAGGCGCGGGTCTGGCCACCGGTGCCGTGCACGGTCAGCGGATAACTAATGCCGGCCTGGATGAGGAAGCGGTTGAGCACCGTGCCGTAGTCACCGTCATAATCAAAGCGGTTGATAAGGCGCTCGTCCTTCTGGGTCTGCTCCGTGTGCGTGCCCCAGATGATGCCCTGGTGCAGATCGGTGATGCGCAGCTCATCGTTCTTGGCGTAGTAGGCAAAAAGATGCTGGTCCAGCACCTTCGTCATGTGATAGACCGAGCCCGGGTTGGAGGGGTACAGGATCTGCTGCTTGACGACGCCCCCCTCGCCCGTATCCACCTGCACATCCAGGTAGCCTTCCGGGATCTTCATTCCGGCGGTGCCGTAGCCGTAGACACCCATGGTGCCCAAGTGGGCGACGTGGATATCTTGCTCAGATTCCACGATGGCGGCGAGCAGGTTGTGGGTGGCGTTGATGTTGTTATCCACCGTGTAGCGCTTGGTGCGCGAATTCTTCATGGAGTAGGGCGCGGCGCGCTGCTCAGCGAAGTGCACCACGGCATCCGGGCGTTCGGTGTTCAGGAACTCCAACAAGCCGTCGTAGTCCTGGGCCACGTCGAGGTTGCAAAAGCCGATGGTCTTGCCGGAGACCTCGGTCCACGCAGCCAGGCGCTCTTCAATGGAAGCGATAGGTGTTAAGGATTCCGCGCCCAACTCCTCATCGATGGCGCGCCGGGAGAGGTTGTCCACGATGATGACGTCATGGCCTTGGTCGGAGAGATAAAGGGAAGCGGGCCACCCACAGAAGCCGTCTCCGCCGAGAATCGCTACCTTCATTTTTTATCTCTCCACATCTCTGTCGGGGGCATGAGTTAGGGTGCCGCCGCGACGGGGGAGAAACCCGTCGCGGCGGCAAGCACTTTTCAATACCTTACCGTTGACGGCCCTCACATGAGGGCCCTTAACGGTAAACAGTGAGTGAATGTTTCCTCGGGCTGCACCACTAGAGCAAAGCATGGTGCAGAGCGCAGGAGGCTCGGTGTCCAGAGTAAGTTCTGCAAACGCGCCCTGTACACTGGCCCGCATGCTCGAAGCCGTGCTCAATGCCTTTGCCGATTCCGTCAACGCTCTACTGATCGGAATCCTGGTGGCTATCGGCATCATGCTTCCGCGGGGCAGCTACCGCAAGATTGCGGCCTTCGTCATCGTCGGCGATTGGTTCGGTGTGCTCACCGCCGCCGCTGTGGTGATGTTTGTGTTCGTCGGAATCCAGGACAAGGTTGCCGCGGCCTTGGAATCGCCTCTGCTGGGGTGGGGGCTGGTAGTCATTGGCCTTGCTCTGGGACTTCTAGCCTGGCGCTCCAAGGGTGAACCCAATGACATGGTGCAGAAACTGCTCGGCCCGCTGCGCACTCCTTCGGCTAAAACCGTTGTGGTGGGCTATGCCATGGGCGTTATCCAGTCCTTGACCTCCGTGCCCTTTTTCTATGGCCTGATGCACCTAGCGGCCGGGGACTTTAGCAATACCGTTAAGTATGGTGGCCTCTTTTTCTACGCCACGTTTGCGCTCTCATTGCCGACTGTGTGCGGATTGTTCATCGCGCTTGTGCGGGCGAAGCCAGAGTCCTGGGCCGGACGCGCCTTCGCGTGGGCGCGGGAGAACTCCACCACCGTGGCGTTGTGGAGCGGCTACGGCGTGGCAGCCTTCCTTGTGGTCATGGGTTTCTTCGCCCTGCTATAAAGTCTTGCCTTTAAAGCGACTCGGCAGCTGTCCTAGCTTCGCGGTGGTGGAACTGCCCTAGTTGCCAAAGTTCTGGCCAGATCGTGCGGCAGGCTTAAGAGTTTTGTCAACAACGGCAGTTGCGGAGCTAGTCGTAGAGGACGGCATCGAGAGGGAGGGCGTCGCCAAGCAGCGCCTGATTTTTAGCAATCTCGACGTAGCGCGCGGCGTGCGGGATGAAGGCGGCGGATTCCTCAGGGCTCAGCTCGCGCCGCACCTTGGCTGGGACCCCGGCGGCTAGGGCGCCGGCTGGAATGTCTTGGCCTTCGAGCACCACCGCGCCGGCCGCAATAAGAGAGCCAGGGCCCACGGTGGAGCCCGAAAGCAGGGTGGCTTTCATCCCGACGAGCGTGCCCGCGCCCACCCGCGTGCCGTGGAGCATGGCCATGTGGCCCACGGTGACGTCATCCTCCAGCACGCAAGGCTCGGTGGATTCAACGTGGATGACGCAGTTGTCCTGGATATTGACGCGGGCGCCTAGACGGATGGAACCAACGTCCCCGCGCAGCACGGAGCCATAAAACACGGAGGAGTCCGGACCGATGGTGACATCACCGATGATGGTGGCATTCGGGGCGATCCAGGCGCTGCGGTGGATGCGGGGCGTACGCCCTTGGAAGGGGAGGATGAGCATGGCAGGCTAGCTTTCTTCAGGGGTGGTTTCGATGGAGACCGCAAGCGACTCGGAGACCTCATAGTCGCCGGGCGTGGCGCTGATCTGGGCCAGCGTGTCCCGTTCCGCAGGGGATAGCGGGATGGCCCAGCCCCGCTTGGGATCATGGACCGGACGCTGTGCCTTTGTCGTGGGGGAGAGGTGCACCGTGGTCTTAGAGCCATTTAAGCGCGCGGGCTCGCCGGAGCGCGCCACCTCACTGAGTATTTGTGCGCCGGCTGGGGAAGTAACCAGGATGATGAGGCTGCCGGCCGTGTGGACGGACAGGTGGTCTATAGAGACCTCGACGGCGTGGGGATCCGGGGAAGCCAAGCGGACGGTGGGGGAGCCGCCGAGCTTATCGACGATATCCTTTACCGCAGAAAACAAACTCATGGCGCGATCCTAGCGCGGGGGTACCATCGTGCAGTGTGATTGACGCGAAAGATACAGCACTCGTCATTGAAGGCGGCGGCATGCGCAATTCCTATACCGCCGCGTGCATCGTCAAACTCTTAAAGGAGGAGGTGGAATTCGGCTGGGTCGGAGGCGTGTCCGCGGGCTCCTCGCACACCGTGAACTTCCTTTCCCGCGATGTGGTTCGCTCCGAGGAATCCTTCGTGGACTTTGCCAAGAACCCCAGCTTCGGCGGCCTGGGCTCGCTGTTGCGCGGTAGCGGCTACTTCAATGCGGAGTTCATCTACGAGAAAGCTGCGGACCAGGACATGCCCTTTGACTGGGAAGCCTTTGACGCCAACCCAGCGCAGGTGTGCATTTCCGCCGCGCGCGCCGATACGGGGGAGAGCGTGTATTGGGGGCGTGAAGACATCAAGACGCAGGAAGACCTGATGGTGCGTGTGCGCGCCTCCTCGACGCTGCCGTTGATCATGCCGATGCGCGTCATCGACGGTGCGCCGTATGTCGACGGCGCCATGGGGGAATCCGGCGGCATCCTTATCGAGCAGGCGGAGAAGGCCGGGTTTGAGAAGTTCCTGTTCCTGGGGTCGAAACCGCGTGGCTACGTGCGGCCTGAGGTGGGGCGGCCGGCGGCGCTGCGACGAATCTTCCGAAAGTACCCTGCCGTGGCGGAGGCGATGATTGCCCGGCCGGCCCGGTACAACGCCTCCAAGGACCGGCTTCTGGAGCTGGAAAAGGAGGGGCGCGCACAGCTTTTCTTCCCGGAGGATATGCAGGTGGCATCGACTGAGCGTTCTGTGACAAAGCTGCGCTCCAACTATGAGGCTGGGCGCGCGCAGACCTATGCCGAATGGCCGGCGTGGAAGGAATTCCTCAGCAGCTAGTGAGCTCAGCGGGGTCGTGCGCGACTCACTTTTGCCAACACGGTGTGAGTCGCGCCTCCTCTGGGGAGGAGAAGCGGACCCATGCATGGAGTTTTCTGAGTGTTTTCTTACAATGATTTCCCGTGTTGGCACTATTTGATGGAAATATTTGGCTGAGCATTTTCTTTATTGCTTTGCTCGGCACGTTATTTGGCATGATCCCCTTCGGCCCGCTGCGCTTTGGCGCAGCCGGCACCTTGTTCGTGGGCTTGGCCATCGGCGCCTTTATCGATCTCGACGGCACGATTTTAAGCAGCTTGCAGGAGATGGGCCTTGGCCTCTTCATCTATATGCAGGGCTTGTCTGCCGGCGAGCGCTTCTTCAAAGGCTTCTCTGAGCAGCTCAAGCACATGATTACTGCCGCAATAGCGGTGGTGGGTGCTGCCGCCGTGGCGCTTCTCGCGGGCGGCTGGTTGGGACTGTCGCCCTTGCTCTCCGTGGGCGTGTTCTCCGGTGCGACGACCTCGACGGCATCGCTGGCCGTGGCGCAACAGCAAACGGGCGAGGAACTGCCGGCCGTGGGCTACTCCTTGGGCTATCCGGTAGGCGTGGCCGTCGCTATCCTCCTTGTAGCTTTTCTGCTCAAGCAGTCCTGGCCGGCCACTAAGGATAAGGACAATTCTGCGGAGGAGGTCTTTCGCTCCCGGACTATTCGGGTAACCAAGGACATCACCTACGAGGAGCTGGTGGAGCGATTCGAGGATCAGTTCGTTATTGCCACGATTCGCCGTGGCAATACCCGAACCGTGGCCGGGGACCATCCGGAGATTCGCAAGGGTGACATCCTGCGCGTACTCGTGACGAAGGCGAAAAGGCACGAGCTTACCGCTGCTCTAGGCAAGCGCCAGCCTCAGGTGCCCTTCGTGGACAAGCGTTTGGTCATTGAAACCGTGGTGGTGTCGAACTCCGATATTGCTGGTCGAACCGTGGAGGACCTCAACCTCTTCAAGCGCTATGGTGGCCGCATTGTCCACGTGCAACGCGGCGATGAAGAGTTCCTGGCCAGCTTCGATACGCACCTCGATGCCGGTGACCGGGTGACGGTGATTGTGGATCAAGACCGCCTGGGCGATATTCGTGATTACTTCGGTGACTCGGTTCAGGGGTATTCCCAGCTGAACTGGGTTGCTGTCGGTGGTGGTCTGTTCCTGGGCTACCTCATCGCGCTCATTGTGGTTCCGCTACCAGGTGGTGCGTCCTTTGAACTTGGCTTTGCGCTGGGCCCATTGATTACCGGACTTGTCCTCGGTGCTCTGCACCGCACGCGCCGCGTGCCCTGGAAGGTTCCGGCTTCAATCAATCTGGCTCTTCAGCAGTGGGGCCTGGTTATCTTCTTGGCTTCGGTGGGCTTGGCCTCAAGTGAGGCTTTCCAGTCCACGGCATTCTCCTGGATGGGCCTGAAATGCATGGCTCTCGCCGCCATCATTACCGTGGTTGTCGTCGTCCTCTTCGCTGTGGCTAACAGGTTCCTTGGCCAGTCAGAAACCCGCACCGCGGGCGGCGTTTCCGGCATCTTTGGCCAGCCTGCCGTGGTCGACTACGCCACAGGAATCAGCACGGATTCCCGCATTATGACTGGCTATGCGGCCACCATTGTGGTGGCGCAGATAGTCAAAATCGTGGTCATTCCGTTGATGCTCACGGTCTAATCCGCCACAAGTGTTTCGATGGTGAGCTCCGGGTGCTCCTTCTCAATGAAGGCCAGCTTCCATTTATCACCAAAGAGCGCGATGAGCTCGCCGTCGCTGCGGGTAAAGATCTCTACGCCGCGCTGGCGGCCCAGTTCGGGCGCGGATTCGGCGTCGGTACGGCGGGCCACCGAGTAGGGGATGGGCTCGGTGATGGTCTCCACGTTGTACTCGACCTCCATGCGAGCCTGCATGACCTCGAACTGCATGGGGCCCACCGCAGCCATGACCGGGGCGGCATCGCCACGCGTATCGTTGCGCAGAATCTGGACCACGCCTTCCGCAGCCAGTTGGTCCAAGCCCTTGCGGAATGCTTTGTAGTCACCCAAAGACTTCGCGCGCAGGATGCGGAATGCCTCCGGCGCGAACTGCGGCATGGGCTTGAACTGCACCTTCTTGCCCGTGTAAATCGTGTCACCAGGTGCCAAGGAACCGGCATTGACCAAGCCCACGATGTCACCCGGGTAAGCCGTATCCACGGTGTCACGCGTGCGGCCGAAGACCGTCAGAGCGTACTTAGTGGAGAAGCTGCGCCCAGACTGCGCATGGTTGACCTGCATGCCGCGCTCAAACTCACCGGAGACGACGCGCATGAAAGCCAGGTTATCGCGGTGCTTGCGGTCCATACCCGCCTGCACCTTGAAGATGACGCCCGCGAAGTCATCGGTGACCTCACGTACCTCATCGATGGCGGAGGTAGCGGCCTCGATGGCCTGCGGATCTGATTCGCGCGAGCGCGGAGCCGGGGCGATGGCGCACAGAGTATCCAGGATCTGGTGCACGCCGAAGTTCAGCATCGCGGAGGCGAAGATGAGCGGGGACGTCACGCACTGTTCGAAGAGCTCCTGGTCGTGCAGGGCGCCGTCGGCTGCCAGCAGCTCTGCTTCCTCCACGGCTGTCTCCCAAGCGTCCTCTTCCTTCGCGGCTGCATCCTCAGGCGCGTAGTGCTCCTCCGGGGCGATGGTGGAACCACCGGCGGTGCGCAGGAAGTGCACGTACTCATCAGCCTCGCCGTCATCGTTGATGTGGGCCAAGCCGCGGAAGTCGCCAGCGATACCCACCGGCCAGTACAGCGGGGTGGGCTGTAGCTGGATTTCGTTCACGATTTCATCGACAAGCTCCAGCGGTTCCCGTCCCACGCGGTCCCACTTGTTGATCACCGTAATGATCGGCAGGCCGCGGGCCTTACACACGCGGAAGAGCTTGAGGGTCTGCGGCTCGAGGCCCTTGGCGGCGTCGATAAGCATGACGGCAGCATCCACCGCCGTGAGCACGCGGTAGGTATCCTCCGAGAAGTCCGCGTGGCCCGGGGTATCCACCAGATTGATCATGTAGGGCTCACCCTCGTGGCCCTCTGGGGCGTATTCGAACTGCAGCGCGGAGGAGGCCACGGAAATACCGCGCTCCTTCTCCATCTCCATCCAGTCAGAGACCGTGGACTTGCGGTTGCCCTTGCCGTGCACCGCGCCGGCCTCGTTGATGACGTGCGCGTGCAGCGCCAGCGCCTCCGTCAGCGTGGACTTACCAGCATCCGGGTGGGCGATGACGGCGAATGTGCGGCGGCGGGAAGCTTCGGAGGCAATACTCATGCGGGCTAGTTTAGCCGCTGGCTGTTACCACTCCACATTGAGCTGGCGGCCCAAATCATCGAAGACGCGCCGCGCCACGGAGAGCTTCTTCGCAATCGGCCTCTGCAGGCCTGGCTTGCGCTTGTTGTTGTAATACTCGCCGGAATTGAAATGGATGCCCGGAGTGCCGCTGAGGAAATAAGCAAGGTTCTCGCCGCCCTTGTCCGCCTTGCCCAAGAAATGCTTTGCTGCAGTGGTCGAATACAGCTTGCTCGTCCTACTCGTTGAGTTCTGCCCGAAGCCAGTATTCAACACGCCCGGGTGGAAGGCCACGGAGGTCAGACCGTGCGAGTCGAGGTAGCGGGTCAGAAGAATATCGCCCAACTTGGCGTTGCCGTAAGCGCGCTCCGCGGTGAATTTTTCAAAGGTGTTTGGGTCACCGGGGTCGAAAGCGGAATACAGGACGTTGGCCAACGAGGCGGTTTGCACCACGGTGGCGTCGCTGGCCCGCAGGGTATCGCGCAATAAAGAGGTCAGAAGAAAAGGCGCCACAACGTTGATCTGCCACGTGCGCTCGAAGCCATCGGCGGTGGCGAAGGGGCCGTCGAACATGCCGCCGGCGTTATTGCCCAAGGCATCGATCTGCGGGTACTGGCTCAGCTCTTCCGCGAGGCGGCGAACCTGGCCCAAAGACTCGTAGTTGGCCACGTGAAAGGCCGCACCATTTTCTTCGGCTACGGCCTGCGTCTTTTCCGGATTCCGGCCCACGAGCACGAGCGAATCCTGCGGGCGGCGCTGGTGAAGAATGCGGGCAGCGGCCGCGCCCACCCCGCTCGAAGCACCGGTAATGACAATTGTTCGAGGGTCATGATTAGAAGGCAGGTTCTTGCTCGCGCGGCTCATACTTGGACAGTGTAGGACGTTGAGCGTGGTCGCGCCGGGGGTTTATTTAGCCCGGGAATGGATTTCCTGTTGGGCCTTACTGAGCCCCTCTGTCACGATGAGGCGGGCGGCCTCAGCAGCGGTGGCGATGGTGGAATCGAGGGCAGCGCTGGCGTCGACAGGCGCGAGCACCCAGTCCGGAATGGAACCACCCTTGGACGGGCGCCCGATGCCCACACGCACGCGCAGATAATCGCGCGTGCCCAAGCGCTCGCTCAGCGACTTCAGTCCGTTATGGCCATTCTCGTTGCCGCCCTTCTTAATGCGCACCTTGCCGGCGGGTAGGTCGAGCTCGTCGTGGATGACGATGATGTTCTCTGCCGCAACCCCCAGCTGCGCGGCCAAGGGTGCGATGGGATCACCGGAGAGATTCATGTACGTGTGTGAGCGCAGCGCCACGACCTTCGTGCCCCCGAGCTCGAGCTGTGCGGCGCTGAGCTGGTGCCCGGTGACGGGTTCAAGCATGTCGCCAGATTCGGCGAGGAGATCATCCACCGCCATGTACCCCACGTTGTGACGGGTCGCGGCGTATTTCGCGCCGGGATTGCCTAAGCCGACGATGAGCCACTTAGCGCTTAAATCGGCTGGACTTAGTCCAGGGTTGACTGCCTTTTTCGTCTTCTTCGGCGCAGCCTCAGCGCTGCCAAAGAGACGGGTGAAAAAGTCACGGATGGCGGACACAACAACTCCCTTGATGGATTTTCTTTAGGCTGGGGGACCATGAGTCAACTTCTAGAGGCTATCACCTGTCCCGTCCTACCTGCCCCGATGGCCGGTGGGCCCACCACGCCTGAACTGGTTGCCGCCGCTGAGTCCGCCGGTTCTTTTGGCGCGCTGGGCCTGGGGAGCTCTTCAGTAGACGCCGCGCGGGAGGCCATCGCTGCGTGCGCCGGCACGCGCTTCGGCGTCAACCTCTTTTATCCGCAGAGGGAGCTGACAGAATCGGAGCTCGCGGCTGCACGGTCCCTTGCCGCCGAAGAGAACGCCGTGCTTGGCGACGTCCCCCTAGACTTCGGTTGGCAGGACAAGCTCGACGCCGCGCTGGATGGTGGGGCAGCGGTGCTGTGGTCGATGTTCGGGGTCTTTGAAGAAGAGGAGATTGCGCGCATCCACGCCGCTGGGGCTGAGGCGTGGACCACGGTCACCACCCCGGAGGAGGCGCAGTCCGCGGCCGCGCGCGGCGTCGATGTGTTGTGCGTGCAAGGGCCTGAAGCCGGGGGACACCGCGGTGTATGGGACCCGAGTGCGGAACCCGATCCGCGCCCGCTCAAAGAACTTGTTGCGGCGGTGCATCAAGTCACGGGCATTCCGCTCATTGCCGCGGGTGGGCTGCGCACCGCGGAGGATGTCGCCGAGGCCTTGGCGTGGCCGGGGGTAGAGGCAGTCAGCTGTGGCTCTGCCTTCTTGCTGTCCGATGAAGCCGGAACGAGTGAGCACAACCGTGGCCTTCTGCGCCGCGGCGGCCGGACGGTGTCGACCCGCGCGTTCTCCGGGCGCTACGCCCGCGGGCTGGAGACTGCCTACACACGGGTACACCCGGACCTGCCTTTGGTCTACCCCTATCTCAACGCGTTGCTGAAAACGCGTCGTGCGCAGCTCGACGCCGACGTGGACTATTGCCTCGTGGGCGTCGACGTGGAGAAAATCGGCGGGGGTAGTGTGGCGGAAATCCTCGCGCAACTACACCCAAACGGGCATGAATAGGGGTTAAGATTTACGGATGGACATAGTTTTACACCCTTTTTGACGAGTAAAGGATACAAAGTACGTGACTTCGAACGCGCACATTGGGCACGAGGATTGGAACGAGCGCCTGGAGCTGGCCCAAGAGATGATCCCGCTCATCCACCAGCTGCACCGCAATAACAACGTTGTCACCTCTATCTACGGCCGCCTGCTCATCGGTGTGACCGATATCGACATCATCAAGGCGCACCGCTACGCCCGCCGCATCGCTGAGCGCGAGCTTCCCACCGCAGAGACCCTGCCCATCCTCAAGGAACTGTGCTCGATGAACCTGGGCACCGCTTCCATCGACTTGGGCCGCCTGGCCACTGGCTTCGAGGAATCCGGCTCCGACAACCTGCGCAACTACCTCGAGGAGACCCTCGTGGATCTCGTCGGCGCTGCTGTGGATAAGGAATCCACCGACGTTGTCCTCTACGGCTTTGGTCGCATCGGCCGCCTCCTAGCCCGCATCCTCATCGCCCGCGAAGCTGCCTACGGCGGCGTGCGCCTGCGCGCTATCGTCGTGCGCAAGAAGGGCGACATTGACATCTTCAAGCGCGCCTCGCTCCTGCGTCGTGACTCCGTACACGGTGCTTTCAACGGCACCATCGCCGTCGACGAGGAGAATGAGGTCATCTGGGCCAACGGCACCAAGATTCAGATGATCTACGCCAACAACCCGGCGGAGATCGACTACACCAAGTACGGCATCGACAACGCCATCGTCGTGGACAATACCGGTGTCTGGCGCGACCGCGAGGGCCTGTCCCAGCACCTGCAGTCCAAGGGTGTGGCTCGCGTGCTGCTGACCGCTCCGGGCAAGGGCGACCTGAAGAACATCGTCTACGGCATCAACCACGGCGATATCGAGGATTCCGACCAGATCCTCTCCGCCGCATCCTGCACCACCAACGGCATCACCCCGGTGCTCAAGGTCATCAACGACCGCTACGGCGTGGTTCACGGACACGTGGAGACCGCACACTCCTTCACCAATGACCAGAACCTCATCGATAACTTCCACAAGGGTGACCGCCGCGGCCGCGCAGCCGGCCTGAACATGGTGCTCACGGAGACTGGTGCCGCCAAGGCTGTGGCCAAGGCTGTCCCGGAATTCGCTGGCAAGCTCACCGGTAACGCCATCCGTGTTCCTACCCCGGATGTCTCCATGGCTGTGCTCAACCTCGAGCTGGAGAAGGAAGCCGACCGCGACGAGGTCAACGACTTCCTGCGCAACGTCTCCCTGCACTCTGACCTGCGCCAGCAGATCTCCTACATTGCCTCCCCGGAGGTTGTGTCCTCTGACTTCGTGGGCTCTACCCACGCTGGTGTCGTCGATGGCCTCGCCACCATCTCCTCCGGCAAGCACCTCGTGCTCTACGTGTGGTACGACAACGAGTTCGGCTACTCCAACCAGGTCATCCGCATCGTCGAGGAAATCGCCGGCGCTCGCCCGGTGGTCTACCCGAAGCGCGTTGATGTTTCTGAGCTCTAAACGCTAAAACACTGCTACCGCCCGTGCTGCATGGCGCGGGCGGTAGTGCTGTTTTAGGGTCCTGCTCGGCTTGCGACCTAGCATTGCCAGGATGCTTCACGCCCACAACTGCCCGATCTGCCAAAAGTAGGGGCCGAGATCGAAAAATCTAGACTGTTTTCGTCAGATTGGTCAGTTTTAGCGGGAAGACAGCGCTCGAGTATGGAGTAAATGTCGTGCGCGCAATGTCGCGGCCACCCCGAGCACTGCGGCCAACACCACAGCGACGGCATAGCGCAAAGGTGAGTGCGCAACCAAAGGCCAGGCGGGGAAGGCGAGTACCCACAGACCGGTATCAGCCAAGACATCGCCGCCCAAGGTGACGGAGACAATCGTCCCTACGATTGTGAGAGCGATAGCGCTCACAGTGCCGAAGCGAATCACCAGAATGAGTGATACAGCTGCGATGACATAGCCCACCCCAACCGCAAGGGGCAAAGCGGAAAACTGTGCAGCGCCATCACCACCTGCGAGCGCACTGGCCAGGTATGCGGCAGCGCATACCGCCAGGATGACACACAGGAACCAGAGGAGAATTCCGGATGTGCCGAACCGTGTTTCCATATGGACCAACGGCCATGAATCAGCTACACGGGGCCAAACGAGGACCGGCAAGATACCTGCGCCGACCGGAAGCAGAAAGTAGTGAAAGAAACCTTCGACGTAGTTAGCGGGATATTGCAGGGCGACAAAGCCTAGCGCCAGAATGCTGAGCATCAAGCAAGAGAACACCGCTGGGCTAAAAGCTGCACGGTGGAGTCCTAGCAACGTGGACCACAGCGAGGACTGTGCCGCCGCACGGGGGTGGCTCGTTGGCTGCCATACTTGGGCTTCTTCCATGGTGGTATTAGCAACGTCGGCATCAGTCTGGGCCGTTGTGGAACGCGCGAAACGGTGTCGCAGCGAGAACATTGGCCGGTATCGTCGCGGCGTGTAGACCGCGGCTAATGCTCCGAGAACGGCGAGGATGACGCACAATATGAAAGCCGGTAGTGGACTGCTGGTGAGAAGTGGGTCGTGTGGTTCAAGAGGCACCGAGTTCTGGTGAATACGCAATGCGCGCAGAAGCAATCGTTGCGGCCATGCTGGGGGAAAGGCCCACCACCTGCCTGATTCGACAGTGCACGGAAGGATGCTGATTATTTGCCATAGGGCCGCGGCTACCAGCGTTAAGCCGAAGCCCAGTCGGCGGGCACAGGCGGCGGAAAGCCCGGCAATGCCAAGCGCGCCAAGGAAGGAGTAGAGCCCAGCTACGAGGATAAGTTCATGATTCTCCCGCCCCTGGGCAGCGACAACGAACCAAGAAACACCAAAGTTCAGAATATGGAAGAGCGCAAGGCTGACAATGACAACGATAAAGCGGGCAGCATTCTCGAGACGCGGGTTGAGGTTTCTCCATTGCGTTCCGCCGCTGCGAGTGATGGTCTCGCGGCGTTCTGGAATGGTAGCGAACAGCCCAGTAAGAGGGGAATACATGCCGGTAACAAACAAGGATTGCCAAGCCAAGACGCCTGTGGCATCACTGTGCACCGATGCCATAGATGAAAAGATCACCGTCATGATGACCAGCGGTAGAGCAAGTAAAGGCAACCACTGTAAGGTGCTTCCACGGCTGCGCAGTAGTTCTGCTGAAAGGTAACTCGGGCGAGGATCAGTAGTGTGCTTAGGCATGTGACTCTCCTCCCCGGTTGGTAGGCGCTTGGGAGGGGTGGCTCGGTGAGGTAAGTCGGAAGAATTCTTCCTCCAACTGACCACGTGGAGCTAGCTCCTGCAAGGAACCGGAATAGCGAATCGTGCCCTCGGCCAAGACGGTGATGTCATGGGCAAGGTGCAGTACCTCTCCAAGCTGGTGGGAGCTGACGATAACGGTGTGCCCAGCCGCGGCTAGTTGTTGTAGTAGCTCTCGCAATTCCATGATTCCTTGGGGATCGAGGCCATTCTGGGGCTCATCAAGAACAAGAACCTCTGGATCGCCGAGGAGAGCTTGCGCTAACGCTAGGCGGGCCTTCATACCAGTGGAAAAGGATTTCGCCTTCTTGGAGCCAACGCCGCTGAGCCCAGCGATGGAGAGAACCCGGTAAATCTCAGAGTCGGGAAGCCCCAGAAGTCGAGCGTGAACGCGAAGATTCGCCGCGGCAGACAGATGACCATAAAAGGCTGGCCCGTTCACTGAGGCACCAATGCGGCGAAGCACATTGCGGTTCCAAGGTTGGCCCGCCACGCTGATGGAGCCCGAGTCAGGAGGCAGGAGGCCTAAGAGGATGGAGAAGATTGTTGATTTTCCTGCCCCGTTGCGCCCGAGGAGCGCATGCACGCGGCCAGGGGAGATGTGGAAGGAAACATCATCGAGGACTCGTTGCCGACCGAAAGATTTCGAGATGTGCTCAAAAGAGATATCGCAATTCATAGAATGCAGTATCGCCGGGGCTCATCATAAAGGAATCCGCCTGCATGATGGTCTTCAGCGAGCAGACCTCCTACCGTGGTAGGAGCTTAGGCAACCCCAGCACGCTGCGCTAAGAGAACGAGGGCCACTCGGTCACGTGCGGCGAGTTTAGACATGAGCGCGGAGACGTGAGTTTTCACCGTGGTTTCTGCGATGACCATGTCGGCGGCTATCTCCGCATTTGTAGCACCACGCGCGATGAGTGAAAGCACTTCCATCTCGCGGCGCGTTACGAGGCTGAGTCCTTGGCGTTCCTGGGCGCTGAGGGTATCGCGTGTCAGCGCTGAGCGATAAGCCTCTAGCACTGGGCCGGTTACCTCGGCGGCCAGCACCGATTCTCCTTGCGCCACGTTGCGAACGGCGGTCACAAGGACCTCTGGGTCGGCATCCTTCAGCAGGAAGCCGTGGGCGCCAGCGGAGATGGACCGCGCCACGAGTTCTTCATCATTGAATGTGGTGAGCATGATGATGCGGCACTCGGGCTTGCGCTCGAGTATGGCTTGAGCCGCTGCAATGCCGTCCATGCCGGGCATGCGAATGTCGAGGATCGCCACATCAATGTGGTGGCTCAGCGCTGCTGTCACGGCGTCCGCCCCCGTGGCAGCGGTTGCCGCGACCTCGATGTCTTCTTGCGCAGTGAGGATGGTAGCCAGTGCTGAGAGCAGCATTGCTTGATCATCGGCCAATAAGACGCGGATTCTAGAGCTGCTGGGTTGCATCCTTGGTCTCCTTCATCGGTATCTGTGCGTGCAAGGAAAAGGAATGAGCATCGCCGGAATAGTCGAGGCGACCGCCGAGCGAACGAGCTCGTTCCGCTACTCCGACTAAGCCCACGCCGCTGCCCGCGACGTTGCTTGGCGTGGGATGAGGATTGGTGGAGGTGAGGGTGAGCGCGGCGGCGTCATCAAGTACAAGCTCAACCACGACATGCGTGCCGACGCCCTGATGGCGCAGAGCATTCGTCAAGCCCTCCGTGGTAATGCGCACCAATGCCATCTGCACCAACGACGGCACGGCGTATTCAGCTGGGAGGTTTGCGTCGACTTTCAGCCCAGCAGCGCGGAAGCCTTCGAGGATTCCTTCGATGTGCTCAAGTTGTTGAGCAGGCTCCAGAGCCGTGGGTCGGGGTGAGCGCAAGGCAGCGACGATTCCGCGAACCTCGCGCAGGGCGGTATCCGCATTATCGCGGATCGAAAGAAGTGCTTCTTCAGCCGCGCCGGAGTCCGCAGTCGCTGCAATGATGCCTGCATTAGCCTGAACCTTAATCAGGGTGAGGGAATGGGCAAGGACATCGTGAAGTTCCCGTGCAATGAGGAGGCGTTCTTCTTCTTGTGCTTGGTGGAAGCGCTCGCGCGCTAGTATCTCCCGTTGGCGATCACGGTCAAAATACCGGGCAGCGATGAAATACGTGCTTCCCAGCACCGCCCAGTGAGCCACCACCATGGCAAGGAAGGGTGTGTCGACCTCATAGCGCAGAAGGTAGGTCTCAGTGTCGATGCGCCACATGAAGGGGGAGATAAAGGTACCGATCACGGTGATGAACAGAACCACCCGCGGAATCAGCCTCTGGGTGATGTACCGCGAGGTGGTGTACACGGCCATGGGGGCGGTCAGCGCCCACGGGGGCAGGCCGCTATTGGCAGGGAGCTGGCTCAGCCAGATTACAGCCCAGGCCAGGAGAAGAACTAAGAAGCCTGTTGCGCTTACGATTGGCCTCGAACGCCACACGAGGAAGAACGGTATGAACAGCAGTGACAAGAGAGCCTGGAGTACTTCCACCGTTCCGGAAGAGGAAAACGCCAAGGCACAATAAAAGGCCGCTACGAGCCCCGCGACTCCTGCGAGTAGCGCGTCCCCCAAATGCACCGAGGACAGGAAGGTACGCGCGGTGCGGGAAGAGCTCATAGACGGCCATGGTAGTACATGCCGAAAGTACTACTTCTTTTTCTTGTCCTTCTTGCCCTTCTTTTTCTTTCCCTGCTTCTTGCCGGAGCCGTTGCCGTTGACCTTGTCGCGCTCCAAATCGGCGGCGACATCCGGGACGTAGGCAAATTCGTTGCGCGGCGGGCGGACGTACTCGGCTTCGAGCTCGGGGCGATCCGGGATCTCAGGGACATCCTGCTCTACGTGCTGGTACGGAACCATCTTGAGGATGTGGTTGATCACGTTGATGCGCGAGCGCTTCTTGTCCTCGGATTCCACGGTGTACCACGGGGAGGACGGGGTATCGGTGTGGACGAACATCTCATCCTTGGCGCGCGAGTAGTCTTCCCAACGAGTAATGGACTGCAAGTCCATGGGGGAGAGCTTCCAGCGGCGCAGCGGATCGTTGCGGCGGGACTTAAAGCGTGCGAGCTGCTCCTCATCAGAAACGGAGAACCAGTACTTAAGAAGGATGACGCCATCCTCGATGAGCATGTGCTCCAGCAACGGAGCCTGGTGGAGGAAGCGCACGTATTCTTGCTGGGAACAGAAGCCCATGACACGCTCCACGCCGGCGCGGTTGTACCACGAGCGGTCGAAGATGACGATCTCGCCTGCGGTGGGCAGCTTCTCAATGTAGCGCTGGAAATACCACTGGCCCGCCTCGCGGTCGGTGGGCTTCGGCAGCGCCTCGATGCGGCAGGTACGCGGGTTCAGGTATTGCGTAATGCGCTTGATGGCGGAACCCTTGCCGGCGGCGTCGCGGCCTTCCATGATGATGACCACGCGGGCGCCGGTCTCAACGACCCACTGCTGCATCTCGACGAGCTCTGCTTGGAGGCGCTTGAGCTCGTCCTCATAGGCTTGCTTATCTAGCTTCGGCGGCTTGGTGGCAGACTTCTTAGACTGTGAACTCATACCTCTAAATTTACCGCTTAGCTGGGAAAATACCTAACCGCGGGGGTTAGGTAAGTGGGGCGAATTGGGAGGTATTTAGTCAACCTCGTGTTGCGTCACCGCGCCGCTGGCGGCGTCGACGTCGAGTTCATGTTCCTGGCCATTAGCCTTGAATTCAATCTCCCAGTGCGGGCCCTTGCCGTCATCACCATCGTCGTAGTCGACTTCCTTCTCCGTGACGGCCTGGGCATCAACGCCGGCATGGGCTAAAGCTTTCTCGAATGCGTCATCGCCGGTGCGTTTCCCAGAATCCACTGCATTTCCGGCGTCCCCGGCAGCAGCGGTGTCTGCAGGCTGCTGGGCGTCGTCATCGCGGTCATCGTCGTCATCATCATCGCCCTGGTCCGCGCCAGTTGCAACGGCTGTTTCCGTCACGGTTTCCACAGTCGCGGGAGTCGGCGTCGGGGCGGGATCGGCCTCTTTATCTGAAGAGCACGCAACCAGCGCGGTGCTGGCGCATAGTGCGAGGCCTGCGGCGGTGAAGCGGGAGCAAAGAGTCATTGAGGCTCATCCTCCTTGGTCAGTCGGGCACGTGTGGTGTCCCACCCTAACGAAGCCTGTCAGTTTTCGCTGAAGATCCTGGATAAGGCTGAATGTTAACGGCCGTGACAGGTACAGTCTTCGCCGCAGCCCCCGGCAGCGGGAGGTTCGCCGAAGCGCGTGGTGTTCTCAATCGCGCCGAGCCCTTCGATACTGATGCGGGTGCGGGAGCCGTCGCCAAGCAGCGCCTCCTCACCGCGCGCGAAGCCCACGCCTTCCGGGGTTCCGGTGGCAATGACATCGCCCGGATTCAGGGGGTAGAGGGAGGAACAGAAGGCGATGAGCTCGGCCACGGAGAAGATGAGGTCATCAGTGTTGTCATCTTGACGCACGTCGCCGTCGACGGTCGTCATAAGCCGCGCGGCTTTGCCCGGTGCCCATTCATCAGCTGTGGTTAACCATGGCCCGAAGCCGGCGGTGCGGTAGAAGGATTTGCCGGCGTGGAACTGCGTGGTGGCACGCTGATAATCGCGCAACGTGTAGTCATTCATGATGGCATAGCCAGCCACGTGCCCGAGTGCCTCCGCTACCGGAACGCGATGGGCGCGGCGCCCAATGACCACGGCGAGCTCTCCTTCATAGTCCAGCTTCTTCGTGGCATAGTCCGGGACATAGACGTCATCGAAAGGGCCGGTCAGGGCCTCTGGAAACTTGATGAAAAGCGTGGGTTGTGTAGGCAGCTCGCGGCCCATCTCACGGGCATGCTTGGCGTAGTTAACGCCAACACAGATGATCTTTCCTGGGTTCGGGATGACGGGGGCGAGATCGGCATCGTCGAAAACCACGGGCTCACCGGAGAGCTGCGCAGCTTTGTGCCAATCGGGGCTGGCGAGTAGTTCTCCTACGTCCTCATAATCCAGCTCGGTGCCCAAGTTGGGGCCGTCAATACGGATAGCGCAGGTGCCAAAACTGGTGCGGAGGGTAGCGAGTTTCATGGCAGTTAGTTTAGCGCGCGAAGAATCTCATCGACCGCGTCGGCGCACATGATGGGGACCTCCTGCGCCTCCTGCTTGTTCCATGTTTTAAGCACAAATGCGGCTGGGTCCATGCGCCCGGGCGGGCGGCCGATGCCGACTGAAAGGCGCTGGTAGTCCTTGGTGCCCAGAGATTTCGTGGTGGAGCGCAGCCCGTTATGGCCGTGGTCCCCGCCACCTAAGCGTCGCTTGATGGTAGCGAAATCAAGCTCAAGTTCATCGTGCACCACGATGATGTGATCAGCGGGTACAGAGAAATATTGAGCGAGTGCTTTGATGGGGCCGCCGGATAAGTTCATGAAGCTGCGCGGCTTGGCGACGATCACCTTGGTGTCCCCGCGCCGCGCTTCGGCAATATCGGTGTTCGTCTTCTTGTGAACTGAGAAGGAAGCAAAGAGCTCGCGGGCTAGCTCATCAGCCACGTCAAAGCCGATGTTGTGGCGGGTACCAGCGTACTTCGGGCCGGGGTTGCCCAGCCCCACGACGAGGAAAGAAGAGTGAGTCACGTCGACCATTCTAAACAGCGCATGGGTGAAAACGGCGAACCGCGCCCGCCTCCCCGAAAGCAGGGAAACGGACGCGGTGCGCTAGATAGGTGAGGGGGAGGGGAGCTTTACTCCTCGTTGCCCTTCTCCTCGGAAGCGGACTCGTCGGCGGACTCGGCGCCAGCCTCAGCGCCACCTTCCTCAGCAGCCTCAGCGGCAGCCTCGACGTCCTCATCAACCTCCGGCTCGGAGATGGAGACGATGACGGTGTCTTCCTCGGCAGCAAGGGTGGTGCCCTCCGGCAGGGAAACCTCGCCAGCGGTGACCACGGTGCCATCCTCGAGCCCCTCGATGGACACGACGATCTCTTCCGGAATGTTGAGTACGTCTGCCTCGACGAGGAGGACGTCGGCATCCTGGATGGACATGAGGCCCGGAGCCGGCTCGCCCTCGAGGACAACCGGAACCTCGACCTCAACCTTCTCGCCACGCTTAATGGAGAGCAGGTCGATGTGGTCGATGTTGAAGGTCAGGACGTTCTGGTCAATGTGCTTGACCATGACCAGGTGCTGCTCGCCCTCGAGCTCCAGCTCGAACACGGCGTTGACGCCGTGGTTACGGACCAGTGCGGTCATTTCCAGGCGGTCAACGGCGAAGTGCAGAACGTCGACGGCGTGGCCGTAGACGACGCCCGGGATCTTGCCTGCAGCGCGCAGACGGCGAGCGAAGCCCTTGCCGAACTCGGAACGGACTTCAGCCTTCAATACGGGGCGCTCAGAAGCCATAAGTAAATCTCCTTAAAGTATCGTTGTGCGGCAAGGGCTCATGAAGAACCGTGTAGATACGACAAAAGCCTGCCGATGGACGTCTTGGACGAGTCATCGCAGGCTTAAAAGAATTCCGCAAAAAGAATTCACTGCTTAACTTATATAATCGCGTCGATAACGGATTTCTCCCTCGCCGAGACTCGGAAAGCATAGCACGTACTTGACCGCCTCCACAAAACACATCCTTTTGCTATCGCTCCTGCTTAAAGGAGATGACGATGGTCTAAGAAAGGTGTTTGAGCGCCTCGCGCTGAGACAATGGTGCCAGCTCGTGGTCGCGGACAAAGTCCCGCACCCACTCTGGATCGCGGCGCGCATGATCCCGCAGCGCCCAGCCGATTGCCTTGCGGATAAAGAACTCGTCGCCGTACGGAGAATGCTCAGAATCATCGGCCAATCTAGGGGGCAGCGGGCAAGGATTGACCGCACCGCCTGCCGCCGTGGCGTCGATTTCACGCCTAAGAAGGCAAATTGGTGCTTCATATAGGCGGACATGGGTTCGGCCTGGGAAGCATCGGCGAGCGACGTTAATGCTCGTTGTACATCGGCAAATGCTGTCTGGGGGTTGGTCACCCTAACAGTATGACCATAGGAACGCCGCCACTCGCAGTCCCAAAGGACTGAGAGTGGCGGCAGCAGGTTCGGTGAAGGCTCTAGTGAGTCTCGAAGAGGGTAGTCACGGAACCGTTCTCGAAGATTTCGTGGATGGTGCGAGCCAGCAGCGGGGCGATGGACAGGACCGTGAGGTTGTCCCAGCCCTCGGTGGACTGCGGCAGGGTATCGGTCGTGATGACCTCGACAGCACCGCACTCGGACAGGCGCTCGCGGGCCGGGTCGGAGAAGACACCGTGGGTACACGCAATAACCACGGACTTGGCGCCGGCTTCTTTGAGCACGCGGACAGCGCCCGCGATGGTGCCGCCGGTATCAATCATGTCATCGAGCAGGATGCAGTCCTTGCCCTCGACGTCACCGACGACGCGGTTGGACACCGTCTTGTTGGCCTCGGTAGTGGAGCGGGTCTTGTGAACGAAGGAGAGTGGGGCGTCGCCAAGCTCGTGCGCCCACTTCTCCGCCACCTTCACGCGGCCAGCATCGGGGGAGACCACAGCGAGGTTGTCCAGCGGGTACTTGGACTTGATGTAGTCCACCAAGATCGGCATCGCGTGCATGTGGTCGACCGGGCCATCGAAGAAGCCCTGAATCTGGTCGGTGTGCAGGTCCACGGACACGATGCGGTCGGCACCAGCAGCAGCCAGCAAGTCTGCCACCAGGCGGGCGGAAATAGGCTCGCGTCCCAGGTGCTTCTTGTCCTGGCGTGCGTATGGGTAGAAGGGCAGGATGGCGGTGATGCGCTTAGCGGAGCCGCGCTTGAGCGCGTCGATCATGATGAG
Source organism: Corynebacterium sp. HMSC065D07 (assembly GCF_001810695.1). Lineage (NCBI taxonomy): Bacteria > Bacillati > Actinomycetota > Actinomycetes > Mycobacteriales > Corynebacteriaceae > Corynebacterium > Corynebacterium sp. HMSC065D07. The sequence continues at coordinate 97,526 of NZ_KV802476.1, forward strand.
CTGCTCCACCAACCACTTGTTGAGCGGCTGAGTGTGGGACTGCATCACGAAGCAGTCGGCACCACGGACGGACTCCTCGAAGCGAATGAAGATCTCACCGTTGGCGAAATCGCGCGCGGTGGTCGGAACCAGATCGGTCTTGAGCTCCTTGGCCACAGCCTCAGCCAACGCTGGGTGAGCGCGCCCAGTGAAGAGCATCATGTTCTTGCTGCTGCCGGTAACCTTGCCAGTCATAGGTAGATATCCCTTTACTTGTTGTTAGTTAGTGGTCTATTCGTCAGCCTCGGCGTCCTGTGCCTTGCCGGCGGCTTCTGCTGCCGGCGTGCCCGGACGCTTCTTTTGCACCCAACCTTCGATGTTGCGCTGCTTGCCGCCGGAGACCGCGAGCGCTCCCGCAGGAACGTCGTCCTTAATCACTGTACCCGCACCGGAGTAAGCGCCATCACCGACGGTGACGGGGGCGATGAACATGGTGTCCGAGCCGGTGCGCACGTGGCTGCCGATGGTGGTGTGGTGCTTGTTGACGCCGTCGTAGTTGACGAAGACGGAGGAAGCACCAATGTTGGAGTAATCACCCACGGTGGCGTCACCGATATACGTCAGGTGAGGCACCTTGGTGCCGCGGCCGATCTGTGCCTTCTTTGCCTCGACGAAGCCGCCCAGCTTGCCTTCTTCACCCACGATGACGCCGGGGCGGATGTAGGTAAACGGGCCGATCTGCGCGTTGCTGCCAATAACGGAGTCGAAGCCGTGCGTGCGCACCACGTGTGCGCCTTCACCAACCTGCATGTTGGTCAGCGTGGTGTCGGGGCCGATTTCGGCGCCATCGGCGATGGTCGTGGCACCCCACAGCTGGGTGTTGGGGTGAATGGTGACGTCCTGGCCAATGGTCACGTTGACGCCGATCCAGGTGGTGTCGGGGTCAACGATGGTGGCGCCGCCGCGCATGGCTTCCTCAACCACGCGGCGGTTGAGCAGGCGGCCGGCTTGAGCCAACTGCACGCGGTCGTTGACGCCGGAGAGCTCCTCCGGATCGGTGGCGACGTGCGCACCAACGCGGTGGCCGTCTTCGCGGGCAATCTCCAACACATCGGTGATGTAGAGCTCGCCCTGGGCGTTATCGGAGTTGAGCTTCGTCAAAGCGTCACGAAGCACGGCACCGCCGAATGCAAAGACGCCGGAGTTGACCTCGCGCACCTTTCGCTGTTCCTCAGAGGCGTCCTTCTGCTCCACGATGGCGGTGACGGATCCATCCTCGGCGCGCAGCACGCGGCCATAACCGGTGGGATCCTCCAGCGTCATGGACAGAACTGTTACGGCATTGCCCTCGCTGGTATGGGTCTCCTGCAGCTGGCTCAAAGTTTCCGGGCGCAGAAGTGGAACGTCACCGTTAGTCACGATGACGGTGCCGTTAAAGTCCGGCAGAGCGCTCAAGCCACACTGCACGGCGTGGCCGGTACCGTTCTGCTCCTCCTGAACGGCCTGGGATACTGCGCAATCCAGTTCCTCGGCGATGGCATCGACAGCGGGGGAGACCTGATCGCGCTGGTGGCCCACGACGACCACGAGGTGCTCCGGGTTGAGGCCGGCGGCTGCGTGGAGGGCGTGGCCGAGAAGTGACCTCCCGCCAATCTCATGCAACGTCTTTTGGGTTGAGGATTTCATGCGGGTACCTGCGCCTGCGGCAAGGACGATGGCGGCGCAGTCAGTTACTTCAGCCACGAGTGTGTGCTTCTCCTGTGATTGGGGGTCAGGACTTACTGTGTTTCATCATAACGCGTGCTGCCTACTTCCCGTGTGAGACCTCCGGGAGTGCGCGGGCACGCCACGCGCCGACCAGACCGATGCAAGCCAAGAACAGGATGGCCGCCGAAGGGCCCGCCAGCGCGATGACGGCGGAGATACCGCCGACGACGAGGAGGATGACGCCCATCATGGTGTTTGCAGCCCCGACGTAGCGGGTGCGCTTATCCTCACCAGCCATGTCCACCACATAAGTCTTGCGCGCCACGCGGATAGCGGCGTGCGCCAGGTTGACCAGGAAGAAGCCGAGGGGAAGGGCCCACATGCTCACCGCTGTCGGCGCCCACGCGGCACAGGCCACGATGCCCAGCAAGATGATCGCCGCGGCACCCGCAGCCCAGGACATGACGAGGCGGGAGGACTTATCGGACAACACACCGGAAACCCGGCCGCCGACGAGACTGGCCAATCCCGAGGCCAAGACGAAGCCGCCGAGCCCGCTCAAAGCCTGTGAGCCGATGCTCTGCGAAAGCACCACGATAAAGGAGGTGGACAGGGCAGACACCAGCAGCAGGGCGCGGACGTTGACGAAGCCACGGAAGCGGGCATCCTGGGTATACAGCTGCCAGGTGTCCTTCCACCAGCTGCGGTTCATACCTTTCTGGCCGGAGTCCTCCGGCACTGGCTCCTCGATGCTGCGAAAGACCGCTGCCGCTAGGAACCACGTGGCCGCGCCGATAGCTAGCAGTACCGCCAGGCTCCACCGCGGGAGCTCGCCCAGCATGGCGAGGATGCCACCGGTAATCAGGGTGACTGCCCCGCCGAGCTGCGTGGCCCGTCCGGTCACCACGCCGCGGCGCCCCTTGGAGATGGTGCGGCCCTGGACGTCCTTGCCGGTGAGCGAACACAGCGCGCGGAGCACGGCGAGAACAGCAAGCGCGAGGCAGACGATGAGGCCGAGGAGGGGGCCGCGAACAAGCACGGCAGCCGCTGCAATGATCGCCGCGCACACACCCTGGCCCACCGAGCCCAGTACCCACAGGCGCTTGCGGGCGGGATGGGACACCACCCATGGGGTGAGCGCTGCTTGCGGGAGCATGGAGCCGGACTCGCGCAAGGGGACTAGTAGGCCCGTGAAGAAGCCCGGCACCCCGGTCGCACTGAACAGCCAGGGTAGAACCGTCTTGCCGGAGAGCAATTGATCGCCCACGCCCTGCAGGCCATTCGACCAGACGAAGCGGCGGGCATTGGCGGATTCCTGGGACGGTGAAGAGCCGTGGGGAGATGCAGAACGCGAAGCCATGACTGTGATCTTAAGCCCGGCTCGACCTTATCCGGGCCCTAAGGTTTGCCTGATCTCTATCCTGGAAAACATGTCTATCTCCGCTCGTCCCACAGTGTCCCGCCGTGTCTTCGTCCAAGGCTCCGTGCTCACCATCGCCGGTGCCGCCGTAATGGGGTTGAGCTCATGCTCTGCATCGTCCTCGAAGAATCAGCCGGAGCCACAGGGCTACGACGGTGAGCCGCGCGCCCTGCCCATCCCGCCTGTGGACGAGGGCGAAGTTATTGACGGAACGCGAGTTTTCAAGCTGACCGCGCAGGACGGTTACTCGGAGGTCCTCCCTGGCAACGAGCGCACGCGGACGTGGGGTTTCAACGGTCCCTTCTTAGGGCCCACCTTGCGCGCCCGGCGCGGGGAGAAGGTCCGCGCGGAAATTACGAACAACCTCATCGAGATGACCACGGTGCACTGGCATGGCATGAAGCTGCCTGCCTACTCGGATGGCGGCCCGCACTCGCCAATTGAGGTGGGCAAGACCTGGAAACCCGAGTGGGAGATCACCCAGCCGGCCGCCACGCTGTGGTACCACCCGCACCCGCACATGGCCACGGCCACGCATGCCTACCGCGGGCTGGCGGGGATGTTCCTGATTGATGACGACGTGGCCTCAGATCTTGATCTGCCCCAGGACTACGGCGTGGATGATATCCCGGTGGTCATCATGGACGCGAAGTTCACCGAGGACGGACAGATCGATGAGAAAAGCGATAACACCCTGGGGCTTCTGGGGACCACGCCTCTGGTCAACGGCATTACCAACGCGCGCTTCGACGCCATCACGCGCCGGGTCCGCCTGCGTCTGCTCAACGGTGCCTCGATGCGCTTCTACACACTGGAGCTGAGCAACGGCCCCTTCCACGTCATTGCCACGGACACAGGGCTTCTCGACGCCCCCGTGGAAGTCGACTCCCTCCTCTTCGGCCCGGGCGAGCGTGCCGAAATCATCGTGGATTTGGAGCCCGGCGAGGAAGTACAGCTGCGCTCGGTGCCGCGCAAGGATAACTTTGGGGTGCCCAAGGACAAGGATGCGGCTGACTTCGGCTTCCAGGATTCCTTTGACATTCTCACCATCTCCGGGCCTGCGGAGTCCGCGACGGAGCCACCGGCCCTGCCGGCAACGCTTGACCCGGCCGCGGCGAAGACCCCGTCGACGGATGGACTCACGGAGCGCGAGTTCGTGCTCAACACCTTCATGATTAATGGTGAGCAGATGGACATGGCGCGGGTGGATACCGTCATTGATCATGACGCCCCGGAGATCTGGACCGTGACCAATGAGAACTCTGATTGGCCGCACAACTTCCACATCCACAATGCCCGCTTCAAGGTCCTGGACTGGGACGGCGATGAGAAAATGAATGTGTTCAACTCCGGGTGGAAGGACATTGTGAACCTTCCGCCGAAGGCCACCGCGCGCCTGCTGGTGGAGTTTGGACACTTCCCGGACAAGACCATCCCGTACATGTACCACTGCCACATGTTGCTGCATGAGGATGAAGGAATGATGGGGCAGTACGTCATGGTCAATAAGGGTGAAAAGCCCGACGTGCGCGTGAAACCAGCCGCCTTAGTCTTCGACCAAACCGCCACCGCCCACTCCGCGCACAGCGGCCAGGTGGTGGATTCCTCCCGCAGCCCCTATGCGACGCCGGAGGCGAAGGGCTAACCCTTCACGATGCTCTCGTAGGCACGGCCCGCTAGCGCCGAGCTGTGCCAGCGGCGGAAGAGGTTGGATGGGCGGTTGCGCATCAAGGTGACTGCGAATTTACGTGCGTCAGAGATGACTTCAGGATTTAGAGCGTTGAAGGTTTCCTCTAGTTGGCCGATGGGGTAGTAATAAGCCTCAGTTGGCGTGACGTTGTAATCATGGGAAGAGACGAAGTGGTAAGGGGATTTGCTAAACCAAACGGTATCGGATTCTGCTTTCCAATCGCCGCCCTCGCGTGGAAGAAGGCTAAAGAATCCGGTGCCGAGGGTGTAGCCGTCAAGAAAACCCAAGTCTAAGTTAGTTGGATCAGTGATGACACTGCTACGCGGGAAGACAAGAAACTCAAGTATCCCGGTATTGAGGGTTGCATATCGGCCACCAGCGGTTGAAGGATAGTCCGACAACGTCCAGTACGTTTTCTCTGTTTCTGGCGCAACAGGGATGATGTGCTCGAGGGCGAAGACGATGTCTTTGATTACGGCTTGAGAAACTTCTGGGGGTGCGTTCTTTTCCAGCTTTGTTGGCCCCGATGCTTCAGCGCCACGGACAAAAGCTGCGCGATCAAACTGTGATGGTTCCCAATCCCCAAGGATCCAATGTTTTGATCGGTGACGGTTATGACTAAATCGAGTGGGCTGGGGCCTTCGGAAGCTAATACACCGCTGCGATTGCGGAGTAAGACGCCGGCATCGAGTTGGTACTGGATCATTTGTTTTTCAAGGATGTCCAGCTCCAAAGGCGGTGCGGGCGCAAATGATAGTGCTACGACATCGCCCCAGGATTCATGGTGGTTGGAACCATGAGTGTGATCTCTGAACCGCTTGACGACGTCGATGGATTGGCCCACGTACTTCGTGCCATCGTCGAACTCGATGACATAGATTCCACACCGCTCATTGGCGGGGAAGATGGGGCCGATGGGTGTGTTTGAGTCAAGTTCCAAGCGCTTGAAGTCGAGGGGAGAAGCCATGATGACAACGTAGACGATGCCTGGGGCCCAGCGTCCGCAGATTGGGTGTTTCAGATAAAAGAAAGCCCCGCTGACGCGGGGAAGTGATGGTGTTAAGCATCAGCAAGGGCTCATCCCAGCAGCGCAGGGAAGTTAAATGGCCCATCATGAAGCCTACATTGCGATTGTTAAAGAACAATTTTCAGAAAACAATGAACTTGCTAATGCTAACAATGCTATGCAAGTTTTAAACCACTTCTTATGAAGGATGATCATGGAAAAGACTGCTGGACAGGGACCGAACTCAAGTTTAATTCCGGACCGGACACGTGATTTTTGTCTTAGGGCTGATGGCTGGGCGCGCGAGCGTAGTCCGCAAGCTCAAAGTTTGTGGGCTAAATCAGGTGATGGCACAGATTTCTTGACGCTGCCGCAGCATATGGTGGATTCGGCATGCGCTGCCTCTTTCTTGTATAACTCCTGGTTGGCTGCTTCTGTGAAGCGCTATCTTTCAGAAGGGCTGGGGGTCGATGAGTCTGGGGTTGAGGCGCTATATGTGTGGCTTGCGGGAGTCCATGATGTGGGAAAAGCAATACGCACGTTCCAGCGCCTACTCCTGGAAAGTGATAAAGCGTATCTCGTGCATGCCGTCTCAGATGCGGGTTTAGATATTGAACTCAGTGTTGATGAGGCCAACTTTGACAAGCTTCCGCATGGCGTTGCGTCAGGAGAGATTCTATCTCAGTGGTTATGTGCACGAGGTGTTCGTCTCCCAAAAGCTAACGCATTGGCGGCGGTTGTTAACGCACACCACGGCATCGCGAATAAACCCTCGAGGCAGGTGCGCGAACTTATTGAGGATTACCCCGATCCATGGAAGCGCGTGCACAAAGAACTGCTCGACGCTATGACGGATCCCTGTGGTGCTGACTCAGTGATTGAGAAGGTTTGTCGTGGCAACAAGCTGCATCAAGGCGTGGCGGAAATTCTCACTGGGCTCGTGGTGATGGCGGACTGGATGGCTTCTAATGAGAACGCGTTCACACTGCACGTGAGCGGAACGCAGCTTGAGCGGGTCGAGGCAGCTGCCGCAACTATCGACGTAACGACGCCTTGGGAACCTGAAAGAGGGGACTGGCGGGATATTGACGCTCACTTTCGGCGCTCGTTTGACTGGCCGGGGGAGTATTGTGCCCGGCCGGTGCAGCGTGCAGTCGTCGAGGCAGCGCAACAGCTGGAAGGGCCAGCACTTGTTGTCATTGAGGCCGAAACTGGAGTTGGAAAGACTGAAGCAGCCCTTGCTGCTGCAGAAATCCTGGGGGCTAACAGTGCAGCGCAAGGAGTTTTCTTCGCGGCACCGACCATGGCAACGGCTAATGGGTTGTTGGAGCGCACTATTGAATGGGCCTCGAACAATAGCGTTGACTCGGTGAGGAGCATGTACCTTGCGCACTCCAAGAACGATCTTTCGGAGCCGTACCGGCAGCTGAAATTCTCGCAAATTGGCAAGGACTCCGGCGAAGGCGGCGGAGTTATTGCGTCACAATGGATGTCTGGACGCCGTCTGGGGCTGTTGTCCAATTTTGTGGTCGGCACTGTGGACCAAGTCTTGATGATGGCGCTTCAGCAGCGCTTCCACATGCTGCGGCACGTGGGTCTGGCGGGGAAGGTCATCATCTTTGACGAGGTGCATTCTTTCGACGTCTACACCAGTGACTACCTCCAAAGAACCATTGAGTGGCTTGGTTATTACGGTGCCAGCGTCATTCTCATGTCAGCGACGCTTCCGCCAGATAAGCGACGTTCACTGGTACAGGCATACTCCAGCGCACCCTGGCCTGATGAAGAACCTACTGGGTATCCACTGCTTACGCTTGCAACTAGGGATTCCGTGGAGTTTCATTCGGTGCCGCCAACGCCAACGAACTTAGAAGCACGCATTGAGTACCTAGACGATGACGCGGAGAAGCTCGTAAGCTTCGCGGATTATTACCTCAATGAAGGCGGCTGCGCACTCATCATCTGCAACACGATTGCCCGCGCACAAGAGGCATATCGCGTTTTAGAAGGCGTTTACGGCGACGAAGTACAGCTACACCATGCAGGCTTCGTTGCGTGGGAGCGCGTAGCGAAGGAAGATGGCCTTCGCGAGGAACTCGGACCTGATTCTCACCGGGGAAGTGGGCGTCCGCAGCGCAAGATTGTGATCGCAACCCAAGTGGCGGAGCAAAGCCTCGATATTGATGCTGATGTTCTTGTCACGGATATCGCACCGATGGATCTCATTATCCAGCGCATCGGACGTTTGCATCGCCATGCGCGTCCAGCCACTGATCGACCGGAGAAGCTACAACAGCCACGGGTGATGATTCGAGGACTCCTTAAGCACGAACCCGTCCCTGAGTTTGATTCGGGAGCGGAGTTTATCTACGGCCAAACCCTGCTCCTATCGACGTATGCGATGCTTCCAGAACTCTTTCGACGCCCCGACGATATTGAAGGACTTGTCCAAGCAGCATATGACAAGAACTTTATGCCGCCGGAGGAGTGGGAAGAGGCGTGGGAGAACGCAAAAAATGACAGCGATTCGACCGAAGATAGAGCTCATACCCGATCATCGACGCATCAGCTGCCGCGCCCGTGGCCCCGCGTCAAATACCACGATCTTTTCCAACAACTCATTAGCGATGACGCAGCATCGGGAGATGAACGCGGAGCTACTCAAGTCCGAGATGCTGAACCTTCGGTGGAAGTCATTCCAATTAGGAGCACTGAATACGGCTATCAGCCGTGGGGCTTTGAGGAAGAAGTACTTGATGGCACCGAGCTGTCCTACAACGTTGCGTTCCATTTGGCTTCGAGCACGGTCCGTCTACCGACTCGTTTGACGAGGTGGGAATCTGATTTTGAGGCGGTCGTCAGCACTTTGGAAGAAGCTACGCCGGCACAATGGCGTTCGCATTTCCTTCTAAGGGGACAACTGGCATTGCTGCTCGACGATTCTGACACCGCACAGCTTGGGCGGTTTACCGTGACTTATTCCTCCGAGCTGGGTATCGAAATTCTTAGCGATGGAGGAGAGTGAATGTCCGTCGCCCTTTGTACTCTGAGGGCACCTCCTCTCAGAGGCTCCTCTACGAGAATCAACAACCCACAACAAGACAAAGAAAGGAGGCGAAAGAAGAATGACTGACACCTCAACGTTTAACCTTCTCGATGAGCCATGGATCAAGTGCATGGATGGTACCAACCAGCCTGTAACCCTGAGCATCCGCGATATCTTTTCTGGCCGCGGTGACGCTTACAAAGTCGTTGGTGACTCACCAACTCAGGACTACGCGGTGCTTCGTGTGCTGCTGGCCATTTTTTGGCGGGCGCATGCTCTAGATCTTGTGGAGAGTTACGCGGGCAATAATTGGGAAGACTTTGATTGGCCGGAATGGTTCGATGATCTGCGTGATCAGCTTGTAAACGAGAAGCGTGATGACGCGGTCCTTGACTACCTTGATGGCCTTGAAGATCGGTTCGATCTTCTTTCACCGATTGCTCCCTTCATGCAAGTCGCGGACTTGCATACGAAGTCAGGAGCCACAAAACCTGTAGCCTTCATTGTTCCGGAAGCTGCTGATGACTTCTTCACCATGCGTACAGCGGAAGGACGAGAATCTCTCGCTCTCGATGAGGCCGCTAGATGGCTGATCCATGCGCAGGCATTCGATTACTCGGGAATCAAGTCGGGTGCGGAAGGAGATCCCCGCGTTAAAGGCGGACGAGGCTACCCCATCGGAACTGGTTGGACCGGACGCACTGGCGGCACGATTGTCCTAGGCGAAGGTGGGATTCTTGAGACTCTGATTCTCAATACCCCGCCGTCAGCGGTCTTGGATTCCCAAGAGGGAGGAGCTGTGAGCGCGGATACTCCCGTTTGGGAACGTGAACCTGACACCGCAGCGCAGCGGCCGGGATCAAGCGATGACATTGGTGCCGTCCCACACGGTGCGGTCGATCTTGCGACCTGGCAGGCACGGCGTATTCGCCTCTTCTTTGAAGGCGACCGCGCGGTTCAAGTATTGGTCTCGAACGGCGACCGTATTCCAGATGCAGGAAAGAATGTCATGGGCGATCCCATGACTCCTTACCGCTACAGTCCGAATCAATCGAAGAAAGGCACCGACGCCTACTATGCGCGCCCTTATGACCCGACGCGGACAATGTGGCGAGCACTCGATGCATTGATCGCGTTGGAGGACGACCCCGGATTCGATAACGGAAAGAACAAAGCTCCGAAGCGACCGAGGAACCTCTCCAACCTGGCGGCTCTCGAAGCGGATGGGTACTTGGACAAGAGCCTTCTCGATCTCGCATTGGTGTCGATGGAGTACGGCCCGCAGGAGTCGTCCGTGGCCTCGACGTTTATCGCCACGATAGGTTTGCCACTCGTCGTACTGCGTGCCGATGAAACTGGACGCAAGGTGCGCAATGCCGTACGTACCTCCGCTGAGAAAACTGGCAAAGCTGCAATCAGCCTCGGCTGGTTTGCCGGTCAGTTGCTCGTCGCCGCTGGCAGTGACTATGAATTCGGAAGCAGTACTGCTGACCGTTTCTATGCTCGTCTTGAACCGCTCTTCCTGGCATGGATGGCAGGGTTGAGCTCTGACAACGCTGAGAAAAGGCAGATTGATTGGCAAAAGCAGGTCCGCGAACAGGTTCTTCGTGATGCCCGCGAACTTCTTCGTGGGGCAGGAACAAAGGCCATCGTGGGCAGAGAAGTCGACGCCGGAGACAGCGGTAAGGGACGAATAGTTTCAGCCGGCTCGCTCTACCGACAACTGCATCGAAGGCTCGATAAAGACCTACCGTTGACGGCTTCTCTCACCATCCCAGACACAGGTGCCTTTGGAAACTCACACGAGGATGACTCCGATGACTAACACTTCAACTAGCACTGATTACCCGAGCACGTCGACAGGGCCAACCTTGCGCCAAGCAGTTGCTCGGACTGCGAACGACCTTCAGTTTGCTATCTTGCGCTCGCCAAACCATTCGCAAAGCGCACAGGCACGCGCAACGCTTGCGAGACTTCGCAAGTATGCTTCCGTGCCCCTCAACGACCAACCTCTAGCTCTAGAGGAAGTCCTGCTGAGCCTTCATCCGCCTCTTAGCGAGAAGGAACTCGGCAGAGGAAACGCTCCTTCAGCGTCGGAGTCTGCAGCATTTCATGCCCTCGTCATGTTTGGCATTCACATGCAAAGTGCGACGACTGACGCCCACGTTGAAGGTCAAAGCTTTGCCCATGCATGTGGCCGCTTCTTTGCACAGAGCGAATCGCAGTCCACAAAGCCCCGCTTCGATGCCATGCTCGTTTCACGCGATGAAGCATCTCGATTGATCCATATCCGCTCGCTCATCACGCTGCTTCGCGGCGCAAAGATTGGCTTTGACTATGGGCAATTTGCACAAGACCTCAGAATTCTCAGCGCTCGGACCTCCACCCAAGCTGATCAGAATCGCCGCCAAGGGGTTCTTTTGAGATGGGGGCGTGACTTTGCCGCTGGTGCTTTTGTCAAGAGCACGAAAGCTACTGAATCCTAAACAACAATCTTGAACTGAAAGGAAAAGTTCACCATGTCCCTTGTTATTGATATCCACGCACTACAAACCCTGCCGCCGTCTCTGATCAACCGAGACGATACGGGTGCTCCCAAGTCCGCAATTTTTGGTGGGGTCCCGCGCCAGCGCGTGTCCTCACAATCCTGGAAGCGCGCAATTCGAAACTACTTTGAAAAGAACGTCGATCCTGAGTTCGTGGGGGACCGCTCAAAGCGCCTGCCAGAGAAGATCGCGAAACTCGTTGAGAACCACGATGGCTGGGATTCTAAGCGCGCTATCAAACAGGTTTCTGATCTTTTCAAGGCCGCAGGTATTTCGACCGAAGTCGATAGCAAGCGGATCAAGGAACTAGAAAAGTCCGACGCCGAGGACAAAGAGGAGCTCATTAAGGAAGCTAGCTATCCGCGAACTAAGTACCTCATCTTCTTGAGCCCGCAGCAGATTGATCGCGCAGTCCGAGCGATCGTCGATGCTGACGGAGAGAAGATCAAAAAGGCTGAGGCTAAAGAGATCCTCGATACGCAGCATTCTGTCGATATGGCGATGTTTGGTCGCATGATTGCTGATGACGCTGCCTTCAATGTTGATGCCGCAGTGCAGGTTGCTCATGCATTGGGTATCCACAGCAGCGCTCCAGAATTCGACTATTTCACTGCGGTCGATGATCTCGCAGAAGATGGTGAAGAGACGGGTGCTGGGATGATCGGCACGGTACAAATGATGTCTTCTACCCTGTACCGGTTCGCCACTGTGAACGTAGCTGGCCTTACAAAGAATCTCGACTCCGAAGAGAACGCAAAGCAGGCTGCGGTTCAGTTTGTCGACGCGTTCATCAAATCCATGCCCACCGGCAAGATCAATTCTTTTGCCAACCACACGCTGCCTGAGCTGGTCTATGTCACAGTGCGCGATACCCGTCCGGTCAGCCTTGTGACGGCGTTTGAAGAACCTGTCCAAGCCACCGACGACAAGAACTTGCGCTTAGCAGGTGCCGAAGCTCTGGCAAAGGAAGAAAGGGAGTTTGAGGAGAACTACGGTCTGAAGCCATTGGCTGCATTCGCGGTTGGTGTAAGCGTAGCGCGAGCACCGTTCGCTGACATCGCTGAGACCGTAACTTTGCCCGAACTAGCGGACCGTCTTGCCGCAGCGTTGAATTCCTCCCAATCCTAGTGAAGGGAGTCACCTCATGACATCGAGCTTATTACTGTTGCTCAAGGCCCCCTTGCAGTCTTGGGGCAATGATTCGCGCTATGCGACGCGAACAACCTCGCAGATACCATCGAAATCCGGAGTGCTCGGTATGCTTGCCGCTGCGGAAGGTCGCCGGCGGACCGACGACATTGAGGACCTCGCCCGTCTTACTTTCGCTGTGCGGGTTGACCAGTCCGGTAGTCTGCTGCGTGATTACCAGACCGCACAGAATTGGCAGCGGAATCCAAATGCATCCGCAAAATTGATTACGCGCTATTTCCTCTCTGATGCTGCCTTTGTTGCCGCCATCGAGGCAGAGGACCGCGGTTTGCTTGAAGGTTTGGCTGAGGCGCTGAACAAACCTGCATTCCCCATTTTCTTGGGACGACGTTCATGTCCGGCACCGCCAAATTTGGTGCAGGGAATCGACGGCAAACCCGCGGTTGAGTCGCTTCAAGCGCACTCTACGTGGCATGCCACAAAGGAGTACATGAAGACCTGTGGAGAGAAGGTAGCCCTGCCGATTTATCGCGATGCAAAGCCAGGTGAACTCGGGGAGTCGTTGCAAGACGTGCCCGTGTCGTTCGATCCGAGGCACCGAAAGTACTCCTGGCGCACGGTTGTTCAACGTGAGCGCGCCATGGTTGATAATCCCTTGGACGCATCGCAGCTGCGGCCGGACCCATTTATGGAAGCGGTGATGAACGCGTGACCACGCTAACTAAGATCCTGATCAACCCTCAGTTGCGTCAAGGGCGGAAGCTCCTTACGAATCCACATGCCATGCATGCGGCAGTTAGTGCAGCTTTTCCGCCGGACATCGATACCGATGAAGCACGGTTGTTATGGCGGATTGATCGAAATAGTCACGAAAACGCTCTTTACATTGTTGGCCCCGAGAAACCGACGGCGTCTGGAATCGTAGAGCAGGCTGGCTATGACACACGGCCCGCCCAGTCCCTTGATTACACTCGCCTTCTGGGGTCCTTGCAGAAGGGGCAGCACTGGAGGTTTGAGCTGCTTGCAAACCCAACCTATTCTCAGTCCAACAACGGAAAACGTGGCAAAGTTAAAGCCCACGTTTCAGTGGAGCATCAGCTTGAGTGGCTCTATTCTCGGGCGGAAAAGGCTGGTTTTGCGTTGGCTCCGCGTGCCAATGACACGGTGCCTGCGGAAGAACGAGCACGTTGGTCGGGAGAAGATGAAACAGCCATCGTGGAGAGGCGGACCCTTGATTTCCGCAAAGGTGGGAACCGACGCCACATCCGCATTGTAACGGCCCGCTATCGTGGCACCCTGGAGGTCACAGATTCTGCGCTCCTCCGCTCCACTCTTACTCACGGTATAGGGCGTGCTCGTGGTTATGGTTGTGGTCTGATGACGTTGGCGGCAGTTTCTTAATGGCTACGCCACATGAGGTCCCTATCGCACGCCAGGCTTTGGCGCGCGTAGGGGACCGGATCAGTTTTCTTTACGCCGAACGCTGTGTAGTGAATCGTGATGGCAATTCGCTCACGATAATGGACCAACGGGGCATTGCTCATCTTCCAGCTACCCAAATCGCAGCTCTTCTATTGGGGCCGGGGACAAAGATTACCTATGCTGCGATGGCCCTGCTTGGCGACGCCGGCGTAAGCACCGTCTGGGTAGGAGAGCGCGGTGTGCGGTACTACGCACACGGCCGTCCGCCAGCAAAATCAAGCCGCATGGCAGAAATCCAAGCGGAGGTAGTCACTCACCAACGCAAGAGATTGAATTGTGCACGCCGCATGTATGCCATGCGCTTTCCAGGTGAGGATGTGTCGGGTTTGACCATGGCACAACTACGCGGCCGAGAAGGCGCGAGGATGAAGAAGGTCTATGAAGCGGAATCGAAACGAACCGGAGTCTATTGGAATCGGCGCTCCTATGATCCAAATGATTTTGAATCCTCTGACTCGATTAATCAGGCACTGACTGCTGCAAGTGCAGCACTTTACGGAGTAGCTCACGCTGTCATCACTGCTTTAGGATTCGTTCCCGCTTTAGGCGTTGTTCACACGGGAACTGACCGCGCCTTTGTTTATGACATAGCTGATTTGTACAAGGCAGAGATTTCAATTCCCGCTGCTTTTGATACTGTCGCGGCTGCCAAAGGAAAGCCAACCGTAGAAGTTCGCCGTCACATTCGTGACTACGTTGTTTCACATAGACTCATGCCGCGCATGGTCAAAGACCTTAAGTCGCTGTTCGATATCCCTGATGATGAGCTTGTTAGTGATGTCGAACTCATGCTGTGGAGTGAACTCGAAGTCATTGCTTCAGGAGTGAATTGGGCCGAAGAGGAGACACTTTCGTGATCGTTCTTGTCGTAACTGCATGCCCCGCTGGGCTTCGGGGTGACTTATCAAAATGGCTGATTGAACTAACGCCGGGTGTCTTTGTCGGCCGCCCTTCCGCACGAATTCGTGACTTGTTGTGGGAGCGAACCGTTGAACTGTGTAAGGACGGTAGAGCATTACTGGTCTATTCGGCAGCAAACGAACAGGGTTTAGAATTCCGGACTCACCGGCATCATTGGCAACCACAAGACTTTGATGGTGTCACGCTCATGGTTCGTCCTGCTCCTGGAAGCAAGAAAGTTCAAAACAGGACTGGTTGGTCACAAGCCCGACGGATTCGTTCGGCATACCAGAAACAGAAACGAAAATAGCTGAGGAACTCTAGACAGGTTCTGTGTCTCTTCCGAGAAGAAGCCGTATGTAAACTGAGGGTTCGGCTCCTTTATACGCTGCTCAGCAAGTGTGCTCCCCGCGTGAGCGGGGATGAGCCGTGGGGCGGCGCAGGCCGCGAGTAGAATTTTACGTGCTCCCCGCGTGAGCGGGGATGAGCCTACCAGGCCAGCATCCAAACTTGGAAGTCCAAGGTGCTCCCCGCGTGAGCGGGGATGAGCCGTACAGGGTTGCGGTGGCGTGCTCCGCGATACTGTGCTCCCCGCGTGAGCGGGGATGAGCCCATGACGGCATTCTGGTTAAGGCCGGTGACCGTGTGCTCCCCGCGTGAGCGGGGATGAGCCGCTCCTGAGACGTAGCAGCATCAGCCGCCGCCGGTGCTCCCCGCGTGAGCGGGGATGAGCCCCTCAACACCTGGGAACCCGGGGGCAAGGACGTGTGCTCCCCGCGTGAGCGGGGATGAGCCCAGCCAGGGGCACACCAAGCCCTACTGCCTACCGTGCTCCCCGCGTGAGCGGGGATGAGCCCTGGATTTTTTGGCCTGCGCGCCCCGGGGTGTAGTGCTCCCCGCGTGAGCGGGGATGAGCCCGCTCGGCCAGTACAAGCTGAGTGACGTTGGGGGTGCTCCCCGCGTGAGCGGGGATGAGCCGATGGCTACAGCCCCACACGCATCGCTGAGTGCGTGCTCCCCGCGTGAGCGGGGATGAGCCGCTGATAGGGGGCGCGACGTCGAGTCCCGACTCGTGCTCCCCGCGTGAGCGGGGATGAGCCCCCAACCACCGGGCGAGCATTCGGAATGTAGGTGTGCTCCCCGCGTGAGCGGGGATGAGCCCCAATCAACCCGATGGTGGTATCGAAGACCTCCGTGCTCCCCGCGTGAGCGGGGATGAGCCCCATAAGAACGAGAACCATAAGACTAGTAAAGAGTGCTCCCCGCGTGAGCGGGGATGAGCCGACTTTCAAAAGTCGTTTTCTAGCTCGTCTGGGGTGCTCCCCGCGTGAGCGGGGATGAGCCCGTCACCGGGCGCATCCAGCATTTTGAATGGCAGTGCTCCCCGCGTGAGCGGGGATGAGCCGCACTCAGGGCAGCAATGTGTAGTAGTCATTTAGTGCTCCCCGCGTGAGCGGGGATGAGCCCATCCACCGGATTACCCTCGAATGCGTTTTTATGTGCTCCCCGCGTGAGCGGGGATGAGCCCGGAGACCTCACTGTCTTCTATGACGAACGTGAGTGCTCCCCGCGTGAGCGGGGATGAGCCCCGGCTGGCGAAAAGTTCACCTTCGAGCGTCGCGTGCTCCCCGCGTGAGCGGGGATGAGCCCGCGCTCATGTGCCAGTCGCAAATGCAGATGGAGTGCTCCCCGCGTGAGCGGGGATGAGCCCGCCCACATGGAATGCAGCCCCACAACGGCACCGTGCTCCCCGCGTGAGCGGGGATGAGCCGTCCCGCGATACCCCGGCGCAACACCATAGTTTGTGCTCCCCGCGTGAGCGGGGATGAGCCGGAAGCTCAACGGCATCCATAAGGAGTTCAAGGGTGCTCCCCGCGTGAGCGGGGATGAGCCGGGTGGGGCCGTAGCCTCGGCTTCTGCGGCCTGGTGCTCCCCGCGTGAGCGGGGATGAGCCGCAATCACCGCAGAGCTGAAAGATGCTCGCTCTGTGCTCCCCGCGTGAGCGGGGATGAGCCGGCACGGGCAAACTTAACGACGAATTCGGGGTCGTGCTCCCCGCGTGAGCGGGGATGAGCCTGGTCAACCCTCACTAGCGACGGCGCAAACATGGTGCTCCCCGCGTGAGCGGGGATGAGCCGGGCGAACCGGGCAGTATGTGGCTAACGATCGAGTGCTCCCCGCGTGAGTGGGGATGAGCCGTCATACGGATGAGGGAAGAGCTTATCGCCTGGGTGCTCCCCGCGTGAGCGGGGATGAGCCGGTAGCTAACTTCTGGCAGATCACTAATATCCGGTGCTCCCCGCGTGAGCGGGGATGAGCCCGCCTCAGCCTCCCCAGCGCTCAAATCAAACTGGTGCTCCCCGCGTGAGCGGGGATGAGCCGACGTCGTTGATTTTTGCCGCGGTGGCTTTGGCGTGCTCCCCGCGTGAGCGGGGATGAGCCCCAATCAGCAACAACCTGCAGGCCAAAGCGCAGGTGCTCCCCGCGTGAGCGGGGATGAGCCCCGATTCAGCCGGAACCTATGTGGGACGTCTTCGTGCTCCCCGCGTGAGCGGGGATGAGCCCATCCGCATCTCGGGAGAAGTCACCCTGCCGGAGTGCTCCCCGCGTGAGCGGGGATGAGCCGGGCTGACCCGGTGCGTCGTAGTCGTACACGCGGTGCTCCCCGCGTGAGCGGGGATGAGCCCTGCGCGGTCATGTTCTGAATATCGCCCAGGTCGTGCTCCCCGCGTGAGCGGGGATGAGCCGTCCTACCACCCGCCCCAAAGACAGACGACAGCGTGCTCCCCGCGTGAGCGGGGATGAGCCGCCATCATCCTCCGCGACAAACTCACCCGATACGTGCTCCCCGCGTGAGCGGGGATGAGCCCCAC
>NZ_KV802476.1:115423-175000 GCF_001810695.1 Corynebacterium sp. HMSC065D07
CGTGCTCCCCGCGTGAGCGGGGATGAGCCCCACAAGGAGGTAAGCGCTAATGGCACGCCACTGTGCTCCCCGCGTGAGCGGGGATGAGCCCTATCCAGTGTCGTTTGAGGACGTATTCGACGTGTGCTCCCCGCGTGAGCGGGGATGAGCCCCCACCACACCACCAACGACTTCAAGGTTGTAAGTGCTCCCCGCGTGAGCGGGGATGAGCCCACGGCTTTACCGCTACTTCCGCCCCCGGAGACGTGCTCCCCGCGTGAGCGGGGATGAGCCCCACAGCAGGGGAGCAGTCGTGAGATGGGAGAGGTGCTCCCCGCGTGAGCGGGGATGAGCCCGCAGTAGAGCAAGTCAACGCCCATACTCGGGCGTGCTCCCCGCGTGAGCGGGGATGAGCCCACCGCCATCTTCCGCTGCTCCGCCGGTTCTACGTGCTCCCCGCGTGAGCGGGGATGAGCCAGGACGGGGCGGGCCGCTTCATTGACACGGTTGGGTGCTCCCCGCGTGAGCGGGGATGAGCCCAAGACACTCCCTGGGAACTGGGATGCGCTGCCGTGCTCCCCGCGTGAGCGGGGATGAGCCGTGGGTTCCCTACATGCGGACGGCTAATGGCTCGTGCTCCCCGCGTGAGCGGGGATGAGCCCCATTAGCCTCCAGATACGCCTGGGCATAAGCAGTGCTCCCCGCGTGAGCGGGGATGAGCCGAGCAGGTCGTATGCCTGCGTGCCGACAAGCAGGTGCTCCCCGCGTGAGCGGGGATGAGCCGGGTGGGCTGTACGCGGAATCGCCAAGAAAGACGTGCTCCCCGCGTGAGCGGGGATGAGCCGGCCTGCGCGCTATCCCCGAGGACCGGCTCATGGTGCTCCCCGCGTGAGCGGGGATGAGCCCTCCTACCAGCCCCTCGATTCCATCTGCGACCAGTGCTCCCCGCGTGAGCGGGGATGAGCCCGCCGGTGGTAGGGGTAAGAGTCTTGCAGATGTGTGCTCCCCGCGTGAGCGGGGATGAGCCCAGTCCACCAGTGCCCGCCGTCATGGCTACACCGTGCTCCCCGCGTGAGCGGGGATGAGCCGGGTGAGCTACTCGGGTTGCAGCGTTCCAAGGTGTGCTCCCCGCGTGAGCGGGGATGAGCCCGGCGGCGAGGGCAAGAAGGGCCGTATTTTCGTGTGCTCCCCGCGTGAGCGGGGATGAGCCCGGCACCCGCTTCAACGTCATCGACATCGACGAGTGCTCCCCGCGTGAGCGGGGATGAGCCGATGACGGGCGAAACAGTGTTGAGGGCTTCGTAGTGCTCCCCGCGTGAGCGGGGATGAGCCTCCACCTGGACTATCGAGCGCGCCAAGAAGGCTGTGCTCCCCGCGTGAGCGGGGATGAGCCCTCTTCATCCTCGGCCTCAGGCCACAGGTCGATCGTGCTCCCCGGGTGAGCGGGGATGAGCCCAAACTCGCCGCCCCCGTAAGAGCCGATCTTCCGTGCTCCCCGCGTGAGCGGGGATGAGCCGCAAAGTCCAGAGCATTCGGCGCGCCACCAATAGTGCTCCCCGCGTGAGCGGGGATGAGCCGCCTTCCACAAGGCCATTCCACGCGGAGACAATGTGCTCCCCGCGTGAGCGGGGATGAGCCGCGAAGAACTGCACGGCGGCGTTGATGTAGCAGGTGCTCCCCGCGTGAGCGGGGATGAGCCGCTGCGCAGCACGTAGGGGTTACTACATTTGCGGTGCTCCCCGCGTGTGCGGGGATGAGCCCAACTAGGCCCGCGCCCTCACACCACTCGCTAAGTGCTCCCCACCTGACCGCGGAAGCGCTAGGACGACTACAGTTTGCTATAGTCGGATCTACTGTCGGGACGGCGTCCGTGCAGTTGTCGGAGAGTACGCCCCACGCACGTGGGGATAGCTCGCAAAAGGCCTCTAGTTCTTTAAGGTTTGCGGTGTACGCCCCACGCACGTGGGGATAGCTCGCGAGGACACCCAAGCGCGTGACAGGTCGTCAAGTACGCCCCACGCACGTGGGGATAGCTCGTCTCGGGTCACTGACTTCGGGTCAAGCAACATGTATGCCCCACGCATGTGGGGATAACCTAGGTAGCGCTCACCACGTAAACAGGTATGAGTTTGTATAGACCGTTGGAAGCGTTGTGTCCAACGTGGAGTCGAGCGAGTTTCCCAGTCGTTGTTGTTTTCGATATGGCGTGCACTCCGTTGCAGAATTTCGCGCTTTTCTTCGCTGGAGTTTCAACACTGTCCTAATTTCGTAGTTTTTCTTTTCATGAGAAAACTAGGTCTTCTCCTTTCGCAGTACGCTAGGGTCAGTATCTGTGATTCAGGACGTCGACCCGCTCATCCATTCCCTGTACCAGGTCTTTGATCTCATCGGTGTGGTACTCAACGGCATTATCGGTGGCACGATTGCACGCCGTAGGGAATTCGACATTATTGGCTTCGTCTTTCTGGCGCTCTTTTCGGCGCTGGCTGGCGGCATGATCCGTGACATGCTGATCGCCAGCGGTCCGGCTGCGGCTATCTCTGATCCGCTGTATCTCACGCTGGCGTGTGTGGGCGCGCTCATTGCTTTCTTGACGGACCTGAAGGGCAAGGCCTGGGAAATCTTCCTCGAGCACGCGGATGCTGTCATCTTGGGCGTATGGTGCACGACTGGATGCGTGAAGGCGCTGACCCATGGAATGCCGTTCATCGCCTGCGTATTCTTGGGCGTTTTGACCGCAGTGGGTGGCGGAATGGTACGCGATGTTGCTTCCGGCCAGATTCCCTCGGTCTTTGGCGGCAGCCCACTCTATGCCGTGCCGGCGGTGCTTACAGGAATCGTGATGGCATCCTTCGGGCACTTTGACAAGTTTGCCCTCGGCATGGTCATCTCGCCCTTCGTGGGCTTTGGCCTAGCAGTTATGGCGTATTGGCGCGGATGGGTGCTTCCGCGCGCTGGCATTGCTCCCTTGAACTACACCGCGGCGCAGGTGGCATCGATTGCACGGAAAGCTGAAATTAGGGGCTTTCGGCGAGGCCGTAGAAAACGTAAATAGGTTCTCGGCCGGACCTCGGCCTATCTACAGCTCCTATTGGTTGCTGATTTCTTGGTTTTGATTAGACCTGTTTATTTTCCTCGGGATTTACAGCAAGTTCGTTAGCCGCAGGCTTTTGTTGGTTTCGGTTGAGGAAAGTCCTCACGAGAGGAGTAAGGGATGCTAAGCCAAGGATCGTAGCGCCGACGAAAGACTCCGGTGGCTCCAGAAAGAGCAAACAGCAGAAAATGCCGGCAATGGAAGCGAATGTAATGAACGCGGCGACGCGAAAGCCAGCCTTGGCCTCCCAAAGGGCGTGATCGAACGCCTTCTGAGTGTTCAGCCGATCCGCAATTGTGTCTTCGTGGGCGTCGTCCAGAATTCGCTCGCCAAGCCCTGGCTGAATTTTCTCGCAACCATTGATGATGTGGGGTGGAGGAATGGGGCCGGCGTACGTATGGCCGATAATGGGGCCATATTCAATTAATTGCCCGTCGATCCCTGGGATTGCCGGTTGATTTGGCGGCTGATCCTGCCCCCAATTTGGTTGAATACGCGGGTCTGTCGGGTCTGAGTGCTGCGACGGGCGACCGACAGGGCCTTGTCTACCTGACCCGAGTGGCTGAAGGTGATCTTGTCCATCCCGCGCACCGTGGAGTGGAACATCGTCATGACTCAGACCGTACCTTTTCTATGGTTCGTCTGCCTGAGTTACACAATAAATGAGAGGAATAGGCGGGATTGGAGCTGTAGTGAGCAGCCGGACGCAACTGCCGTTTTCTCTGCTGTCACATCCGTATACCCCTGTGTGATGATGCCCGCGGAAAGAGTCTCGCTAGGGCCTCGCTAGCGAGTCTTCTTACTGCCGTCAAAGTCAAAACGAAACACCGCTCTCCTGTGTCAATACAGGTAGAACGGTGCATTATTTTGCTTCCCCACCAGGACTCGAACCTAGAATGACGGTACCAAAAACCGTAGTGTTGCCGATTACACCATGGGGAAACGCGCCCACATTATGAGCGCTGGGGGACATGTTACCCGACGGGTGCGTATCAGACCTAAACAGGTGGCCAAGACTCGCGTTCCCGTTGCTTGCGGCTTACTTTTAGCTGGTGCGGGCCATGTCCGGTGAGGGAGATACAGTAGAAGACATGGTTCGACAAAGGATGACCGGGCGTGAGCGCCGTGAGCAGTTGATCTCCATTGGCCGTGCGGCCTTCGCAGAGCGCGGTTTCGATGGCGCCAGCGTGGAGGACATTGCGGCACGCGCCGGTGTGTCTAAGCCAGTGGTCTACGAGCATTTCGGCGGCAAGGAAGGCCTCTACGCCGTCGTCATTGATCGCGAGCTTGTCGCCTTGGAGAAGGTCGTGACGGAATCGCTACAGACGGGTTCTTGGCGCGAGCGCATCGAGCAGGGGGTCGTCGCGCTGCTGACTTATGTGGAAGAGGAAACCGATGGTTTCTTGATCCTCGTGCGCGATTCCAAGCCAGGGGATGAGCGTAGTTTCTCCACGTTGTTGAATGCAGCAGTTAATCAGATCGCGCACATCCTCGGTGAGGCCTTTGAACACCGCGGGCTCGACCCAGAGCTGGCGGTGCTTTACGGCCAGGCGCTCGTCGGCATGGTGGCCACCACAGCCCAGTGGTGGCTGGATGAGCGTGAGCCTTCGCGTGAGACAGTTGCCGCGCACATCGTTAATCTGTGCTGGAATGGTCTTTCCGGCATGGAAGCAGCACCGAAGTTGAAGGGAGCCAAGTAGGTGGCAACGCCGATGCTGGGCGGGCTTTTAAAAGTAGCCGCCTCAGATCCGAAACTTAAAGGCCTCGCCTCCCAAGCGGGGGAAGCCTCATTGCACATTACTGGCATCGACCAGGCCCGCCCCTGGGCCATCGGTACCTTGGCGCACCACGCACCGGTGCTGGTGGTGACCGCCTCCGGGCGCGAGGCGGAGGACCTTACCGCGGAGCTGACAGCCATGCTGGGGGATAAGGTCGCTTACTTCCCGGCATGGGAGACGCTTCCGCATGAGCGGTTGTCGCCGGCCGCGGATATCGTCGGCAAGCGCGCGCGTGTGCTCGACCTCGTGGGAGCGGGCAAAGCCCAGGTCGTGGTGACCTCCGCCCGCGGGTACTGCCAGCCCATCCTGAGCAAGGTGGAGGGCCGCGCGCCCATTTTCCTGAAGGAAGAGGACGAGCACGAGCTCGCGCATATCCTGTCGGAGCTAGAGTTTCGTGCTTACAAGCACGTGGACATGGTGGCCAAGCGCGGTGAGTACGCCACGCGCGGCGGCATTCTTGATGTCTTCCCGACAACCTCGGATTACCCGGTGCGCGTGGAGTTCTGGGGCGATGAGATTACGGATATCCGTCAGTTCTCCGTGGCTGACCAGCGCGCCATCCCCGAGATCGAGGTGGGAGAGGTCGCCATCTATCCCGCCCGCGAGCTGCCGATCACCAATGAGGTCGCCGCGCGCGCCCGCGAGCTGGCGCAGAAGTTTGGGGGCAACGCAGCGCTGGCGGAGCTTCTGACCAAGGTAGGGGAGCACATCCCGGCCGAAGGTATGGAAGCCGTGCTGGCCGTGCTTGCCGACGCCCCCTTTGTCACCCTCCCCGAACTGCTTGCCCCGGGCACGCACGTGCTGCTCGTGGCACCGGAAAAGATCCGCACGCGAATTGCTGACCTGGAATCCACCGATGCGGAGTTCTTGGCGGCTGGCTGGGAGGCCGCCGCAATGGGTGCGGATGGCCCGTTGGCTGCTGAGGGCTTGGATACCTCGGCGTCGAGTTATCGCTCCTATGAGTCGTTGGAGGCGACGTGCCGGAATATCGAAGCCCCGTTGTGGACTTTCGCCCCGCCGGGAATGTTTGCGGCGGCTGAATCGGAGACTCTGCCGCTGGACTTTGAACCCGGACCAACTCCGCGCGGTGATATTCCAGAGATTGATGCCATGATGGCGCAGCTTCTGGCGCACACGACGGCCGGCGGGCGTGCCGCCTTCATTGCCCCTGCGCAAGGCGCTATCAAGCGCATGGTGGAGCGCTTTGCGGAGAAGGGTATCCCCACGAAGGTGGCCACACCTGGCTGGGAGCCGAGTCCCGGCGAGGTCACGCTCTACCAGGCCTTGTCCCATGCTGGTCTGGTGTTCCCGAAGGTACGCAAGCTCAAGGACGCTGAGGCGCTGCCGCTGGTGGTCATCACGGAAACCGATCTGACGGGTAACCGTGTGGGCGATATTGCGGGGGCGAAGCGTCGCCCAGCAAAGCGCCGTAACCGCGTGGATCCCCTCGCACTCAAGCAGGGGGACTACGTGGTGCATGAGACTCATGGCATCGGCAAGTTCCTCAAGATGGCCGAGCGCACCGTTCAATCCGGTGACGAGACTTCGCGCCGCGAATACATCGTGTTGGAGTATGCCGCCTCCAAGCGCGGTCAGCCGGCTGACCAGCTGTGGGTCCCCATGGATTCGCTGGATTTGCTGAGCAAATACACCGGCGGTGAGACGCCGACGTTGTCCAAGATGGGTGGCTCGGACTGGAAGAACACCAAGAAGAAGGCGCGCGCCGCGGTGCGCGAGATCGCCGGTGAGCTGGTGGAACTCTATGCCAAGCGCCAGGCCGCACCCGGTCACCAATTTGGCCCTGATACGCCGTGGCAGGCGGAGATGGAGGATAATTTCCCCTTCGTCGAGACCGAGGACCAAATGCTGGCCATCGACGCCGTCAAGCAGGATATGGAATCCACGGTGCCGATGGACCGCGTGGTCGTCGGCGATGTGGGCTATGGCAAGACCGAGGTTGCGGTGCGCGCAGCCTTCAAGGCCGTGCAGGACGGCAAGCAGGTCGCGGTCCTCGTGCCCACCACTTTGCTGGCCCAGCAGCACACCGATACTTTCCGCGAGCGCATGCAGGGCTTCCCGGTGGATATCGAGGTGCTTTCGCGCTTTACCTCGGCCAAGGAATCCAAGGAGATTCTGGCTGGTTTGGCGGATGGTTCCGTGGACATCGTCATCGGTACCCACCGCCTGCTGCAGACCGGTGTGCAGTGGAAGAACTTGGGCCTCATCGTGGTGGATGAGGAGCAACGTTTTGGTGTCGAGCACAAGGAGCACATCAAGGCGCTCAAAGCCAGCGTGGACGTGCTCACCATGTCCGCGACGCCGATTCCGCGCACCTTGGAGATGTCCATGGCGGGCATCCGCGAGATGTCTACCATCCTGACCCCGCCGGAGGACCGCCACCCGGTCCTGACCTATGTGGGCGCGTATGAGGATAAGCAGGTGGCCGCGGCCATCCGCCGCGAGTTGCTGCGCGACGGCCAAGTCTTCTTCATCCACAACAAGGTTGCGGATATCGAAAAGAAGGCCCGCGAGCTGCGGGACCTGGTCCCAGAAGCGCGTATCGTCGTGGCACACGGCCAGATGAACGAGGACGTCCTTGAGCGCACCGTCCAAGGATTCTGGGACCGCGAATTCGACGTCCTGGTGTGTACCACCATCGTGGAAACCGGCCTGGATATTGCGAACGCGAATACCCTCATCGTGGAGAACGCCCACCACATGGGCCTGTCCCAGCTGCACCAGTTGCGCGGGCGCGTGGGCCGCTCCCGCGAGCGCGGCTATGCCTACTTCCTGTACCCGAAGGGCGCCACGCTGACGGAAACCTCCTATGACCGCCTGGCCACCATCGCCCAAAACAACGATCTGGGCGCCGGTATGGCCGTGGCCATGAAGGACCTTGAGATGCGCGGCGCCGGCAACGTGCTGGGCGCCGAGCAATCGGGCCACATCGCCGGTGTGGGCTTTGACCTCTACGTGCGTCTTGTCGGTGAGGCAGTGGAGACCTTCAAGGCGCTCGCGCGTGGTGAGACCCCCGTGGTCACGGACGAAGGACCGAAGGAAATCCGCATCGATCTTCCGGTGGATGCCCATATTCCGGAGTCCTATATCAACTCCGAGCGCTTGCGTTTGGAGGTCTACCGCAAGCTGGCGGCCTCCAAGGACAACGCGGACCTGGCACATGTGGTGGAGGAAATGCAGGACCGCTACGGGCCCATTCCGGAGCCGGTCGAGCGCCTGCTCGCCGTGGCTCGCCTGCGCCACCAGGCCCGCCGGGCCGGGGTCAGCGATATCACGGTGCAGGGCACGCGCATCAAGGTCCATCCGGTGGAGCTGGCGGATTCCAAGCAGGTACGCCTCAAGCGCCTCTTCCCAGGCTCCAACTACCGTGCAGCGGCCAAGGCCATCCAGCTCAACTTCCCCAAGGCCGGACGCAACGTCACGGACCCCAAGTTGCGTGACATCGAACTCCTCCAGTGGGTGGCGGACTTCTTGGCCTCGATGTTCGAACTCGAGCGCGTCGACGTCAGCGGTGCTAAGACTAAGAAGAATGTCATTAGCGTAGGAGAAAAATAATGGACGCCAGCACCGCCGCCGGAATTTCTCGGTCCAATCCCAGAATCGTTCTAGTGGCGGTGTGGATGGCCGCCTCGCTGCTCAGCATCCCCGTCTCACTGGTGATCAAGTTCAGCGGTGAGAACGGTGGCTGGCTCACCTTCATGCTGATGATGTTCGGAGTAATCCTGGTTGGCATCTGGGTGCTGCTTGGTTTACTCCCGCTGTTCATCCGCGGTGATTACACAAGCAAGCTGGCATGGGCGTGGGTGTCGCTGGCTTTAGTGTTCATTGGCTTTATCGTGGGCAATGCCAACGTGCCGGATTTTGGGGACGTCGGACCAGCCACTGTTCCGACGTGGTGGTTTGGCAACGAGGAAGCGGCCTCGATCACTGGAGGCATCTTCCTCGTCATCAGCGCTATCGGCCACGTGTTGTGGATAGCAAGCTGCATCGCCTATGCGGTGCTATCGCGCCGCTCGGCGCCCCAGGTTTTCTAGAGCGCTAGGCGGCCCGTGCTCAAGCCCCACACCGCGGCAACCGCGCCGATAACTACCAGCGCTACCACGAACCATTCGAAGGTGTTGAACACGCGTTCCTTCTTGTACAGGCGGGTGGCCACATAAGGAATCATGCTGGGGACCACGGCCAGCGCGCCGAGAAGAACATAAACCGGGTCGGCGGCATAGATGAGCCACAGGGAATAGATGAAGGCGACGAGGCCGATGCAGAGGTGACGGCGATTCTCTCGGCGGCTCACCTCCGGACCTGAAATATCGAAGCGCACCCCGGCATGCGGGTGAGTCAGCCCCTTGCCGCGCACGGCCAAGAGGACCAGGTAAAGGGAAGAGAAGATGTAAGGCAGCAGGTACATGATGGTGGCCAGCTGCACCATCGCGTTATAAGAGGTTTCATTGAGGAAGAAGACGATAACGAAGAGCTGAATCGTCAGCGTAGAAATCAGCTGCGCTACCCACGGCGCACCGGCGATGTTCACGGTGCCGATCTTGCGGGGGAGAAGACCATCGACAGCCATCAGGACAATCGG
Organism: Corynebacterium sp. HMSC065D07; assembly: GCF_001810695.1. Lineage (NCBI taxonomy): Bacteria > Bacillati > Actinomycetota > Actinomycetes > Mycobacteriales > Corynebacteriaceae > Corynebacterium > Corynebacterium sp. HMSC065D07. The sequence goes on from NZ_KV802476.1 coordinate 124,875, forward strand.
CTCCGCGCACAGCATCTGCCAGGACACGTAGGCGCCGAGCACGGAGAGACACAGGCCGAGGGAAATGAGAGCGCCGCCCCATTCGCCTACGGCCGCGGTGAGCACGGACGCCATCGAGTTATCCGGCAGCGCTGCGAGCTCCTCCTGGGTAAGCACGCCGAAGCTCAGCGTGGACACGGATACCAGCAACGCCAGAACGCTGATGAAGCCGATGACGGTGGCGCGGCCGACGTCGGCACGCGTGCGCGCCTGCTTGGAGTACACGGATGCGCCCTCCACGCCGATGAAGACCCACACGGTAAAGAGCATGATGCCCTGAATCTGCTCGAAGAGGGACTTATCGGAGGCCTCACCCCAGAAATCAAGAGTGAATTTGTCGCAGCTAAAGCCTACGAAAGCGAGGATGACGATGAAGGCGAGGATGGGGACGATCTTGGCCACGGAGGTGACCATGTTCATGATCGCCGCCTGCTTAATACCGCGCGCCAGCACAGCAAAGATTCCCCAGGACAACACCGATACGGCGATGGCGGAGACCCAGCGGTGGTCGGCGTCAAAGAAAGGCACGTAGTGGCCAATGGTGTTGAAGAACAAGGTGGCGTAGCCCACCTGCGCCATGACGGAACCGAGCCAGTAGCCCCAGCCGGACGTAAAGCCAATAAAGTCACCTAAGCCGGCGCGGACGTAGGAGTACACACCGGAGTCGAGGTGTGGCTTGCGGTGGGCAAGAATCTGGAAAACGAAGGCGACAGAGAGCATGCCGACGCCTGCGATGAGCCAGCCGATGAGCATGGCGCCAGGGCCGGCCACGGAGGCGATGTTCTGCGGAAGAGAGAAGATTCCGGCGCCCACCGTGGAACCGATGATGAGCGCGATGAGCGTCCACAACGTCACAGAGTGCGTGCGCGGCGATTCGGTGAGATTGGAAGTGGTCATTGGTTAAAAATACCCCTTTAGGCGGGCGTTTGCGCAACTGCAGCGAAAGTTCAAAGAACTGGGGACCTATACTCGTTGCTTATGACTGTCCTGTTGTTAGATCCGCGCTGGCCCACGTTAATCCCTATGGAGGCCGTTGGGAAACTGCAGGGCCCTGTTGTTTTCACTGATGAAGTTCCGGTGAAGGTGCGCTGGGACTTTGATTCACTGTTGTGCGGTGAGGATCCGGAAGGCCATGGTGTTGTGGTGAGCACAGATCCATCACACCCGCAGGTGCGTGCGCTTATCGACGCTGATGCGGACCTCATCCTCGCCCCCTCCCTTGAGGAACCGATGTGGAAGGCACGTGAGGTGATGTCGCGTGCGCGGCGCATCGGGGAGTGGGAGCGCGATCAAACCCACGAGACCTTGCTGCCGTATCTAGAAGAAGAGTCGGCGGAATTCGCCCAGGCGGTGCGGGAGCGTGCCACTGATTCCGAGTTGCTTAAGGAATTGGGCGATATCTTCTTGCAGGTCCTCTTTCACGCCGAGATCGCGGCACGCCGTGGGGCTTTTACTCTCGACGATGTCGCGATGTCTTTCGTCAACAAAATGCGCTCCCGCGCGCCCTACCTTTTCGACGGCACGGAGGACGTCGTGGGGGTAGAGGAGCAGGAGCGCCTGTGGGCCGAGGGTAAGGCCCGCGAAAAGAACTAACCCTTCTGGATCATCGAGGACAGCAAGGGAGCGTAGTCAGCGATCGTGGAGGATAGGCCGGTGCCACCGGTAGCGAGAGTGTCTTCCTTGACGATCTTGCACTCGAGGGCGCGGTCGGCGGTCTGGCCGGAGTACTTTACGGCGGCCAAGGCCAGCGGGCCGAGTTCCTCAGAGTTTCCCAGTGCGGTGAGGTTCTTGGACAGCTGGTTGCGGGTGGTGTTCGGAGTAAGCAGCTCGCCCTCGGTGCTCTGATCAATCAGCGTCAGGGTGCTGCGCAGGGTGTTGCAATCAGCGGACTGGATGCCCTGGGAGAGGAAGCCGCCCAGCTCAGTCAGGGAAGCGGCAGAAGCGGTGGCGGGGGTGATTGCGCCGAGGGCGACAACGGCGGAAGCAGTAGCGAGGATACGACGGATGGACATGGAACTCCTTGGCTAAGAGAAAGACACGTTTCTAGAACGGACAGTGATAGAACGTGGAGCACCAGCAGGGCCTCGGCTCTCTGTTCAACGCTGCAGTGTAGCGCAGAATGTTACGCATGGGAACATTTGGACATAACTTTTGTTCCGCGATTGTCGTAGGTCTTGCCTATACGGTCGCCTCGTGGCGCCCTCTGTGTCGCTCGACCCCCTTCCTGCAACGGGCTGTAGTATTCACCTTTATGACGCAGGGGCTTAGGAGGATCGGGGGCTGTGGCCTCGGCATTGTCTTGGCCATCATTCTGATCATTTCCTTGGTGGCCTGGAGTCTTTCCTTCCTGGATAAGCCATCCCCGTTCCGGCAGCTTTCCCCCGTCCCAGAGGAACTTCCACCCGTGGGCGGGGCAGAGGTGCCCGCTATTGATGTCGACGGGCTGGGGCGCACGGCGGACAAGCTGACGTGGTGGTCCGACCAGCTTGCCGACGCCACCAGTATCCCCGCCCAGGCATTGCGGGCCTACGGCAACGCCGAGTTGATCGCGCGGCAATCCTGGCCGAACTGTAATCTGCGCTGGAATACCCTCGCCGGTATCGGCTGGGTAGAAACTCGTCACGGGACCTATAACGGAAGCCTCTTCGACCGTTCATCCCTCGATGAGAATGGTTATCCCGACCCGCCCATCGTGGGCATTCCTCTCGACGGAACTAACAACACCACTTTGGTTCCTGATAGCGATGGCGGCGCCATTGATGGCGATGCCGAGTTTGATCGGGCGGTTGGCCCCATGCAATTCATCGCTTCTTCGTGGGAACATCTAGGTCGAGATGCCAACGGCGATGGCGTTGCTGATCCCAATCAAATCGACGATGCCGCGTTGGGTGCTGCCGCACTGCTGTGTCACGGAGATAGGGATCTTTCCACGCCAGAGGGATGGCGTTCGGCCGTCCTCAACTACAACCAATCTGAGGACTACCTGCGCAAAGTCGCAGCAGCCGCAAATTCCTACGCCATTGAACAGCCTGCCGTGTCCTAGCCTCTTTCTAGATCTATGTCACGTTGTCCGTTTCCGCCCGACACGTTCCGAAGTTTTCTGGAACAATTGTCCCCAGGTGGTTTGGGAGCCCCTCCCAGAACACGAACCCAAGATCAATTTGGCTCTATAGGAGTGAAAGCAGCATGGCTGACATCATCCACGTAATGGCACGCGAAATTCTTGATTCCCGCGGCAACCCCACCGTTGAGGCTGAAGTATTCCTCGACGATGGTGCACGCGGTGTCGCCGGCGTTCCGTCTGGCGCTTCCACCGGTGTTCACGAGGCTCACGAGTTGCGTGACGGTGGTGACCGCTACTTGGGCAAGGGCGTTCTGAAGGCTGTTGAGAACGTCAACGAAGAGATTGCTGATGAACTTGCCGGCTTCGAGGCCGATGACCAGCGTCTCATCGACCAGGCCCTGATCAAGCTGGACGGCACGGATAACAAGTCCCGCCTCGGCGCCAACGCCATCCTGGGCGTGTCCATCGCAGCCGCCAAGGCCGCTGCCGAGTCTGCTGGTCTTCCGCTCTACCGCTACATTGGCGGCCCGAACGCTCATGTCCTGCCCGTTCCGATGATGAACATCGTCAACGGTGGTGCCCACGCTGACTCCGGTGTTGACGTTCAGGAGTTCATGATCGCCCCGATTGGCGCCGAGTCCTTCAGCGAGGCTCTGCGCATGGGTGCACAGGTCTACCACGCACTGAAGGCCGTTATTAAGTCCAAGGGCCTGTCCACCGGCCTGGGTGACGAGGGCGGATTCGCTCCGGAGGCTGAGTCCACCAAGGCAGCTCTGGACCTCATCGTTGAGGCCATCGAGAAGGCCGGCTTTAAGCCGGGCAAGGATGTTGCCCTGGCCCTCGACGTTGCATCCTCCGAGTTCTACAAGGACGGCAAGTATCACTTCGAGGGCGGCGAGCACACCGCTGAGGAGATGGCCAAGGTCTACGAGGACCTCATCGCCAACTACCCGATCGTGTCCATCGAGGACCCGCTGCAGGAAGATGACTGGGAGGGCTACACCAAGCTCACCGCAGCTATCGGTGACAAGGTGCAGATTGTCGGCGATGACTTCTTCGTCACCAACCCGGCTCGCCTGAAGGAAGGCATTGAGAAGAAGGCCGCCAACGCTCTGCTGGTGAAGGTTAACCAGATCGGTACCCTGACTGAGACCTTCGACGCCGTTGAGCTGGCACACCGCAATGGCTACCGCACCATGATGTCCCACCGCTCCGGTGAGACCGAGGACACCACCATTGCTGATCTCGCCGTTGCTCTGAACTGCGGCCAGATCAAGACCGGTGCTCCGGCCCGCTCTGAGCGCGTTGCCAAATACAACCAGCTGCTGCGCATTGAGCAGGAACTGGGTGACGCCGCAGTTTATGCCGGCCGCTCCGCATTCCCGCGCTTCCAGGGCTAGGAATTAACTCCGGTTTCCAGCAGTGGTCTGCACAGACCACTCGCTGAACTACTGGTGAAACAAAAGGTGCCACAGAAACTGTGGCACCTTTTAGTCGTTTTGATCGTGGCACCTTTCCTGTTGTCCGGCCCCGAACAGGCCCAGCCCAAAACTTCTGAGGCGCATGTTATTTCTGGGACACGTCGCGCGCCGCACAGCACCTGGGCCGGTCCGGGATACAATGGCTTTCCGATGGCACGCACTACTTCTCCCCGCACGAAACGCCGGAACACCGTTCCGGTTCGCACGCGTGCCCGCGATGAGCAGCGAGCTAAACGGAAGAAAGCACCGGTGCAGGCCAAGGGGCTAGACATCCTCGGGATCGGTGTGATCATCGCTGTAGTTCTCGTAGTACTGCTATCCATTGCCGTTCCGCTGCGAAATTACTACCACGGCCAATCGGAGATTGCGCGGCTGGAAAGCTCAATCGTCGCCAAGCAGGCACAGAAGGATGACCTCCTCACGGAGATTGACAAGTATCGATCCGAGGAATACGTCAAGGAGGAGGCGCGCCGCCGCTTCGGTGTCATGGATGAAGGCGAGATGGCCTTTCGCATCATGGATCCGCGCATGGACTCTGGTGACACGGTGACCTCAGAGCGTCGTGAGGATGCCGACGACCGCGAGTGGTACACGGTGCTGTGGGATTCAGTATCGGAAGATGCGGAAAACCTACCGGAAACACCTGCTGAATAGGACTCATCCATATCTCCATGTCACAATGGTTCCTATGACCGTGACCGATGCTGACCTTGAAGTCGTCCGCGAACAGTTGGGTCGCGCCCCGCGCGGCGTCGTGGACATTGCTTACCGCACCCCGGACGGAGCCCCAGCGGTGATTAAAACCGCACCCAAGCTTCCCGACGGCACCCCGTTTCCCACCCTTTACTACCTCACCGACCCGCGCCTGACTGCCGAAGCATCGCGCCTTGAGGTCGCCCATGTCATGAAGTGGATGGAGCAGCGCCTCGCCCAAGAAGAGGACCTGCAGCAGGATTACCAGGCAGCGCACGAACACTACCTGGAAACCCGTAACGCCATGGAAGACCTGGGCACTGAGTTTTCAGGTGGCGGCATGCCAGAGCGCGTGAAGTGCCTCCACGTTCTCATCGCTTATGCCTTAGCTGAGGGGCCGGGCCGCGTGCGCTTTGGTACCGAGGCCGTCGCGATGGCTGCGGAGCACGGTAAACTCCGGGGAAGCGCCATCCCTGAGGATTGGCCCACCGTGGGGGACCTGGGCATCGACATGACCCAGTTCGATTTTTCTAACGCCGGTTAAAAGAAAGGCTAGCCCTATGACTCGCGTCGCTGCTGTCGACTGCGGAACCAACTCCATTCGCCTGCTCATCAGCGAGATTCAGGAGGATGGCAAGATCCGGGACATCACCCGCACGATGGAGATCGTTCGCCTTGGCCAGGGCGTCGATGCTACCGGTGAGTTTGATCCTGAAGCTCTTGCGCGGACTCGCGTAGCGCTCGAAGGCTACGTCAAACAAATGAAGTTTGAAAAGGTCGAGCGCGTGCGCATGGTCGCCACCTCGGCCACTCGTGATGCAAAGAACCACCGCGAGTTCTTCAACATGACCGAAGAGCTTCTTGGTGAAATCCAGCCGGGGGCTCGCGCGGAGGTTATTTCCGGTGAGGAAGAGGCACTGCTGTCCTTTACCGGTGCGGTGGGGGACCTGCACTCTGAGGAGGGCCCGTATTGCGTCATCGATTTGGGCGGTGGTTCGACAGAGTTCGTCGTGGGGACAATCGACGGCGAGATCCTCGGCTCGCACTCTGCTCAGATGGGGTGCGTGCGGCTTACCGAGCGCATCATGCGCACCGATCCTCCCACGGAGGCCGAGATTGAGATTGCTAGCGACTATGTTGCTGAGCGCATGGCCGAAGTGGAGAAGATCGTTCCTATCGACAAAGCCCTAACCTTCGTTGGCTGTGCCGGTACGTTTACGACTCTTTCGGCGCTTGCCCAGGGGATGGAGCGCTACGATGCCGACTCCATCCACGGTTCCGAGCTTCGCTTCGATGCGCTGCGGGTGCTTACCCGACAGATGATTGGATTGCCTTCGGATGTGCGCGCTCTCAACCCCGTCATCCACCCTGGGCGCGCAGATGTCATCGGTGGTGGATGCGTGGCCATCGAGGGCATCATGACGATGATTGAGCGCAACAGTGAAGCCCGTTCCTTCTTCATCAGCGAGAAGGACATCCTCGACGGCATCATTAGCGGCCTCGCCGCCAGCTAGCGAGCTCAAACCAAAAGAGTTGCGCAGAAGCCGACCCTATTTTCAGTCTATGCCTACCCGTGCCCTAAGATGAGTGGGCACGGTTTGGCCCCCATAGCCCAATCGGCAGAGGCAGTCGACTTAAAATCGATTCAGTGTGGGTTCGAGTCCCACTGGGGGCACCATGACCAGCGGAAACGCTGAATTTAACGGGGCGAAGGAAGCGAACGCTTCCCAGCGCTCCTCTTCATAGTTTGCGGCAACAGGGGCGCCGGCAAGCGCAGTGCTTGTCGACGCATTCCTGTTACACGTGGACAATTTTGCGAATTTTGAGATTTTTGGGAACTTCCTAGCAGTGGGGAGCGTTGATCTTGATGAAACGACAAATAAGGCGGCCATAGGGGCCGCTTTTTAGAGAAAGACTGTGAAAGGAATCGGGATTCGCGTGCGTTCTAGCAACCCCGTCATGAGTTCCCTCTCGTCCAGCCAAAGTCAGACCCAGGGTGGAAATCCCTACGGTCAGAGCGACAATCCATTTATTCAGGAGAATCGCAGCGCCGATCGGCCGCTGACTGTTGATGATGTCGTGACCAAGACTGGCATTACTCTTGGCGTCATCATTGTCATGGCCGTGCTCAACTTTGCTGTTGGTGAGTTGATTAACCCAGGCATCGCGATGATTCTTACCCTGGTCGGTGCGCTCGGCGGTTTCATTACTGTTCTTGTCTCAACGTTTGGCAAGAAGTTTGGTTCTGCAGCCGTCACGTTGATCTATGCCGTGTTTGAAGGCCTCTTTGTGGGCGGATTCTCCCTCATGTTTGCCGGCGTATCCTTCGGCAATTCCGATGGCATGGCACTTATCGGCCAGGCAATCATGGGTACCGTAGGTGTCTTTATCGGCATGCTGATGGTCTACAAGACCGGTGCCGTCAAAGTCACCCCGAAGTTCAACAAGATCATGTTCGGCCTCATCGCCGGCGTGGCAGTGTTGGCTCTGGGTAACATGCTGGGCGCTATTTTCTTTGGCTTTAATCCGCTACGTGATGGTGGCATGCTTTCCATCATCTTCTCCCTCGTCTGCATTGTTCTGGCGTCCTTGTCCTTTATGACAGACTTCGACCAGGCAGACCGCCTGATTCGCCAGGGGGCTCCGGCGCAATATGCCTGGGGTATCGCTCTTGGTTTGGCCGTGACCTTGGTCTGGCTGTACACGGAGATTCTTCGTCTGCTGAGCTACTTCAGGGACTAATTAGTCTCATACCGCTTCTGCGAAACCGGCGGCTGGCACCATAAGCTTTGTGGTTGCTGGCCGTCGGTTTCTTTGTGTGCGTGGCGCATCTCTTTTGGAGCAAGGGTATAGCGCCCGTTAGGTGCGGGCGGGATCTTGGCATTGACTGTCGCGAGCTAATGCAGATTGCAACAGTTAGAACAGGATTTCCCTTCGCAAATATCTATTTGTGTACCAATTACGGTATAGGTGGCGAGTACCTCAAGGCGGGTGACGTGGATGACTGCGGGGGTAGCTATGGTTGCAAATCTGAGGTCCTGTTCGGTTCTTGTGGGCGAAATGTTCGATTTCTTGGGTGGGTGAGTCTTTGTCTTGCTGTTAACAGGCTCCGTGAGCCGTCCGCTGGAAATGAAGGCAACTGCATCGGCAAGCACCTGTTTCCGTGCCTAGCCCTGAGCTTTACGCGACCATGCCGACAGAATTGGGTTTTTCATGTTCCCAAGGATGCGATGCTCTAAGGGGCGTGGGGCAAAGCGGGCAAGATCGCTGCTCAATTGAGGAAAAACGACACCCCAAAAATTGACAGTGTTGTAATTCGGGTACCCCCAATTGGTTATAATCGGCAGCCAAGACACATGTAGCTCACGGCGGGTATCCAAGCTCCATACAGGCTACGACCAGCTATTATTAACGGATAGTTCTATTAGTGTGAGCGAATAGTTACAATAAATGTTCATATAGAAAATGACTAATTTGGCACCGGCGCGACTTCTTGTTCTTTCTCGTGCATTCTGGTCGCAGAAGTCGCTCGGAGCTTAAAGCTCAAGGGAGGGGCTTCTAACGGTCAGGAAAGTTAGTTGAAGGGACACCATGAAGCGAATCGGGGGTCTTGTGATGATGGCGGTTTGTATCGGGGTGCTGTCAAACTGCGCATTACCGCTCGGCCTCAGTGTTCGTGGCGATGGTAGTAACGCGGGGGACTTTCGCAATTCTCCTGACATGAAAGCCGGCGGTGGCTCAGTGGACTCGGGGGTCGCTGATGCCACCGCCACGACGGCGCGAGAGTCTCAAGATCAAAGTGAGCAGTCTCGTGCAGGCGGTGGGGTACTTCCACCGCTAGGTGAATTTGACCGGACAGTGCCTGGATTCCAGGTGTTTGATCCGTGTAGCGCGAGCGCTGTCACTGCATTTGAAGGGAGAGGATTAGCTTTCGCTGGTTCAGTCAGACGTGAGACTGGATATCGGTCTTGCCAATTTGAGGCTGAGGACATTGATGGAAGTAGCGCTAGTGTGAGCATTGAATCGAGAGACTACAATCTCACCGAGATTCGCTCTGCGTTTCCCATGGGGATCGAGGTAAAAGGGGAAAAGGGGGAATCCATTTACCTTGTTGAAGAAACCCTTGTATCCAATGTGACTTGTACCGGATATGTGGAGACTGTACAGGGGACACTCTCAGTTTCCTGGACCAATTTTTCTGATGCTATTTCGATAGTCGATAACTGCAAAAACGTTGAAAGGGTAATTGGGTCCGTCATTTAAATCGGTGGGGCTCGGGGTAAACGATGATTGTTAATATAGGGAATCTAAAGCAACAGGTCGACGCAATTCATAATTTGGGCCGGAATATATCATTAGCTGGACAAAGGGCGCACAGTCCACTTGATGGAGGATTCTCCACCATCACCGGCCTAAGTGAGGTCGGCACAATACACCAGCGTGTGCTGGCAACGGATCCGGGGTCGGCGCGGAATTCTTTAGAGGGTTTTAGGGGGCAGGTTTCTTGGCTTGGGGAGGCACTTAAGACGGAGCTGGCAAGCTTCGAATCGCAGGATGAGCTTACGAGTCGGGGGTTGGATGTCGCTGACGCTGGTGGGGGAGGCGGGGCGGTATCGATGCCGATCGTGTCGCAACCAGACCCGGGATACAGCCCGTTTGGGTTCACCATCCCGATCGTGGACACCGGTGCTTCCATCATGGGCTTAGCATCGAACTTGTTTAGCACGCGCTTCTGGGATGTGTCGGAAGCGAATGCGCGGTGGGGCGCATTGAGTGGGGAAGTCGCAGAAATCGTTGCGGGTCTTGAAAACTCGGCCGCGTCTTTGGAAGCTGAGAACGACAGTGAAGCCACCACACGCGCAGCGCAGAAGATTCGTGAAGTTGCGCAGGCGGGTACACACTTCATTGCCAATGCGAGCGTCATGCAGCAGAAGCTGTTCGGCTTCCAAGCGCAGCTGATGAATGTACAGCCGGAAGCCATCGCCTTGGCCTTTGAGGTGGCGGCAATCCCAGAGCCTGCTACGCGTCAAGCCGCTGAGCAAGCGGCCTTGGTCTATATGCAGGGCGTCCTTCAACAGCAAGTGATTTCCGCTATGCCGTATCAGCATGCGCTTATGGACGCAGCGCCGCCCAGCGGCGGCGGAGACACCAGTACGCATTTCGGGGCAGTCATGGGCGACGGAAATCGCTACAACACCGATGGAGTCACATGGCCGAAGCCAATAGCCGAAGCGATAGAAAACGGCACCATGGGCCCAGGCTCCTTTGGCGTTGCGGACGGCCACATCCAAGGTCTGGAAAGCGTGGGGATGGGGGCTGACGATATCGCACGCTTTCATAACGAGCTACACAATCGTGGGCGCAGCATCCTCAGCGAGCTTGGTTTCGGAGACGCATTAGCGCCGATCAATGCAAGTGAGGTGAATACCTCGGCTGCCAACGCAGGCTTGAGCGCCCTTGATCCCGTTCGGGGAGGAGCGCCAGGATCGTTGGCAACTACCAGCGGCGCGGCAAACATGCCATCTGGTGTAAACGGGCTCGGAGGTCTAGGCAGCGGCGCTGTAGGCCAGGGATTGGGAGCCATTGGTCTTGCTGATGGCCGTGGGAACAAGCTTCCCGGAGGCGTGGCAGGCCACAGCGGTCGCTTGCCGGAAATGTCGGCGAATCCAACGACAAACGCAGCGGGGTTCGGAGGCGCGGGCGCTTCATTCGGTGGGCCGCAGACCGGAACGCATCCGGTATTAGGAGGCCTTCCTGGGGCCGTAACAGGAACTGGACAACAGAGGGAAGGGCGGACGTCGCTAAGCGGAGGCAGCCTCGTCGGAGGCGGTGCCATCGGTACAGGAGGTACCGGGGGCGTCGGCAACGCTGGTGGCGCTGGTGGTGTCCTGGGAGCCCCGGGCGGAGCGAGTAGTGCGAGGCAGGGAGTCGGCAGTGCCCGCGGTGCGGGGATGCGCATGATGCCCATGATGGGTGGCATGGCACGCGGCGGCGAAGGCGAAAGGCGGGTCAAGTCCGTCACGACTCAAGTAGAACGCGACCCCAACCGCCGTGATCTGCTCGGCGAAGCACCCGCAGTACTGCCAGGGGTTATCGGGGATTGGGTCCGGGAGGCAAAGTAGAAAAAGACGGCGGACCCCAGAAAGCTAAAAGCGGCGCCCCAACTATCGGGACGCCGCTTCATTACCAGTTGCCGTTGAACCTACTGCTGAACCGGAGCAGTGGTGTATTCAGCCGGAGCAACCTCGGTTGCAGCAACGGCCTCGGACTCAGTGGCTGCTTCGGACTCAGCCGCAGCCTCGGAGGGGGCGGCTGCACCTGCGCCGGGAGCCTCACCGGCAAAGGAAGCGCCGGTGTCAACCTTCTCAGAGGAATCCTGTTGGTTCGGAGGGTGGCAGGCAGCAAGGGTGAGACCAGCGGAAAAAACCAAACCAGCGGCAGCGAAACGAGTGAACTTCTTCATGGGTTAAAACTCTTTCTCGGAAAAACGATGACCTAAGAGCAGTATAAATTAGGACTTGCGCGGAGTTGCGGCCTTTGCGGAATCATAAGGCGCCGCAGAGACCACGGTGACCGACAAGGTCTTGCCATTCGGCGCCGTGTACTCGCGGGTCTCGCCCTCAGCAGCACCCAGGAGTGCAGCGCCCAGCGGGGACTGCTCGGAGTAGGTCTCCAAGTCCTTGTTATCGGAAGCAGCGGCGCGGGTACCGATGAGGAAGGTCTCGCGGTCCTCCTCGTCGCCGTTGTAGTACACGTGCACAACGGAACCGATGTGGGCAACACCCTCCTGGACGGCGGTGCGCTCGGTGGTGGAGTTCGCCAGAACCTCGGAGATCTGCTTGATGCGGGCCTCTTCCTGGTCCTGCATCTCACGGGCTGCGTCGTAACCCGCGTTCTCCTTGAGGTCACCTTCCTCACGGCGCTCATTAATCTCCGCGGCGACGACCGGGCGGTGGTCGATGAGGGCCTGCAGCTCGGCCTCGAGCTTGGCCTTGGTTTCCGGGGTAATGTACTGCTTCTGCTGCTCAGCCATAGTGCAACCTTCCGTTTACGGTTCCTAATGAACGGGTCTATTTCTCATTGGATGGGCCAGAAAGCGCAGGTGGCGCGGCCCATTCAGAACGCTCAACATACTAGCACAGCTGGGCTTTTACTCGCCGGTAGCCTCACCCGCTGTATCCATCGTGCTGGTGTCCAAATAGGACGGGATGCTTCCGGAGCAACCGTAGGCGCCACCGGCGACGGCTCTGTGGTTGGTGGGGATATCCACCGCGATGCGTTGAGCGGACTCACCGCCAGCAGGCACGGCGACCTCGCGGCGCCCCACCTCAGCCTTGGAGTAGTCGAAGGCCTGGACAATGCAGTATGCAGGTTCTTCCACGCGGTTGCGGGTGATGTCTACCCACACGCGCGCTGTGTCATCAGACAGGATCTCGTGGGTGACGTAGGAGATATCTGCGTTGACCTTTTGCTGGCTGCGGAAATACTGAACGCCGTAGACAATGGCCGCAATCAGCATAGCCAGGAATACCAGCACCAGCGCCCGGTTGGTCCATGAGCCTTTTGTGCGAGTGGACTGAGAGGAAGAACCGTAGCGGGACTGCGAGCGTGCGGGTTGAGAAGCAGGTTGGGCGTCAGACATGAGTCTGATTCTATCCAACAGTCGCCGCGAAGAAACTATCCACTAGACTAGGCCTCTGTTTAATGCCTCTGTATTAATGAGGCGAAGTAGGGACGATGTAGGGAGATGTATCACCCAGTGAGCACGAAGCGCCTTTTGGCTATCCACGCGCACCCTGACGATGAGTCCTCGAAGGGTGCTGCGACGACCGCAAAATATGCCGCGGAGGGGGCGGAAGTCCTCGTCGTGACCTGCACCGGTGGCGAGAGGGGAGATATTATCAACCCGGCCATGGATCGCCCCGGTGTCCTTGAGAACATGGGCAGCATTCGCCGTGAGGAAATGGCGAAAGCAGCCGCCGCCTTGGGCGTGCAACACCGCTGGCTTGGGCACATTGATTCGGGCCTTCCTGGTAACCCGCTCGCGCCCAATATCAAGGACTTACTACCTGAGGGCTGCTTTGCGCTTAAGGAAGATGATGACGTAGCCCAAGAGCTGGTTGAAATCATCCGTGAGTTCCGGCCCCACGTCATTATTACCTACGACGAGAACGGCGGCTATCCACACCCGGATCACCTCATGGTGTACCGCGCGTCCATGCTGGCGTGGGAAAACGCGGGTGACGCGGCATACCACCCAGAATTGGGTGAGCCGTGGGAGCCGCAGAAGCTGTACTACACGCATGGCTTCGTATACCAAAGGATGAAGATCTTCCATGATCTTCTTCTGGAGGAAGGCAAGATCAGTCCATATGAGCCGATGTTGGCGCGCTGGGATACGACGTTCGGAGACATCATGGCGCGGGTAACCACACAGGTCGAATGCGCGGATTACTTCCAGAATCGTGAGGATGCGCTCCGTGCGCACGCAACCCAAATTGATCCAGCCGGTGCCTTCCTAGCCACGCCCGTGTCCGTACAGCAGGAGCACTGGCCCACGGAGGAATTCGAGTTGGCCAAAACTCGCGTTTCTACTGCACTGCCGGAAGATGATTTATTTGCGGGAATTCCAGAAGTAGGGGAGTCTTAAAGCATGAACGCTTTCTACCTCGCAGCGCACGACGTCGCCCTGCTCGCCCAAGGAAGCCAAAGCGGGCCGGTTGGACCGGAGTTTGGTAAGGCTTCGCCTATTGGTCTGCTCATCCTCGCCCTGATGGGTGTTGCTGTCCTTTTTGCAGGCTGGAATTTTCACCGCCGCTATTCGCGCTTCCGTCGTCGAACCATGTTTGCGCAGGATCACGGCATCGATCCGTTCAATGATGAGGCGATCGATTCGGCAATGAAGGAAGCCGGCATCCTCGATAACAGCAAGAAGTCCATCTTTTAAGGTAGAGGACGATTCCCACCGTGAAGTTCCTAAGCCAGCTCCTGTACCCCCTGTACGAAGCGCGTCTGACACGTGAAATCAAGAACAAGCCGCAACCACGCCACGTGGCAATCATGGCTGATGGCAACCGCCGCTGGGCGCGCGAGGCTGGATTTACGGATATCAGCCACGGCCATCGGCAGGGCGCGCGGAAGATCAGCGAGATGATCTCTTGGTGCCAAGGCACCGACATCGAGGTTGTCACTATCTACCTGCTCTCGACGGAGAACCTGAAGCGCAGCGAGCAGGAGGTGCAGCTGCTCTTCGACATCATCTCGGATGTCGTCACGCACCTCTCCCAAGGGGACTTGGATTGCCAGATCCGGCTCGTTGGGCACCTAGATCTGCTCCCTGAACAGGTCACGGCCAAGATGCAGAGCGCGGCTGAGGCCACGGAGGATCATCAGGGCGTCATCGTTAACATCGCGGTCGGTTATGGTGGGCGCCAGGAAATTGTGGACGCCGTGCAGAGTTTCATTCGTGGCGAAGCCCGTAAGGGGTTGAGCGCTGAGGAAATTGCGGACAACGTGACGGCGGAGGCCATTACGGGCAACCTTTATACCAAGGGCTTGCCTGACCCCGATCTCGTCATTCGTACCTCCGGCGAGCAGAGGCTGTCCGGCTTTCTGCTGTGGCAGGCCGCTTACTCGGAGATCTGGTTCACGGACACCTATTGGCCCGCATTCCGCCGGGTGGATTTCCTGCGCGCCTTGCGTGACTATTCGCAGCGCTCGCGCCGCTTCGGCCGCTAGCCCTGGCGATCGGGCTAGAGCTTACGCATCCTCACCCGGTCAACCAGGTGGTGCGAGCCCTTGCACAGAACCAGGGAGGCGCGTACCCGGGTGGGCAAAATGTTCTCGATGAGGTTGGGCAGGTTGATGGACTGCCAGATTTCACGGGCCTGCACGTAGGCCTCCTCGTCCGTCATGTCCGCGAAGGACGCGAAGTGCGCCCCTGGTTCGCGGAAGGCAGTGTGGCGGAGCTTGAGGAAGCGATCAATGTACCACTTTTCGATGTCGTCGACTCGGGCGTCCACGTAAACAGAGAAGTCGAACAGGTCCGAAACCATGAGGGTCGGCCCGGTTTGTAAGACGTTGAGGCCTTCCAAAATGAGGATGTCCGGCTGGCGAACCTCCTGAAACTCACCAGGAACAATGTCATAGGACACATGCGAGTACAGCGGTGCGGTTACCAGCGGCTTGCCGGACTTAACGTCGGTAACAAAACGCATGAGCGCGCGACGGTCATAAGACTCCGGGTAGCCCTTGCGCTGCATAAGCCCGTGCTCTTTAAGGTACGCGGTGGGGTAGAGGAACCCGTCGGTGGTCACCAGATCAACCTTCGGGTGGGAATCCCAGCGCTGTAGAAGAACTTGGAGCAAGCGCGCGGTCGTTGACTTGCCCACCGCGACGGAGCCGGCAACGCCGATGACGAAAGGAACGTGCGTGGGTGGGTTTCCTAAGAATGCCTCGGTAGCGGTGGTGAGTTTTTGGCGGGCCTCAACCTGCATGTGGATGAGACGGGATAAGGGCAGATAGACCTCAGCCACTTCAGTGAGGTCGATGCGGTCACCGATGCCGCGAAGTTTTTCCACCTCGGTCGCCGTTAGCACCTGTGGCATGGATTTACGCAGGGCACGCCACGTATCGCGGTCAAAATCGAGGTACGGGCTCGCATCGGTCATTCGCGCCATGCCGACTATTGTTCCACTCGGCTGGGCGCCTGTGGCAATCGCCCCGAATGAAAAGATTCTCGGAGGCCCCCACGCGGGGGATGCGGGCGTTAGGATGTAGAACTAGCTTCGGCGATTGCAGAGCCGGTGGTGTCGTGCCGCGGGCGGGCGCCGCGGGCTTTATTGACCATCTCTACGAAGGGACATCACGCTTTCATGACCACTACGAACAATTCAGACGTGCGCTACCAGGAGATGCGCGATCTCGACCCCGAGGTCTTTGCTGCTATTAACGGTGAGATTGCTCGTCAGCGCGATACCCTCGAGATGATCGCGTCGGAAAACTTCGTCCCCCGCGCGGTTCTGCAGGCGCAGGGCTCTGTTCTGACCAACAAGTATGCCGAGGGCTACCCGGGGCGCCGCTACTACGGCGGCTGCGAGCACGTTGACATCGTAGAAGATCTGGCTCGTGATCGTGCCAAGGCGCTTTTCGGCGCTGATTTTGCCAACGTCCAGCCCCACTCCGGCGCCCAGGCTAATGCTGCTGTGCTGGCGTCGCTGATCCAGCCGGGTGACAAGATCATGGGCCTGTCCTTGGCTCATGGTGGGCACCTGACCCACGGCATGAAGCTGAACTTCTCCGGCAAGCTTTACGACGTCGCCGCGTACGAAGTTGACCCGGAGACCATGCGCCTTGACATGGATAAGGTGCGCGAGCAGGCTCTGGCTGAGAAGCCGCAGGTGATCATTGCTGGTTGGTCCGCTTACCCGCGCACCATTGATTTCGAGGCTTTCCGCTCCATCGCGGATGAGGTTGGTGCGTACCTGTGGACGGATATGGCGCACTTCGCGGGCCTCGTGGCAGCTGGGCTGCACCCCTCCCCGGTGCCGCACTCCGATGTCGTGTCTTCTACCGTGCACAAGACACTGGGCGGCCCTCGTTCCGGTCTCATCCTGGCCAAGCAGGATTTTGCCAAGAAGATCAACTCCAACGTCTTCCCGGGGCAGCAGGGCGGACCGCTCATGCACGTCATCGCGGCGAAGGCTATTGCGCTGAAGATCGCGGCCACCGAGGAGTTCAAGGAGCGTCAGGAGCGCACCCTGGAAGGCGCGCGCATTCTGGCTGAGCGTCTGACTGCCGAGGATTGCACCAAGGCGGGCGTCGACGTCCTCACTGGCGGCACCGACGTGCATCTTGTCCTAGCGGACCTGCGTAACTCCGAGCTCGATGGCCAGCAGGCGGAGGACCTCCTCCACGAGGTTGGCATCACCGTGAACCGCAATGCGGTGCCGAACGATCCGCGCCCGCCGATGGTCACCTCCGGCCTGCGCATTGGTACCCCGGCCCTGGCTACCCGCGGCCTCGACACGGCGGCCTTCACCGAGGTTGCCGACGTTATCGGTACTGCACTGGCAAACGGTAAGAACGCGGACGTCGCCAAGCTGCGCGCCCGCGTTGAGAAGGTCGCCGCGGACTTCCCGCTCTACGACGGCCTTGAGGACTGGAAGCTGGTCTAAGCTTCCTTGCGCTCTTCAGCGTGGGCTTTCCGGGCGGCTTCGAGCCACTCGGGCATCGCGCTGAGGAGCTCTTTAATTTCCGCGGTGGTGAGAGGGCGGTCCATCTCGTTCTTCTTCAGCGCGGTCACGGAGATTCCCAGCTTTTGTGCCACGACCGGGCGCGGGTGGGGGCCCTCGCGGCGTAGGGTAGCGAGCCACTCCGGCGGGTTCTCCTGTAAGTCGCGCAGCTGCGCGTGGGTTACCGCGTTGGCTTGAAACTCCTCCGGGGCGGCCGGCAGGTAGATGCCCAACTTCTTCGCTGCGGTTTGTGCACGCATGGCGGTGCCGGAAGGCTGCTGGGTTTCGTTGGCTGGGGTTTCACTATTCGGGGTATCAGTCACGCTCACAACGCTAGCAGCACCGTAGTATGAGGTGCATGCTCCGCCTTGTCTTTTCCACTGGCACAGAACCCGGCAAATGGTTTCGTCGCTACCGTGATTCTCACTCTCCAGAGTCCCTGGTAACCGTCGACGCCGATGACGCGATGGACGTTCTTCTTGCTCATGAGGCAGATCTAGCGCTGACCCGCTTGCCGGATTCGCGGGTTGATGACAGCTTCCACGTCGTCCAGCTCTATGAGGAAGCACCCGGCATCGCCGTTCCGAAAGATTCTGTCTACGCGGAGGTTGGGGAGGACGTCACGCCGGAGGATGTTGCCGAAGAAATAGTGAATTACCGGATTGCGCAGGATGGCAGCGTCGATGTGCCGGCGCTGCGCACCGCTTTGCAGGTCGTGGCAGCCAACGTGGGCGTAGCCATCGCGCCGCGGCCTTTGTTGAAGGTGCTGAGTAAGAAGCAGGTCGTGGCACTGGGCTTGGAGGACCCCACTGTGGCGCGCACAGTGATTGCACTGGTGTGGCGCCGGGCTGATGACGGCGATGAGATCCAAGACTTCGTCGGGGTTGCAAAGGGGAGGACGCGGAATTCTTCTCGCAATTCCGCCCAGAAACGCAGCGCACGCGACAAAGCAAAAGCTAAGCAAGCGCGCAGAAAGTCCCAAGGAAAGCCTCAAAGAGGCTCGGTTTCCAAACCGTTATCAAAAAGATATAGGGGTTCTCAACAGCGGAAACGGAGATAAAGCAACGTCTTTGTTGTCAAATCATAGGTTCTGTGGTGGCAGGAAGTGCTGGCCATGCCTACGGTGGGCTTCGTTCTCAACAAAAGTACTTAGAACAGTGCTCAACTAGACAGAAAGGCTTAAGAAAATGAAGAAGATGACTCGTCGTTTCGCTGCAGGTATCGCCGCTGCCACCCTGTCCCTGGGTGTCGTTGCTTGTTCCGACGCTGAGGATGCCGCTAAGGATGCTGGCGACGCTGCTCAGTCCGCTGCGTCCGACGCTACCGATGCTGCCGGTTCTGCCGCTAAGGACGCAAAGGATTCCATGAAGGACTCTGAGTCCGCCGATTCTTCCGAGGCCGAGGGCTCTGAGGGAGCCGAAGGCAGCGAAGGTGCCGATTCTTCTGAGTCGGACTCTGCCGAGTCGAAGGATGGCTCCGGCGCTGAGGGCGACAAGGAGAGCGTGTCTACCGCCAATGGTGACGTAGAGGTTCCTTCTGATTTCGCTCAGGCCATCAAGGAGAAGGCTGCTGAGTGGGGTGATCCGGAATCCATTGAAAACACCGACAAGGGAAGCGTTGCTACCTTTGCTAAGGACAAGCTGCTGGCATTCGGTGAGGGTGACGGCGCCCAGCCGATCATCGGCAAGATCGCAGAGACCTGGACCGAGGAAGGCGGCCTGGAGAGCAAGGTTGGCCTGCCGACTGGCCCGGAGCAGGCCGAGGGCAACGGCTGGGTACAGGAGTTCACCAATGGCACCATCTCCTGGATGCAGGGTGAGTCCGGTGAGTACGAGGCCACCATCAACTAAGCGCTCATAAAACGGCTCGCTGCCTTGTGAGCTAAAGCGACAAAGCTCCGCACTGATAACACGGTGTGGAGCTTCTTCGTTTTTCACGGTCAACGCGTGAAAGTGCAGGGCCGAAGAATGTAGCTGCAGTGTTGGGGGAGTGGGGGAGAGACGACAGGCTCGTAGAGCCTGATGGGGATGGTGTGACGCTGGTGATTGTCGTTTTAATACTGTTCATCTTGCACCCATGTAATTTCAACCTTTGCTCTCTAGCGTGGACGGTGTCCGGACGCTAAGAACAGTCTCCGGATCGTTCGAAAACCACCAGCTTCACCATGCCGTCCCAGGTCGATGAGTTGGGGCGGGCATAACAAGGGAGAACCCTGCCGCTATGACCAATCCTTCCGTCCTCACCGAACAGCCGCACGAGGCCGCTGTGGCAACCAAGACCTATGTCATCGATACGTCCGTCCTTCTCTCAGATCCCTGGGCGTTGCGTAAGTTTGCTGAACACGATGTGGTACTGCCCATCGTCGTTATTTCTGAGTTGGAAGGAAAACGTCATCACCCGGAGCTTGGCTGGTTTGCCCGCCAAGCTCTTCGCTTTTTGGAGGACCTTCGTGCTACCTATGAGGCGTTGGACCAGCCCCTGCCCGTAAATGCAGCGGGCGGGACTTTGCGCGTGGAACTCAACCACCAGGATCAATCCTTGTTGCCAGCGGCCTTTCGCGGGCCGGAGGGAGATCACCGGATTCTGGCCTGCGCGCTGAATCTCCAGCATGAGGGCAAGGACACCGTCCTG
Source organism: Corynebacterium sp. HMSC065D07 (assembly GCF_001810695.1). Taxonomy (NCBI): domain Bacteria; kingdom Bacillati; phylum Actinomycetota; class Actinomycetes; order Mycobacteriales; family Corynebacteriaceae; genus Corynebacterium; species Corynebacterium sp. HMSC065D07. The sequence goes on from NZ_KV802476.1 coordinate 145,016, forward strand.
GTGACTAAGGACGTCCCATTGCGTGTCAAGGCTGGCGCTGTGGGCCTGCAGGCGGATGAATACCATGCGCAGGACGTCGTGCTCACCGGTTACACCGGCATGGCTACGGTGCCGACCAGCGCTGAGGTCATCGATGAGCTCTACGGGGAGGGCGAGGTGCTTATCGACGGATCCGTGACCACCGCCGGCACCCGTGTCGAGGACCTGCCGGTGCACTGTGGCATTACGCTGCAGGCAGGCGGGCAGTCCGCTCTGGGCCGGATGACGGCTGAGGGCACCGTTCGCTTGGTGCGCGGCGATGCGAATGTCTTTGGCCTGCAAGGCCGCTCTGCTGAGCAGCGCGTTGCCCTGGACCTTCTCTTGGATCCCTCCGTTGGAATCATGTCCATCGGAGGCAGGGCGGGCACTGGTAAGTCCGCGCTGGCGTTGTGTGCTGGCTTGGAGGCAGTGCTGGAGCGCGGCGAACACCGTCGCATCGTGGTGTTTCGCCCCATGTATGCGGTGGGTGGGCAATCCCTGGGATACCTGCCGGGCTCTGAAAGCGAAAAAATGAATCCATGGGCACAGGCCGTCTATGACACTCTGGAAGGTCTGGTATCCGAAAACGTCATGGACGAAGTCCAGGACCGCGGATTGCTGGAGGTTCTCCCGTTGACCCATATCCGCGGCCGCAGCCTGCATGATTCTTTCGTCATCGTCGATGAGGCCCAATCGCTTGAGCGCAATGTGCTGCTGACTGTTCTGTCGCGCTTGGGGCGGGGCTCCCGAGTTGTACTGACGCATGATGTTGCTCAGCGCGATAACTTGCGCGTTGGCCGCCACGACGGCGTGCAGGCAGTCATTGAGAAACTTAAAGGGCATGAGCTCTTTGCACACGTCACGCTGCAGCGCTCTGAGCGCTCTGCCATTGCAGAGCTGGTCACTGATCTGTTGGAGGGGGAGAACTAACGCGTTCGCGCGCGGCGATCTCTCTGCCCTCAGCTTGGCATTGACGCCGTGTGCTCAGTAATAATTGTTCCATGAGCGACAACGCGAAAGACAAGAAGAAGGATTTCCGCATCCGTCCCTTCAATGCGGCGGACTATCCGCAGATGCGAGAAATCTATGAGCAGGGCCTCAACACTGGCCACGCTACCTACGAGACCCGCTCGTTGACCTTTGAAGAGTTCAAAAACGTCAAAATCATGGCGTCAGTTTTCGTCGCTGTTGAGGCGGAGGATGATTCAAAGGTTCTCGGCTGGGTGTGCGCCGCGCAGGCGTCTACCCGCACCGTGTTCCACGGCGTCGTCGAGGATTCCATCTACCTGAGCAAGGAAGCCCAGGGAAGGGGCATCGGTGGCGCCTTGCTGGATCAGCTCATCGAGGTCTGCCGCGACCTGCATAAGTGGGCTATCCACTCGTGGATCTTCCCGGAGAACGAAGGTTCCGCCGGCCTCCACAAGTCCCGCGGCTTCGTCAAGGTAGGCACGTACTCCCACATGGCAAAGATGACCTACGGTGAGCTCGCCGGCCAGTGGCGTGATACGGACGTGTATGAGCTTCTTCTGCCGAAGCCCGAGGAGAAGAAGGCAGCAGCCAACCAGAAGAGAAAGTAATTATCCTGCTTTTCTAATGGAAGGGCATGAGTGGGGATAGAATTAAAGCTGTTCTCATTTCCCCTCGCTTAGAAGGTGAAGCATGTCCTTGCGCACTTCTGTCCTTGCCCTTACTACAGCCGTAGCCGTGTCGGCGGGTGCTTTCTCCGCACCTGTTGCCACGGCAGCAACCTATCCGTCGGCTGGTTCCGTTCCCGTGGCCGCTCTCGACGTCAATCAGCCTAACGGCGCCCTGGCCTATGTCTTTGCCGAGCCAGTGATGCAGTCCGACATCGACTTGGTTACCCGCCAAGTTCGCGAGCTGCGCGGCAAAGCCTGGGACACCAATCTGCCCTTCAACGGCGGAACCCTGCAGCAGGCCGCTAGTGCCGCTGGCTACCGCACCCGCGACGCATATGTGAATTCAATCTCCTGGGACCGCGGTCTCGAGCACGCGGTTTTGCAGCGTGCTGCTGAGGGAAACTTCTTGTTTGATCATCGCCGCGCAGTTGGCACACGTACTCCTGAAATCCTGGACAATTACAATACGTTGGACAACCTGACCACGACGGACATGGAACATGCCGTTGAATCGTGGTCTACAAGCAGAAGCGGCGGTCCCAGCGAGTGGGACTACCTTGTCCGAGAGAACGGCCAATGGTCAACAAATAATGGTCACCTGTACACGATTCTTAATCCTGAATACGTGAAGTTTGCGCAGGCTCAAATCGGAGAAGTGACAGCTGGTCTCTATTCGGCCGATGATAAGCCGTCCGAACCGGCGCGGTTGACGGCCGGTCGCCACGCATTCCCCATCGCCGTGCCGGAAAGCGCTATAAACCGTGCTGAACTGATGACCACGGGAGGCACCTCGGTCGGAAGCCAAGGAAGCCTGGGTTTGCGCATCGATGGATTCTGGGGAGCGAAGCTGGGGGTTCCGGTGGCGGCGCCCAGCAGTAGCGACCCAGAGGTCCTTGAAGTCAACGAGGACGGAACCTACACAGCAAAGTCTGAGGGCACCGCGACCGTCACCTTTAACACCTATGTTCTGCGCAATGGCCAGGCAAAGGTCTCGGATAACCAGATCACCAAGACCGTGAAGGTGACCAAGAAGTCCCTCGGCGGGGACTTGAGCTCCGGCGGCACGAACATTGGTGCCATCGTGGGCATCCTCGCCGGCGTGCTCGCGCTCATCGGCGTGGCTGCCCAGGTAGCACGCCAGTTGGGAATCTTGCGCTAAGCATCATGACAATAAGAAATCCTCGCTACGTGAATGCTCGTAGCGAGGATTCGTTCTTACTTCACCCGGTTTCTACGCCGAGGGGACATCCCAGCTCCCAGACCACCGTTGCTCGTCGTCAAGCGCCAGCTTGTCTCGAAGCAGTGGCTTCTAATCAATCGTCTCCTTGAGGTGCTCCTCGCGGACGGGGAGGATGAGGAGGAGCGCGATGATGGCCATAGGAACCATCAGCAGGATGACGGGGGTTAGGCCGTCGTTGTAAGCGTTGAGGATAACGTCCTTGATGGGGTCCGGCAGCTGAGCAACCAGAGCCGGGGTGAGGCTGGAAGAACCACCATTAGCGCTGGCAAACTTCTCCGCGAAGGGCTTGCCTGCCGCACCCATGGACTTGATGGCAGCGGGCATGTTGGCGGCCATTTCATCCTTCATGTTGTGGATGAAGAGGGAGCCGACGAGGGACGCGCCGATGGCGGAACCGATCTGACGGAAGAAGTTATTTGCGGCAGTCGCGGTTCCGACGAGGGCGATGGGGAAGGAGTTCTGGACAATGAGGACCAGAACCTGCATGACGAAGCCAAGGCCGATGCCGAAGACGAGGAACTCTGCACCGAGCTGGGTCAGAGAGGTGTCTGCAGTCAGCTTGGACATCCAGAACAGCGCACCAGCAGTGATTGCTAGGCCGATGATGGGGTAGCGCTTGTAGTGACCGGTGCGGGCGATGATGAAACCGACGGCTGTGGAGGTTCCGATCATGCCGACCATCATCGGGATCATCATGAGACCCGCCTTGGTCGGGGTCAGAGTGTGAACCATCTGCAGGTAGGTTGGCATGTAGCCCAGCACGCCGAACATCGCCAGGCCCAGCACCATGCCGGCAGCGGTCGTGAGAACCATGTTGCGGTTCTTGAACAGCTGCACCGGGATGAGCGGCTCCTTGGCCTTGGATTCGACGAAGACGGTGATGATGGCACCGATGACCACGGTGATGCCCAGGCCGATGATGATCGGGTCGGACCACTCGTATTGGGTTCCGCCCCAGGTCGTCATAAGGATCAGGGAGGCGGTGGTGATGGAAATGAAGATGGCGCCGAGGAGGTCAAACTTGCGCAGGTCGGTATCGCCGACGCGTAGGTGGAGGACCAGGGTGCATACGATGATGGCGAGCAGACCCAGCGGGATGTTCATCCACATGCCCCAGCGCCAGCCCGGGCCGTCAGTGAACCAGCCACCGAGGACCGGGCCGAGGACGGAGGAGAGTCCAAAGACGCCGCCCATGATGCCCATGAACTTGCCGCGCTCACGGGAGGTGGTGACCTCCGCGATGATGGATTGGGAGGAAATCATCATGAAACCAGCGCCGAAACCCTGCACGGCGCGGCCAATGATGAGCAGGTTCATCGAATCAGCGAAGCCGCCGAGCGTGGAACCGATGACGAAGACGCCGATGCCGCCAATGTAGAGCCACTTGCGGCCCATCATGTCACCGAGCTTGCCGGAGATAGGCATGGCGATTGTCATCATGACCAAGAAGGCGGAGATGACCCAGCTCATGTGGTCCACGCCGCCGAGCTCGCCAACGATGGTGGGCAGCGCGGTGGCGAAAATCATCTGGCCCAAAGAGCTCATCAGCATGGTGAGCACGAGGGCGGAGAATACGAGGGCAAGGTTGTTATCCGGCTTGCCGCTGCCGGCCTGGGAGGCCGGCTTAGCCGCGGTATCTACCATGTCAGTCCTTTCGAAAATTTGTTAATGAGTGTGAGCGCAGATTCGAAGCGTTCCTCAAAGGGGATGTCGCAGCTGAAATCTGGCGACGCAGTGGCTATCCAGAATGCTTCCCTGATAGCAAAGGCAATGAGTATCGCCTCAGTCTCAGCCGTGACCTCGGGCATCTGCCGCAAGGAAGCATCCTGGTCAAGGCGCTCGGTGATGAGCTCCAGGATCTCGTTCGATTTGGCCCGCTTACGGCTGAGTGCCGCCGCTGCGGCATCGCTGTCCCCAGAGATCCGACGGCGACGCTCAGTGATGACCTCGTTGACATGCTGGCCAACGAGGTGTCCTTTAATTAGGTCGACCGCCAGCCTGAAAACGCTATCCGTAGGGGCGCTAAGGAAAGCCTTCTTCTGTTCCTCGGTGAAATCGTGACTCGGCGCACCGAGCACAGCAGTGTCTTTGGAATCAAAATAATTAAAAAACGTGCGCCGAGAAATCCCCGCTGCGTCGCAGATTTCCTCGACGGTAACGTCGGCGAATCCACGCTCATCCACGAGACGGGTGGCGGCGTCTTCGATTCGCAGGCGCGTCTTGAGGCGCTTCTGCTCGCGTAATGACATTTCTTCTTGCACAGAGTGCAACAGTACACCCAGTGCAAATTTGCACCAAGTGCAATTCGGGTGATTTTTGAAAGGGAGATCTAAAAATATGACGGTGGTTACTATGACGCTGAGCGTGGGCGTTGAAAACGACGAAGGCCGCCCTCCCGAAGGAGAGCGGCGGCGTTCGCGAAAGCGAGCTTAGAAGTTGTCGCGGTCGCGGTTGGTCATGGTGAGAACGTTGAGGCGCTCATCGAGCTCCTCCTCAGTGAGGTTCTCTCCGTCGACGAAGCCGAGGTCGATGACTGCCTCGCGGACAGTGATCTTCTCGTGCAGTGCGTGCTTAGCTGCCTTGGCTGCGTTCTCGTAGCCAATCTTGGAGTTCAGCGGGGTCACGATGGAGGTGGAGGACTCCGCAAACTTCTTCATGCGCTCCTCGTTGGCCTCGATGCCGTCAACGCACTTCTCAGCGAAAACGCGGGAGACGTTGGCCAGCAGACGGGCCGACTCGAGAACGTTGCGAGCCATCATCGGGATGTAGACATTGAGCTCGAAGTGGCCGTTGGAGCCGCCGAAGGCAACGGCTGCATCGTTGCCGATAACCTGGCCAGCGACCATGGTGGCTGCCTCACACAGAACCGGGTTGACCTTGCCCGGCATGATGGAGGAGCCCGGTTGCAGGTCCTTCAAGTGGATCTCGGACAAACCGGTCAACGGGCCGGAGCCCATGAGGCGGATGTCGTTGGCAATTTTGTTGAGGGAGACAGCCACGGTGCGCATGGCGCCGGAGAACTCCACCAAGGCGTCGCGAGCGGCCTGGGCCTCAAAGTGATTCTTGGCCTCAGACAGCTCCTTGACGCCGGTGAGCTTCTTGAGCTCCTCGGTAACCTTGCCGCCGAAGTCAGCGGAAGTGTTCAGGCCGGTACCGGTTGCGGTGCCGCCGATGGCCAGCTCACCCAAGCGCGGCAGGGTTGCCTCAATGCGCTCAATGCCGAGCTCGATCTGGCGAGCGTAGCCGCCAAACTCCTGGCCCAGGGTGATCGGGGTGGCGTCCATCAGGTGGGTGCGTCCGGACTTGACCATGTCGGCGAATTCCTTGGCCTTAGCCACGAGGGATTCGTGGAGGACCTTGAGGCCCGGGATGAGGTCGTTGACGGCAGCCTCGGTCGCCGCAACATGGGTTGCGGTGGGGAAGGTGTCGTTGGAGGACTGGCCCATGTTCACGTGGTCATTCGGGTGAATCTCCACGCCATTGTTGTGGGCGATGGAAGCGATGACCTCGTTCGTGTTCATGTTGGAAGAGGTACCGGAGCCGGTCTGGAAGACATCGATCGGGAAGGCATCGTTGTGCTTGCCTTCTGCAATCTCGGTGGCTGCCGCAATGATAGCGTCGGCCTTCTCCGCATCCAGCTTGCCGGAATCCTTATTCACCTGAGCGCAGGCGGCCTTGAGAAGACCGAGTGCGCGGATCTGGGCAGCTTCAAGGCCACGGCCAGAAATGGGGAAGTTTTCCACAGCGCGCTGGGTTTGGGCACGCCACAGGGCATCGACCGGAACCTTGACTTCGCCCATAGTGTCGTGTTCGATGCGGTATTCAGTCATGAAGTCACCTTTTCTGTGAGATGAGAATTGTAGAGTTCTTTATGTGTGCCGTGGCACGGCATTGATGGCCACCGTAGCACTCTTCGCAGGAAAGTGGATTAGCTTTCCTTATCGTGGGGGTTGGTGTAGTCCACCACGGAGTATTCCTGCAGCTTAGCCAGCTTATGGATGGAGTCGACGTAGCGGATCGTGCCGGACTTGGAGCGCATGACCAGAGAACGGGTCGTGGCGCCGTTGGGGCGGTAGGATACGCCGCGGAGCATGTCGCCATTGGTAACGCCGGTTGCGGCGAAGTAGCAGTTTTCAGAAGAGACCAGATCGTTGGTGGTGAGGACGCGATCAAGGTCGTGTCCGGCCTTGCGTGCCTTCTCTGCCTCTGCTTCATCTTTAGGCCACAGCTTGCCTTGGATTTCACCACCCATACACTTCATGGCACATGCGGTGATGATGCCCTCTGGGGTGCCACCGATACCCATCATCATATCGATGGAGTTGGTGTCCTGGCAGGTGGCGATGGCGCCGGCGACGTCACCATCCATGATGAGGCGAACCTTGGCGCCTGCCTCACGGATCTGGCGGATAAGGTCATCGTGGCGCGGGCGGTCGAGTACGACGACGGTCAGGTCAGCTGGCTTGATGCCCTTGGCCTTGGCCACGGATTTGATGTTCCACTCCACAGACTCATTGAGATCGATTGAGCCAACAGCCTCCGGGCCGACAGCAATCTTCTTCATATAGAACACTGCGGAGGGGTCATACATGGTGCCGCGCTCAGCAGCAGCGATGACGGAAATAGCGTTCGGGCGGCCTTCTGCCATAAGACGGGTGCCGTCAACCGGGTCGACGGCGATGTCCATTTCTGCGCCCTGGCCGGTGCCGACTTTTTCTCCGTTGAACAGCATGGGGGCCTCATCCTTTTCGCCCTCACCGATGACGACGACGCCGTCCATCTCTACGGAGTTGATGAGCTTGCGCATAGCATCCACCGCGGCGCCGTCACCTTCATTCTTCTGTCCACGGCCAACCCAGCGACCCGAGGCGAGTGCTGCTGCCTCAGTGACACGCACCAGCTCCATGGCTAGGTTGCGATCGGGGATATAAGACGTGTTATCAGACATGTGTGATTAGTCCCTTTCTTTTCAGGTGGCTCGGCCCGGGGTGGGGGACAACCCGGAATACATATTCCATTCTTCCACTTTTCCCTCGTATCCAAGCCCGAATGCCTCCCCCAGAAGAGGGTCTCAACCGCGTTGACCGCCAAAAGGGCAGGTGGGAGGTCGCTGTCGCGAGTGCGGGAGGCGGCGTGACATACTGGGCGGGTGGCATCTGAAGATAAACCAAAGATTTTTGAGGACGCGCGCGATATCACCCTGACGGTGGGCGTCATCCTCATCATGATGTTCCTGGCGGTTGGCGCAACGGGACTGTGCTCGATCAACCCGGAAAAGCCGGGGCCCGTGCAGAACGTGGATGCCGCTACGTTTCTGGAAATGGAGGCGCGCGGCAGCGGGGCCGTCATCAGGGAGCCCGTCATGCCGGAGGGCTGGCAGCCTACGGCTGCACGGCGCAAGGAGATGGGCGGCGAATCCGGTGCCGTGGTGAGCTGGCTTACCGCCGAGGAGGGCTACGTGGAATCGGCGCAGACGCAGTTGGCGCTTGGCGATGTCCCCTCGGCCTACGACTCCAACTATCGTGGCAACTCCGAGCGGCGTGAGGTGGCGGGCCACGACGTGGAAATCCTGAGCAGTGACGATAAAGATGTGCGTCCACTGTGGATTACTGACTTGGGTGATGCCCGCCTCGTTCTTACGGGCTCTGCCTCCGACGCTGATTATGAGACGGCCCTCACCGCCTTCGCGGAAGCTGAGCCGCTCCAAATTGCTGAGGATGGCAGCGTCGTCAGCGAGTAAATAGTTAGCGGAACGTCACGCTTTGAAGCGTTTCATCCCACTCCACCTCGACGGCATCGCCGGCGGCACTGGTGAGAGACTCCGGGTCGAGCCCACTCAGGCGCGTCTTGCCCAGGTAGACATCGACCTTTTCGTGTTGGGACTTGCCGGGGAAGAGGGTAATTTCGATGAGCTTATCAGCGCTAAAACGCAGGACGATGGAGCCGGAGAAATAGCTGATTTCCTCTCCGCTCACGGTGTGCGGCGGGCCGAAAAACTCCTCGACGAGCTGGCGTGAATCTCCAAAGACCATGGATCCCGCTCCGCCCGACTTGGAGACGAAATCGACGCGATCCCCCGGGTAGCCGTAAATCTTCATTTAATCCTCTCCTGCTTCTGCATTGGCGGTTGCGCTATCGGCGCCCTCGGTATTCTTGCGGAGGGCTTCCTCTACGCGCTTCGATGCGCCGTCGAGGTGCGCCTCGCAAGCTTTTGCTAGGGCCTCGCCGCGCTCCCAGTATTTAAGAGACTCGTCCAAGCCCATCTGGCCCAGTTCGAGGATCTTTACGGTCTCAATGAGTTCATCGCGGGCTTGTTCATAGCTCAGTTCTTCTACCGGTGGGAACGCGTCCTGGCCGGGTTGGCCGGCACCAATTGTGTCAGTCATGGGGTCAATTCCTTTTCTCTTGTGCTCTAATGAATCGTTTTAATCTGCGGCCTGGGAGGCCATTGCGGCGGCGGTAATTGAACCATCGCCAACGCGGATGCGCAGCTGCGATCCCGGGGGAGACTGCGCATAGCTCGTGACAACCTCTGGTCCGCTACCGTCGCGAGGCAGCACCTGAACGATGGCGTAGCCCCGTTCAAGTGTGGCCGAGGGGCCCAAGGCTGAGACGCGAGCACGCAACGAGGCTACCTGGTTACCTTCGCGATCCAACTGGTGCGTAACTACCCGGCGAATCAGCGCGAGGTTGCGCTCAAGCTCCTCGCGGCGCGCGTTGATTGGCACCATGGGATCGGCGAGGACCGGGCGGGAGCGGATGCTCTCGAGGCCGCGGCGTTCCCTGTCCACCCAGCCGCGCAGCGCTGCCGCTATGCGCGAGCGGGCTTCAGAGATCAGCGCATACTCTTCGGCGGCGGAAGGAACAACGCGCTTGGCCGCATCGGTGGGCGTGGCGGCGCGCAGATCGGCGATATCATCCAGCACCGGGTGGTCCGGTTCGTGTCCGATGGCGGAGACAACCGGGGTGCGGGCGTCTGCCACAGCGCGCTGGAGCGCCTCCTCGGAGAAGGGAAGCAGATCTTCCACCGAACCACCGCCGCGGGCGATGATGATGACATCGACTTCCGGGTTCGCGTCGAGAGTCCGGAGCGCGTCAATCACCTGGGTAACGGCAGTGGCTCCCTGGACAGCAGTGTTAATGACTTCGAACTGAACCGCTGGCCAACGATCCTGCGCCACGGAGAGCACATCGCGCTCGGCATGGGACCCGCGGCCGGTAATGAGGCCAATCTTCTTCGGTAGATAGGGAAGCGGCAGCTTACGGGAAGCGTCGCACAGACCCTCCTGACGCAGCCGCTGGCGCAGCATCTCTACCCGAGCAAGAAGGTCACCAATACCGACGTGACGGATCTCCGTGACCCACAGGGAAAAACTTCCGCGTCCGGCGTAGAAGGCGGGCTTGCCGTAGACCACGACGCGGTCGCCATCCTTGAGCGGTGAGGGGGCGTTGCGGATGAGCGAGGTGTTGCATGTCAGCTGAACAGATTTTTCCTGTTCGACATCACGCAACGTGATGTAGGAGAGCTTCCATGTTGGCTTCATGTTCAGCTGGGTGATCTGCCCCTCCACCCAGAGGAAGCCGAGGCGCTCGATCCAGCCTTTGACTTGGTCATTGACCTTGCCGACGGGCCACGGCGTTTCCGCGGAATTGGCCGGTTGGTTCACGCGCAGTCCTTTCTCTTGAGTGGTCTAGTCTCTCGGGTATGTTCCGTCCAGTGTAAGAGGCGTGCCGGACATCTGGTGCTACCGGTCGAGCCTGGCAAGCTGTAACTACAGTATGCGCGCGACTTTCGATACTCTGGGAGCCATGACTGAAACTGCAAAGAAGGTGCTCCTGGCGGCTCCCCGCGGCTATTGCGCCGGCGTGGACCGTGCTGTTGAGACAGTGGAAAAGGCGTTGGAGAAATACGGCGCCCCTATCTACGTGCGCAAGCAAATCGTGCACAACCGCTTCGTTGTTGAATCCCTGGCTAAGCGTGGTGTCATCTTTGTGGAGGAGGCTTCCGAAGCCCCTGAAGGCGCTCACCTTGTATTTTCTGCACACGGCATTGCGCCGACGGTGCGCAAGGAAGCGGAGGAACGCAAGCAGTTAACGCTGGACGCAACGTGCCCGCTGGTGACCAAGGTGCACAAGGAAGCACAGCGCTTTGAGCGCGATGGCTATCACATCTTGCTCGTCGGCCACGAGGGCCACGAAGAGGTCGAAGGCACCGCCGGTGAGGCCCCAGAGGTTACCCACTTGGTGGATGGCTTGGACGGCGTCGACAAGCTGCCGGATTTCCTCCACGATGAGAAACTCATCTGGTTGTCGCAAACCACGTTGTCGGTTGATGAAACCATTCAGATCGTCAATAAGCTGCGTGAGCGCTTTCCACACCTGGAGAATCCGCCATCAGATGATATCTGCTACGCTACTCAGAACCGTCAGGAATCGGTGAAGGCCATTGCCCCGAAGTGTGATCTCATGATCGTCGTCGGGTCCCAGAATTCCTCCAACTCAAAGCGTCTCGTCGAGGTCGCCCTAGAAGCAGGCTCTAAGGCCTCGCACCTCGTAGACTTCGCTTCGGAGATCGAAGAAGCTTGGCTGGAGGGCGTGAACACCGTCGGTGTGACGTGTGGCGCATCCGTGCCTGAACTGCTGGTCCGTGAGGTACTGGAATTCCTGGACGAGCGTGGCTACCACGACGTTGAGCAGGTGACGACCTCCACGGAGACCATCACATTCTCCTTGCCGCGCGATCTGCGTCCGGCACGCACCGCGCGTTAATCCTCGTCGTAGAGATTCTCTTCCAGCGGCTGGGAGGACCGCTGGGAGCGCTCCCGTGCGCGCCGCGCATTCTCTGCCGATTCAGCGGCGGCACGGCGGAATTCCTCCCGCTCATCTGCGTCGGGGGAGGCTTGTTTGCGCTGTTCGCGCTCCTCGGCCTGAATACGGCGGCGTTCTTCGCGGTCGCGCTCCCGGACTCGGCCGGAGCCTGTGGCTTCACGAGCAAGGAGCTCGGCTACGGAAAGACGCTCGGAGCGGTTTCGAAGGTCGGAAGCTGCGTCGGTGCGGCGCTTTTCCTGGGCTTCAGCCTCACGGCTCTTCGCTCGATTGTCGCTGCGCCACAGTCGCAGGACTGCGAGTAGTGCGCAGGCAATAACTGTGACAATGAGTACGGGGAAGTGCTGCAGCAGCGGGAATGCCGTGGTGAGAAGCGCGGTCTTAGAAAACGGCGACGCGCCTTCTGGCAAGGCTGACGTGGAACTGATGAAGCCACCGCCCACGGTTCCCAGCGCGTAGAGCAGGGGCAATGAAATTACCAGCATGTAGAGCCCGCGGGTTTCAACCAGCCAGGTGACGGCGAGCGATCCCAGTCCAAAAATCAGGGCGAACGGCAGACCCACGCTGCCAAGCACTCCTGAGACCGTCAAAGCCACGAGCGCTACGACGAGCCCGAGGAGAAGCGCTCGGGTAAGCGGCATCCCGCGGCGGGGAGGGCGGCGACGATTTTTGGCAACTGACACGCCCAGAGAGCTTACCGGGAATGTTGGCCAAACCGTTATTCATTCTGGGCGCGCCGCGGCCAAGAACCGACACGGCGCGGCTCCACGGGCAGACGGTCGACGCGGGCGGGGACGTCCAATTCTTTGAGCCGCCGTGCAGTGACCGAAACGCGCGAATCCAAACTAGCCAGGCTTGCGTTATAGGCCTCGACCGTGCGCTCCAGCCCGCGGCCCACTTTGTCGTAGTGCTCATTAAGAGTGTTGAGCCGGGTGTACAGCTCGCGGCCCAGACGCTGGACCTCGCGGGCTTTATCCGAGATCTCTTCGTGCTGCCAGCTCACCGCAACGGTACGCAAGAGCGCGAAAAGGGTGCTCGGGGTAGCGATGACGATGTTGCGCTCGAAGGCGAACTCGAGCAATTCAGCGTCGATAGACAAGGCCGCGTCCACGAAGGTGTCAGCGGGGACAAAGAGGATCACAAATTGTGGCGTGGGGGAGAAGGCCTCGATATAGTCCTTCGACGCCAGTGCCTGCACGTGGGAACGCATGAGGTGCGCATGGCGGCGTAGGAATCCAGCCCGCTCCTCCGGGTCTTCGGTCTCCATCGCATCGAGGTAGGCGCTGAGCGGTACCTTGGCGTCCACGATAATGCTGCGCCCGCCGGCCAAGTGAATGACCAGATCGGGGCGGACGAGCGAGCCATTGATGCGGGCGTTCACCTGAGAATCAAAATCCACGTGCTTGCGCATACCGCCGAGCTCGACGACGCGCTCGAGCTGCACCTCGCCCCAGCGTCCCCGAACATTCGGGGAACGCAGTGCGCCGACCAGCTTGTCCGCGCGATCAGACAGGCGTGTCGACGTGCGGGTCACCGCTTGTACTTGGCTGCTGAGTGCTGCGAGCGATGTCGCCCGATCCTCCTCGATTTCTTGGAGCTGGAGGCCCAAACGGTCCATGGCCTTCTCTAGAGGGGCGAGTTCTGCTTGGCGGCGTTGAGACTCTTGAAGTGCACGGTGTTCCTCTGATGGCTGGGCGGACTGTGCGGAATAGGCGCGGGCCAGCCAGCCCAGAGCAGCCCCGATGATGAGGCCGAGGAACAAGAGCACTACGGGAAGGGAAGACGTCATGCCTGTCATCATGGCACGCGCCCCGGACATGGAGGCTTAGCTCTTGTCTTTTGATTGCAAAATCTGTTCGAGAGCGCCAATCGCTCGCTTGATTCCCGCGCGGGCACCGCTATCTCGTTCGCTGAAGTCTGCGTCAACGTCGACATCGATCTTTTGGTCCAACGGGCTTGTGCCGTCGTGGGCTACATCTTCCGCAGCGCCTTCGGGTGCGGCGTGGTCCGGGATGGACAGCCATTGTTCGCGCTTCCGGTCGCCCTGCTGCTGTGTGTAGCGCCCGATGAGGAAGCCGGCGACCGTTGAGAATTCCAAGTCTTCGGCGGTCCTTTCGCCGGACTGGAGCATCATCATGTCTTGGAAGTAGCGGTAGACCACCGCGATGGTCGCCGCCGCCGGAACGGCGAGGAAGCCGCCGACGAGGCCGAAGAGCGCGGAACCTACAGTCACAGAGATCAACACGATGACCGGGTGCAGGTTCATGGCCTTCGATTGCAGCCACGGGGAGAGCACGTTGCCCTCAAGCTGCTGAACTAAAAGGACCAAGCCAAGAACGAGCAGTGCTTTGGTAAAGCCCAAGGAGACCAGCGCGATGGTCACGGATAGCGCACCAGCCACAATCGCGCCCACGAAGGGGATAAAGCCGGCGATGAAGGTGATGATGGCCAGCGCCATGGCCAAAGGCACCCCGATGAGGGCGAGGCCGAGGCCGATAAAGATGGCGTCGACAAGCGAGACCACCGCCTGCGCCCGGACGAAACCGCCTAGCGTGGTCCACACACGGGTGAGCAACTCGGTGAGGTGCCAGCCGGTCCGGCGGCCCGTGGCCTGGCGCAACCAGGGGAGGAAGTTGTGGCCATCTTTAAGGAAGAAGAAGGTCAGCACCACGATGATGAAGAGCGTGACCACGATGGAGGTCGCCGTGCCAATTCCTGTGAACACGGAACCCGCAATTGAGCCGGCCTGGCGCTGCAGCCACAGGGCGATCTCATCGATGTATTGGCCGATCTCATCCGGATCGAGGTTGAGCGGTGGACCCTGTGCCCATAGCTGCAGGCGCTGAATGCCTTCCGCAGTTTGCAGGTACAGCGTTTGGGATTGCCGTGCAAAGTCCGGAGCAATGAACATGAAAAGCGAGCCCACCGCAGTAAAAGACACGAGGATGGTCACTGCCGCAGCCAGGGCCGACGGCAACCCCTTGCGCCGCATGGCGCTCGCAACAGGGGCAAGCACGGTGCAGATGATGAGCGCAATGAGAACCGGCAAAATGCCACGCCAGAAGTTGCCCAGCATGCGGAACGAGGCATAGAGGAATAGCCCAATAATGGTCAGGCGCAGTGCCCACAGCGATGCGGACTTGATGACCTCGCCGACCACCACGGAGCGATCCACTTGGTTGCCTGGCGGGTGCGGCGAGACTGCGTTCAGTGAAGCAGCATCGACGGAGTCATCGAAACGCCCGCCGAGCGCTGCCTCAGCGGCGGCGAACTCAGAGGAAGAGGCGTTGGGGGATGGCTGATCAGAACTCACCCCACCATCTTGCCTTAAAAGATCCGGGGTGCGTTAGGATTGGCCCCGTGAGTCTTACACTTGGAATCGTCGGCCTGCCCAATGTGGGCAAGTCCACTTTGTTTAATGCCCTGACCCGTTCCGACATCTTGGCGGCGAATTACCCGTTTGCCACCATCGAGCCCAATGTCGGACTAGTGGAGCTTCCCGATTCCCGCCTGAACCGCCTCGCGGAAATCTTCAGCTCCGAACGTATCCTTCCGGCCACCGTGTCCTTCGTGGATATCGCCGGGATTGTGGAAGGCGCTTCCAAGGGTGAAGGCATGGGTAACGCCTTCCTCGCCAATATTCGTGAAGCTGATGCCATTTGCCAGGTAGTGCGTGCCTTCGCTGATGAGAACGTCATCCACGTCGACGGCGAGGTCAACCCGGCACACGATATTTCGGTCATCAACACCGAGCTCATCCTCGCGGACCTCCAGACCATCGAGAAGGCCCTGCCGCGCTTGGAAAAGGAAGCGCGCAAGAACAAGGATCTGGCAGAAACCGTTGAAGAGACCAAGAAGACCCAGGCCATCTTGGAGGATGACCGCACCCTCTTCGCTGCTTCCAAGAGCAACGAGATCGACCTGTCTCTCCTGCGCGAGCTGCACCTCATGACCGCGAAGCCCTTCCTCTATGTCTTCAACTCGGACGAGGCTGTCCTCACCGATGAGGCCAAGAAGGAGGAGCTGCGCCAGCTCGTAGCCCCGGCGGAGTGCGTCTTCCTCGATGCCCAGACTGAAACCGAGCTCCTTGAGCTCGACGAGGCAGAGGCTCTGGAATTGCTGGAGTCTGTCGGCCAGGAAGAGCCAGGCTTGGCGACGTTGGCCAAGGCCGGCTTCGCCACCCTCGGCCTGCAGACCTACCTGACCGCTGGCCCGAAGGAAGCCCGCGCATGGACCATCAGGCAGGGGTCCGCGGCACCGCAGGCCGCGGGTGTCATTCACACCGACTTCGAGAAGAAGTTCATCAAGGCAGAAATCGTCTCCTTCGACGACCTTGATGCTGCTGGCTCCATGGCGGAAGCCCGTAACGCCGGCAAGGTGCGCCAGGAGGGTAAGGAATACATCATGCAGGATGGCGACGTCTGCGATTTCAAGATCGGCGGCTAGCTCGTGCGCTCATAGCGCGTAGGCTGTGGGCATGAGTATCGCCCACATCCTAGACCGAGCAGCACATGCCACGCAGTGGCAAGAAGCCCTGTACAAGGACCTTCACCAGCATCCTGAGCTCAGCATGGAGGAGGAGCGCACCCGCGGCGTCATCGCGGGCAAGCTCCGGGAGTTTCCAGGGGTTGAAGTGCTTGAACTCGGCGGGGGAGTCGTCGGCATCCTCCGCAACGGTGAGGGTTCGACCGTTTTAGAACGCGCTGACTTCGACGGCCTGCCCGTCACTGAAGACACTGGCTTGGACTACTCGGCCACGGGCGAGGTTATGCACGCCTGTGGCCACGACACCCACGTGACCGCCTTGCTTGGTGCCACGGAAGCGATGGCGAAGGCCACTGACGCGTGGTCCGGTACTTTCATCGCGCTCTTTCAACCGGGCGAGGAAACCGCGGAGGGTGCACAATCCATGGTGGACGCGGGACTTACCGGCAAAGTCCCCACGCCTGACGTGGCCTTTGGCCAGCACATCTTTATTGATAAAAACGCCCCGGCCGGCACCGTACTGATTGCGCCCGGCCCGGTCTTGTCGACAGCGACCTCACTCACGGTCACCGTTTATGGCCACGGTTCCCATGGTTCGATGCCACACCTCAGCGTCGATCCAGTCGTCTTGGCCAGCTCCATAGTGTTGCGGCTGCAGACCGTCGTGTCCCGCGAAGTCGATCCTCACCAGTTCGCCGTACTGACCGTCGGCGCGCTGCAAGCGGGGTCGAAGGCCAATATCATCCCGGATTCGGCCACCCTGCGCATCAATGTCCGCGCCTATAGCGAGGAGATTCGAGAGCAAATCGTTGAGGCCATCCACCGGATCGTCAACGCCGAGTGCCAGGCAGCGATATCCCCACGTGAGCCGGAGATCACCGAAAGCGATAATTACCCGCTCACTGTCAACGATGAGGAAGTCACGAACAAGGTGCGCGCGCAGCTTGTCGACGTCCTCGGAAGCGACAACGTCCTCGACATGGAACCGTGGACCGCATCGGAGGATTTCTCGAGGATCCCCGATGCCTTTGGTACTCCGTATTGCTTCTGGGGTTTTGGCGGGCGTACTGATGGCGCGTCCATTCCTAACCACAACCCGCGTTTTGCTCCGGAGTTGCAGCCGACGCTCAGCACCGCGACGCAGGCGCTCATCGCCGCGGCCTACGCCTACCTGGGAAATTAATCTTCCATCGCCGATTGGAGCACGGAGAGCACCGTGCGCCGTGCCGCGGAATCATCGAGGTGGGAATCCACCAGCGTCACGAGTGCTTCAAGCACCAGCAGAAAAGCAACGCGCGAGGCATCCTGCAGCTCTGCACGAAATGTCCCATCCGGGGAGGGGATGACCAGCGTGTAGGAGGCGAGCTCCGCCAAGGGCGAGGAGGTAAACGAGGTCAGCGCGATGAGCTTCGCGCCCGCCTCGAAGGCTGCGGTCGCGGCTTTGAGCGTGAGCGTGGTCGACCCTGAACCGGAAACGACGAGGCACACGCACTCTGCGTCTAGTTGCGTCGCCGCGATGTGCTGGCCCATGGCCTCCGCCACGAACTCGGCTGGGCGCCCGATGCTTGTGAGGCGCAGCGCCATGGTCTGCGCCAAGGGAGCAGAGAGGCCATTGCCCACGAGGAGAACACGCTTGGCCTGCGCTACTGCCTCTACTGTCGCGGCTAGCTCATCCTCGTTGAGCAGGGAAGTAAGCCCATGCAGGTAGTTGCTGAAGGAGGCAATCTCGGTACTCATGCGGCCGACGTGGGTGGAATCGGCACCCGCCGGCGGGGTGGGGCGCTGCGCAATCTCCTGCGTGAGCGCCACACGCAACTGCTGGTACCCGTCGTAGCCCAGCGCTTTCGCGGTGCGGATGACGGAGGTACGGGACGTGCCTACCTTGGCCGCCAGCTGGTCCGCAGTGGCGTGCAGGACGAAGTCCATGTCTTCGAGGATTGCCTGGGCCACGCGTTGTTCGATGGGCTGCAGGCTCGGCATGCGCGTGGTGATGTGCGCGGAGAGTGGGGCGGAATCAGTCATAGGGGTATCTATCAGGTGAATTTGGCGGCCACGATGCGGCGGCGGATAGCGCCGGAGATGGCGTCGATGGACATGGTGATGACGATGACCACGATGAGCAGGACGCCGACGACGTCCCACTGGCGGTACTGCGTATAGCCGGTGAGCATGTCACCGATGCCTCCCACGCCGATGAGGCCGAGGACCGCGGAGGTACGCACGTTGATCTCAAAACGGTAGAGCGCGAGCGAAGCCAGCTCCGGTTGGACAATGGGCCAGGTTCCCCAGCGCACCATTTCTGCCAGGCTGCCGCCGGCTGCCTTGACCGCGTCGGCCGGGCCAGTCGGTGCGGTTTCAATGGCCTCATAGGTCCACTTCGCGTGCGTGCCGATGCCGCCGATGGCCAGAGCTAGCGCGCCCGTAAACGGGGTTAACCCGGTGACGGTGAGGATAATGATGGCGATGATGATCTCCGGTACCGCGCGGATGATGGCAAACAGCGCGCGCAGTGGTAGGCATACCCACCCCGGGGAGACCGTATTGGCAGCTAGGACACCGAGGATGGTGGAGAGGAACACGCCGAGCAGCGCACCGATCCAGGCCATCGCCACGGAGCGCCAGGTCTGCAGGAGGGCCTCACCCAGCTTGGACCAGTCCGGGTTGGAGAACATGAGCACGAGGTAGTGCCAGATGTTCGAGGGCAAATCTTTAAGAGCCGTCAGATCAACGCGAATGTAGCCAAAGGACAGCGCCAAGATCATAAGGATTCCGGCCCACGCAGCGAAGACTCCCCAGCTGCGGGAGCGGGAGGGAAGTACATGTGCAGTGCTCATCGCAGCCTCTTTCGCAGGTTGACGGACACGATCTCCAGGGCGATGACCACGACGAGCAGCTCGAGCACGATGGCGGAGAGTGCGTCATAGCGGTAGAAGCCGCGGACTTCGTCGATCAGCAGGCCAATGCCACCAGCGCCCACGAGGCCGAGGACCGCGGAGATGCGGACGTTGAGCTCGAGGGAGTAGATCACCTGGCTGGCAAAGACCGGCCAGGTCTGCGGCAGGGCAGTAACCCGGTTGATCTGGGTTTGCGTGCCGCCGGCGGCGCGGCCGGCCTCCATATAAGAATCATCTGCGGAGTCGATGGCTTCGGAGACGAGCTTGACCACGATGCCGACGTCGAAGAGCACCAGCGTGATGATGCCGGGCAGGGCACCGACGCCGAGCATGGCCACGAGGATGGTGGCGTAGACCAAGTCGGGCACCGCGCGGACAACGTTGACGATGCCGCGCACTAGCGAGCGCCACGGTGTCGATGGGTTGGTGGGCCGCGCCGCCCACAGGGATAGGGGCAGAGCGATGACCGCGGAGATGGCGGCACCGACGACGGCCATGGCGAGGGTTTCAAGCATCGGCTCCCACGTGCGCGGGAGGATGGACCAGTCGGGGCTGAACATCAGGGCCAAGCGGTCGGCGCCGTTGCGCCAGTTGCGAGCGATCTGCCCAAAGTCGATCTCGATTCCGCCCCAGGCGGGGACGCAGGTGGCGATGGTGAGCGCGAGAAAAGCAGCCAGCCCGCCAAGGATGCCGGGCCAGTTGCGCTGCCGTGGGGGAAGTACCGCCGTCATGCCCGGCTCTCCTGACTTCCCAGCTGGTCTTCCTCGCGGATGCGGCGGCCGTAGATGGCTTCGAAATCCTCCACGGTGGAGCCCGCGGCGGGCCCATCGAAAACTATCTTGCCGTGGCGAATGCCGATGATGCGCGAGGCGTAGTCTTGCGCCAGATCCACCAGGTGCAAGTTCACCAGGGTGGTCAGGTCCCGCTCGGTATTGATGCGGCGTAGATCCTTCATCACGGAGTGGGCAGTGGGCGGGTCTAGGGAGGCGACGGGTTCATCGGCCAGCATGATCGCCGGCTTCTGGGACAGGGCGCGGGCGATGGCCACGCGCTGCTTCTGGCCGCCCGACAAGGCGCCGGCCTTATTCCACGCCTTGTCGAGGATCCCTACGGAGTCGAGGGCTTCGGCGATGATTGCTTTGTCCTCGGCGGTAGAGATTCCCAACAGGGTGCGCCAGCTGGGATTGTGAGAAAAGCGCCCGACGAGGACATTGGAGAAGACGCTCGCGCGGTCCGCCAGGTTGAACTCCTGGAAGATCATGCCGATGCGGCCGCGCAGCTTCCGCAGCTGCGCTCCCTTCGCCGCAGAAATCTCGTGGTCGCCGACGAAAATCTTGCCGGATGTCGGTTGCACGAGGCCGTTGATGCTGCGGATGAACGTGGATTTGCCAGAGCCGGACAGGCCGACGATGGCGACGAATTCGCCGGGAGCGATGTCCACGGAGACATCGTCAAGCGCCAGCGTTCCGTTGGGGTAGCGCACCGAGACATTCTCGAAGCGGATTCCCCACGCTTTCTCCTCCATCATGGGTGAAGCCTTTCTGAGTAGGGGCGTCAGGCTACTGGGCGAAGCGCTCGTTGACCTTGCGCGCCATATCGATGGATTCCTGCTTGGCGGGAACCCAGTCGGTGATGTCGAAGATGGCGGACATGGTGTCCGGGTCAACCTCGGAGAAGCCGTCCATGAGGTCGGTGATCTGGCCGCGCAGATCCTCCGGCACCTCATCAGAAATCACGACGCCACCGTTGGGGTACATGTCGGTGTAGCCGAAGACCACGAGCTTCTCGGCCAGATCTGGGGCCTCCGATGCGTCGATGGTGGAGCGCGCATCCCAGAAGCTGAAGCCCACCTCGGCATCGCCGTTGTAGACCGCCATGATGGAGGCATCGTTGGAGGTCACTGGCACCTTCTTGAGGCTGTCGACGTCGATGCCCTGGGATTCCATGGCCATGACCGGCAGCTGGTATCCGGCGGGGGAGGTAGCACCCAGCATGGCGACGGTGGTCTCCCCATCGATCTTCTTGAGCGCCTCGAGGCCCTTCGGACCCTGGCCCTTGTTCTCCTCCGGGGTGGCGGTGCCGTTGCAGTACAGGTAGTCGGCACCGCTGGCAGCATAGGTGGAGGCCACCGGCTCGTCCTCGCAGTACTTGTCGGGGTTGTTGGTGACGAACTGGCCGGCGTAGGAATCCGCGCCGAAGCGCTCGTCCTGCAGCACGGCGTGAGCGCCGTACATGTCTTCGGCGGAGGCCAGCTGCGCGGCGGAGGCGATGGCGATATCTGCTTGGCCGGAGCCGATGGCCTCGACGGCGGCCTGGTAGTCCTTGGTCACGACCCCCTCGACCTCGATGCCGAGCTCCTCAGAGAGGTAGTCAGTCAGCGGCTTTGCGGTGGTGACGAGATCGTTGACCTTCTCGTTCGGGATGAGTGCGAGGGTGAGCTTGTCGGGGGAGTTCGAGCCATCGGTTGAGGAGGAGTCAGAGGAGCAGGCGGTCAAGGAGAGCGACAGTGCAAGGGCGGAGGCAGCGAGGGCGGAGAAACGGCGCATGAGAATGTCTTTCTGTGTCGAGGGGTGGAGTGCTAGAAGGCGGAAGATAGTTCAGAAAAGATGTCGGTGACGCGCTGAGCGCGCCACGTGGGGTTGGCGTCTGCGGGGGTGGCGAACGGTGTTTCCAATAGAACGGTGTGCCCGCCACGGGCAGCCACGGGAGCGAGATCGAAATCCCAGATATCGCCGAAAGCGATGATGGGGCTATCGGGGAAATCAGATTCGAGGATTCGAGTCAAGCCGTCGGGCTTGCCCACCCTCGTGTAGATGGCGTCGAAGGAGTTGCTCAGCCCCAAAACCTTAAGCGCCTCTGCGAGGCCAGTTTCGGGGGAGTTGGTGGCGAGAACCACGCGGCCGGGATACGAGCCTAGAAACTCGGCGAGGCCTTCGGGCGCTGTGATTCCGGTGTCCGCAAGGTTTAGTCGGGAGGCCATGTAGGCCTGTTGGCAGGAGTCCTCCGGGGCATCGCAATCCGTGGCGAGGCTGCGGACGAGGTCGTAGCCGTCGCGATAGTGCACTAGGGAGGCGTCGTTCGTTGAGAGCATATGCTCGGCGGTGTGGGGGATGGAGTGGTTTCCGGTTGCCTCCCCGATGTGGCGAGCATAGGCCAGCACGGGCCCGTGGCCCAGGCTAACGGTGCCATCGAAATCGAAGAGGAGAACTGGGGGAGATATGTCTTTGGACATGAAGTACAAACTAACGACGGTTTATGTACTTTACGACCACACGCGGTAAACAATGCGTGAACAGTACGTACACACTTGCCTTTGGTACCCTGACTCACGGTAAATAGAAATTTTCCTCAGCGAGGGACATATAGAAAGACGCACATGTCTCTTCCAACCGAGCAACTGCTGCTCGAACGCTTCATGAAGCTCTCCATCGCCACCGCAGTGGCCACGATCGCGCTCAAAGTCGTCGCTGCTGCGGCGACGGGATCGGTGGGCTTTCTTTCCGACGCCCTCGAATCCGGCGTGAACCTCGTAGCCGCCGTCGTGGGGTTTGTGGCTATCAAAATTGCGGCGAAGCCGGCAGATGCAAACCACCAGTTCGGCCACGGCAAGGCCGAGTATGTTTCCGCGTTGGTAGAGGGCGCGATGATTTTCGTGGCCGCCGCGATGATCATCTACACGGCCATCCGCCGATTTCTGGCTCCGCAGCCGCTGGAGCAACCTGGGCTCGGCCTCTTACTGTCACTCATCGCCTCCTTGCTGAACTTGGGCGTGGGCCTCCTGCTCGTGCGCGCAGGCAAGCAACACCGCTCAGCTACCTTGCAGGCGGACGGAAAGCACTTGCTTACCGACGTCTGGACGTCCGTCGGCGTCCTCCTCGGCATTGGTGCGGTCGCACTGACTGGCTGGCTGTGGTTGGATCCCGTCATTGCGCTGGCAGTGGGCATTAACATCTTGTGGACTGGGTATAAGCTGCTCAAGGAATCCTTGAGCTCCCTGTTGTCGGAGTCCCTGCCCAAAGAGGAACACGCCAAGTTGGATGCTTTGCTCAATGAGCTGGAGGGCCGTCACGATGTTTCCTTCACCTCACGCCGCACGGTCGCGGCAGGGCGCCAGCGCCTTGTTTACCTCACCATGGATGTTCCCGGCGAGTGGACGGTGCTGCACTCGCACACAATCGCCGACCGCATCGAAGACGCCATCGATGAGCTTTTTCCCGGCGCCGAGGTCTTCATTCACGTCGAGCCCGAAGGAACGGTTCATCGCCGCATCCTACGGATGCCGTAAGCTGGCTACACCGCGCCCGCCTTCCATGACCCACGGCCAACTGAGGCCATTTCGAGTGAGGACGTTTGCTCGGATCTCATCGGGCACGATCCAATCCTTGTTGGCATAGCCCAGCAGGTATTCGTCGAAGGCGGGGAGTTCGAGCCGGATTTTTAAGGCACCGTCGATTTCGCTCGCGGTGACATCCTCCTGCCAGCCCGCCATCCACAGTGTCTGCCCGTCATGGCTAACGGTCGTGGCCTCCGTGCTCGCAAGAGCCTTGGCAGCCTGGGATTTGCTGAGCTTGGACCATGTTTGGAGGTCGGCTACGGATACGGGGCCGTGGCCTTCGACATAGCGCTGGGCTAGCTCTGAGAGTGGCTTCTCTGGCTTGCGCTGGACGCTAGGCAGCGCGTCGACATGGAGGAAGGTCTCTTGGTTGCCAGCTTTTGGGCCCTGTACCAAGTCACCGGCACCGCCGAATGCGCGGAGTAGGTGGGAGCCCCTGCCTTCTGTGGGGTTCACTCCAGCCTCAGCGAAAATCTCGTAGACTTCCGTGCGAGTGAGAGGCTCGGTGGCTGCGCCATGTAGTGCTTCCGAAGCTGCTGCCACCATGTCTTCGCTGAGCCCCAAGCTCGGTCGCCGAGATTTCTGGCTGGAGGCCACGCGCGGATAGAGCAAGCGGGACATCCAGCGGACGTCGGCGGCCGGCATGAAGTGCAGCGTGCCGCGCTGTGGCCAACAGCGCACCACGCGATAGTGTCCAACTTCACCGAGCACCTCTTGATCAGTGCAGCCGGCGCGAAGGGCAAGTGCTGTGATGCCGGCATCGTAGGTCTGACCCTGCAGAGCGAGGAGATGCTCAGCGACGTCCAGCGCCGAGGCGAGCTGTGATCTCGCGGCCGATGGGGCGAGACCTTGAGCAATGAGCCGGCGTGCTAGAAGTTCGTCGCGGTTAAGTTCCTTCATGGCTGTCTACATTAGAGCCGGAAGGTCTTCATCAGCTGCATGCCCGTCGATACCAGCTGGCGGAAGCGCTCCGGTGAGACGTACTCCGACGGCGCAAGTGGGTGCAGGCGCTGCTCGGCCACGGTGCGCTCGTTGGCCCACAGGCGCATGCCGGTAATGCCGTGGCGGTGGTTCAGGCCAGATTCCTTGACGCCTCCACCTGGCGCGGCGATAGAACCGTAGGCGGCGGCGAAGCCTTCGTTGATGTTGACCATGCCGGCCTCTAGCTGGGAGGCAACCTTCCACGCGCGGCGGGAGTTTCCGGACCACACTGAGGCAGAAAGACCGTAGGTGGTGTCATTGGCGCGCTGGATGGCTTCGGCATCGGAGCTCACCGGGTATACCGCCAACACTGGGCCGAAAGTCTCGGTGGCATAGAGATCCATCTCTGGGGTCACGCCGGTGAGCACGGTGGGCTCATAGAAGAAGGGCCCAAGATCCGGCCGAGCCTTTCCGCCATAAACCACGGTGGCGCCCTTGGAAACGGCGTCCTCGACGTGGGCGACCACGGCATCGAGCTGGCGCTGCGAGGTCAGTGAGCCGATGGTGGCAGCATCGGAGAATGCCGCCCCGAGCACTTGCTGGTCCAGAGCGTTCTTGAGTTCTGCGAGGAACTCCTCAAAGACGCTCTCGTGGACATAGGCGCGCTCGGCGGACATGCACAGCTGCCCGGAGGAGGAGAAGGCGGTGCGTACCGCACCTTGGGCGGTGGGTTTAAGGGGGGCGTCGTCAAGCACGAGCATCGGGTTCTTGCCGCCCAACTCCAACATGGTGGGGATGAGGCGCCCCGCGGCCCGGGTGGCAATCGACTTGCCAGCCTGGGTGGAACCGGTAAAGGAGAGGCCATCCACCAGCGGAACCAGGGCGTCACCCACCTCGGCACCCCGGCCGGGAACCAGCTGCCAGGCGGCCTCCGGAAGGCCCGCCTCAATGGCGAGGCGCCGAAGCAGAATTGCCGTCAACGTGGTCTGGGAGTCCGGCTTGTGCACCACGGCATTGCCGGCGGAGAGCGCTGCCAGAACATCGCCCACACCCAGGGACAGTGGGTAGTTCCACGGGGAGATGAGCCCCACCACGCCCAGCGGGTAATGCTGCGTGCGTGTCTTGGTCAGTACGGGAAGCGCGCCGGGGTGGCGGTCGTTTCCGAAAGCTTTGCAGATGTTGACGGCATAGAAGCGCGCGCAGTTATACAAATCCATCAGCTCGTCATAAGCATGGGAGCGGGATTTGCCATTCTCGGTCTGGATGAGGTCGAGGATGAGCTCCTCGTTCTCGTGGACGAGGTCGTGCAGGCGCAGCAGGATGGCGGCGCGGTCGCCTTGGCCAACGCCGGCGCGCGCATAGGTGACTGCCTTCTCGACGTCCCCGGCGGTGGCGACGGGGAAGCTAAAGAGCTCGTCACCGCTAAACGGCGCGTGGGCCTGGTGCTGCTCACCCGTGCCGCAGACATCGCGGGCGGGGTCCGTATCCAAGAAATTGTGCACTCGCTGGGGCAGGCGTGTCTGAGTGAAGGTTTTCATGCGGTCTATTGTCCCAAAAATATGGGACGCCGCTATGAGTTTTTCGAGATTTGTCTCACAAACTAAACTAGTTGTGGTTAGGATGACGCTATGCCAATCCTCGCGACCACTCCACAGGCCCAGGTGCGTTCGGCCGTTGAGCCGCTCGTCAGGTCTGGTGAAAGCCCAGCGCCCGTCGGCGTTATCGACCTCGATGCATTCGACTACAACGCTGTACAGATGCCGACCCGCTCCGGGGGACTGCCCATCCGCGTGGCCTCGAAGTCAATACGCAGCGTGGCGGCACTACGCCGTGCCCTCGAGCATGAGGGCTACCGAGGCATCCTCGCGTATTCCGTTCCGGAGGCGCTGCATCTGGTCGGGGAGGGTTTCCGCGACATCGTGGTGGCCTACCCGAGTGTTAATCGGAAGGCCCTGCGTGAGCTCGCCGCAGATGACACGGCGCGCGAGTCCATCACCGTCATGGTGGATAGCGTGGAGCTGTTGAGCCTGCTCGAGGGTTCTGTACGCGTGGCCATCGATATTGACTGCACGCTCCACTTGCCGGGCGCGGTCATCGGCCCGCGGCGCTCGCCCGTGCGCACTCCGGAACAGGTCTCAGCGCTGGCGCGTGAAGTCGTTCGGCGCGGGC
Organism: Corynebacterium sp. HMSC065D07; assembly: GCF_001810695.1. Classification (NCBI taxonomy): domain Bacteria; kingdom Bacillati; phylum Actinomycetota; class Actinomycetes; order Mycobacteriales; family Corynebacteriaceae; genus Corynebacterium; species Corynebacterium sp. HMSC065D07. The sequence continues at coordinate 171,539 of NZ_KV802476.1, forward strand.
ACAGGCTTGTGGGGCTCATGGCTTATGAAGGGCAGGTGGCGTCCGTAGCGGATGGCCTGCCGGGGCCGGTGGGAGCGGTCAAGCGTTGGTTGCGTTCAAAGTCCATGGCGGACCTCGCCCCGCGGCGCCGAGCCTGCGTGGCGGCCGCGCGGGAGGTAGCGGACATCGAATTCGTCAACGGCGGTGGCACGGGCAGCCTCCAAGAATCCGCGGCCGAGGGAACCTTGACCGAGCTGGCCGCAGGCTCTGGTTTCTATACGCCAGCGATCTTCGATGATTTCACTGGCATTAACCACAAGGCGGCCGCGTTCTTCGTCTGCCAAGTATCCCGTGTGCCCGCGCCGGGCTGGGCCACGGTCAACTCCGGCGGCTGGATCGCCTCGGGCCCTCCCGCGAAGGATCGCGTTCCGGTTCCGGTGTGGCCAGCAGGGCTGAGCTACTCCAGCACGGAGGGCGCCGGTGAGGTGCAGACCCCGCTGCGCGGGGCTGACTTAGAAGTCGAGGACCTGGTGTGGTTCCGCCACGCCAAAGCCGGCGAAATGACAGAAAACGTCGACCGCCTCCTCGCCGTCGGGCACGACGGCGTTGATGTATGGGACACCTATAGAGGACAAGGATGGACACTCCGATGACAACCACATTTAGCAATTGGGCAGGATCGGTCACCACGAAACCGCAGGAGTTTGTACAGCCCTCCCGCATAGACGAGATCCCCGGAATCATTAGCCGCGCCCGCAGCGTGCGTGCGGTGGGTGCCGGCCACTCTTTCACGCCTATCGCGGCGGGGGAGGAGACGATGCTCAACCTCGACCACGTGAGTGGGCTGGTGAGCGTCGATAAGCAGCGCAAGCGCGTTCGTTTCCTCGCGGGCACCCGCCTGCGGGACGTGCCTAAACTGCTGCGCCCATTCGGGCTTGCCCTGGCCAATCAGGGAGATGTGGACCCGCAGTCGCTAGCGGGTGCGATTTCGACCTCGACCCACGGCACCGGCATCAATTACACGGGCTTTGCAGGCACGGTCACGGGGCTGACGCTTATCGACGCCGACGGCAACGTCCGCACCTATTCCATCGACGAGGATCCAGAACTACTTCGCCTCGTGGTGGTCAGCGTGGGCGCGCTCGGCGTGGTCGTCGAAGTCGAAATGCAGTGTGTGGATGCCTTCGACCTGCTGGCAGAGGAGTCCGGCATTGCCTTCGATGAGTTGATGGACAACTGGGAGGAGCTCTCCCGCAGCGTCGACCACTTCGAGTCCTATTGGTTCCCGCATACCGACCGCGCGATGGTCAAGGCCAACACGCGCCTCGAACCGAATGGGGAGCGCCGCTCACGGCTCAAAGCACTTATCGACGACGAGCTCATTGGCAACGGCGCCTTTGCCGCCGCCTTGGCGTTGGGGCGCCTGATTCCGGGAACGATTCCGACCCTTAATAAGTTCGCCACCTCGGTGATTTCCAATAACCGTTACCGCGCCGCCGCCCATGACGTGTTTGTCAGCCCGCGCCGGGTGCGCTTCCACGAGATGGAGTACGCGGTGCCGCTTGCCGACGGCCCCGCCACCGTCCGCGAAATCCGTCGCTTCATCGACGAGCAGGATTGGCGCATCGGATTTCCGATGGAGCTGCGCACGACGGCCGCGGATGACGTTGCTCTCTCGACGGCATCGGGCCGTGAGTCGATGTACATTGCATTCCACATTCCGCGTGCGTTGAATCCGCAGGACTACATGCCGAAGCTGGAACCCATTTTCCGCGCGGCCGGTGGCCGTCCGCACTGGGGTAAGATGAATTCCTTGTCCCGAAAGGACTTTGCTCAACTTTATACAAGATTTGATGAGTTCTGCGAGCTGCGTGAAAAGATGGATCCGGAGTGGAAGTTTGGTTCATCCTACCTGCGGAAACTGTTCGGGTAGGGGCGTCGTCAAGCGCAGTGCAACCCGGGGATTGGATTCGAAAGTATCTCTGATCTTTGGTAGCGTGTGGAAGTCTTAATTCCATAACGCTATCGAAGAAGGTGTCTCAAACGTCCTCTGAATCCCAGTCCCTCATTACGCCGACATTCGTGTTTGCGTGGTTGGTAAATTTCGCCCAGTTCACGGTCTTCTATCTGCTTGTGACCATCATGGCGCTCTATGCCGTGGAGCAGTTTCAGGCTTCGGATACGGCGGGCGGGTTTGCGTCCAGTGCCTTTGTGGTGGGGGCGACAATTGCTCGTCTCTTCTCCGGTTACATCGTTGACGCGGCTGGGCGAAAACGCTCGTTGGTGGCCTCGCTTATTGTGGTGGCTGTAGCCATGGCGCTGTACATGCCAGCGCACTCGTTGCCGATGCTTTTTGCCGTCCGTATTTTGCACGGCTTCGGTTATGCGGTGGCCTCGACTGCTGTGATGGCAGTGGCGCAATCGGTGATTCCGGACCACCGTCGTGCCGAGGGGACCGGCTACTTCGCCTTGGGGACGACCCTAGCCACTGCCTTTGGTCCAGCGGCTGGTTTGGCGATTGTCCACCAAGCTGGCTATAACACCGTGTTTATGGTGGCGCTGACGCTTACGGTAGTGGCCTTGGGGTTGGGACTCGTCGTCAAGGCACCGGCGCAGGAGCGTCGAAGCGTCTCCTTTTCCTTGGGAAATATCGTGCACCCAGCGGTGGCGCCTTTTGGCGTCTTTATCCTTTTGGTTGGCGTCGCGTACACGGGCATCATTACGTTTCTTAACGGCTACTCCTCCCATGCAGGCTTGGAGAAGGGCGCTAGCTACTTCTTCCTGGCCTATGCGGTGGTGAGCCTCATTCTGCGCTTTGTGCTGGGCAAGCTGCAAGATCGTCGCGGTGACAACATCATCATCTATTCCTCGCTCGTCTTCTTTATTGCTGGCTTGGTAGTCCTTGCTCTGGCTGCAGCTGATTGGCAGATCATTGCTGCGGGTGCCTTGGTGGGCTTTGGTTACGGCTCAATTCTTCCGGCGGGCCAGGCTATCGCCGTGCGCCTGGTGCCGATGCACGAAATGGGTGCGGGGATCTCGACCTTCTTCTTGCTGCTAGACCTAGGTATTGGCTTTGGTCCGATTCTGCTGGGGCAGATCATCTCCGCGGCGGGTTACTCCGTCATGTACTGGATGTTGGCTGCCTTGATGCTGGTGGCCTCGGTGGTCTACTTCTTCGTTCACGGGCGCAAGGACATCGCGCGCGGTGATGTGCGGTACGAATAAATTACTCACTGGCGTCGCGCTTTCCGACGCCCAGTAGATCCCCATGCCCCACGTGCTACCAACAACGCGCGTGGGGCATTATTCGTTTTGTGCCAGTCACCGCTACTGATTAAGGATCGAACGGCCTAGCTAACCCGTGGTGGCTACCCCCGTTTGTAGTAACGACTTGACGTGAATTTACTACTGGCTATAGCCATGTGCGGTGAGGGTTGGTAGAAACATGAGTTAGAACATTTCTTCTAACTCATGTTTCTCGGG